>DASWGY010000001.1:0-5697 GCA_036393495.1 Candidatus Limnocylindrales bacterium
GGGTCGCGGAAGCGGTCGCCGTCGCGGGCCAGGCGTTTGCGAGCGACGAGGTCGTCCAGCACGCCGGCGATGGCCGCGTCGACGGCCCCGGCATCCTCGCGACGCGCGGTGGCCCCCCGTCGGAGGGCGGCCCGGACGACAGATCGGAGGGCGGCCGCCGGGAACCCGGTCGACTCCGGCTCGGCCCGATGGTGCGCCGCCACGGCCCGGAGGGCGGCGCCTGCGAGCGCCTCCCGGATGTCATCTGCGACAAGGGCTCCACCCGCCGCACCCGCGACAGCCCTGAGCCCATGGAGCGCAAGCGCCGCGTCGGCGATCGCGTCGGGGTCGACGTCGTCGACCGCGGCGGCAAGCGTTGCCAGGCGCTCCGGCGTCGCACGCCGGCGCGAGACGCCCCAGGCTGGCGCCGGGTCGAGGATCACGACGCCGGCGGCGAGATCCCCTGGAGATGGCTGGCGGAGCACGGCTCGATCGCAGGCGAACGTGGCGACGGGTGCATCGAGGCGCAGGAGGGCCGTCACGCGGCCGTCGGGCAGCGCCACGGCCTCGCGACCGCGGCGCCCAACCCGAGCGTCGATCGCGGCCGTCCCGAGATGCAGGCGCAGACGGGCCCCGTCGCGGGGCGGCCACGCGGGCCGTGCCCCGGGCCGTTTGTCCGCTCCGAGCGCCACCGGCGGGGCGAGCGCGACGAGCAGCCGGTCCGAGGCCTCGACTCCCGCGCCGGCGACGAGCACCGAGCCACGGCTGAGATCGGGCAGGTCGACACCGGCGAGGTTCACCGCGGTCCGCCCGGGACCCGCCACGTCCACGGTCGCGTGATGGACCTGGAGGCCCCGAACGCGAACCTCGAGGCCGGCCGGCTCGAGGCGGAGCCGGTCGCCGGGCCGGAGCTCGACGCCCCGGAAGGTTCCGGTCCCCACGGCACCGCGACCCTTGACCGTGAACGCCCGGTCGATCGCGAGGCGGGTCGGGCCGGCGGGCAGCACGGCCTGTCGCGCCGCGACGACGTCCCGAAGGCGAATGACGGCCGCGCGAACCGCCTCGATGCCCTCACCGGTCGTGGCCGAGGCGACGAGCACCGCGGCCCCGGCGAGCGAGGTCCTCCCCAGGAGGTCCACCACGGCACGGGCGACATCGGCCGCCCGGTCCGCCCCGGCGACTTCGACCTTCGTCACGACCGCGAGGCCGTCGCGGAGGCCGAGCGCATCGAGGAGCTCGAGGTGTTCGAGCGTCTGGGCCCGCGGCCCGTCGTCGGCGGCCACGACGAGGATCGCGGCGTCGATCTCCCCGGCCCCGACGAGCATGTTGCCGATGAGCGCGTCGTGCCCGGGCACGTCGACGAAGTCGATCGAGGTCCCGTCCTCGAGGTCCAGCCAGGCGTAGCCGACGTCGATCGTCATGCCCCGCCGCCGCTCATCGGGCAGGCGGTCGGCGTCGATGCCGGTGAGGGCCCGCAGGAGCGTCGTCTTGCCATGGTCGATGTGCCCGGCCGTGCCGATGACGACGGTCATGGTCGGCTCAGCGGCCGCGATCGAGCGCTCGGCAGATGGCCCTTGCCAGCGCCGCGTCGGCTTCGGGATCGGTCGACCGGAGGTCGAGCAGGACGCGGTCGTCGGCAATCCGGCCGATGACCGCCGGGTCGCCCGTTCGGAGCCTCGCGAGCAGCCGGTCCGCCGACCGGGCGGTCAGCGCCAGCCCGAATGACGGCAGCGTCTCGCCAGGCAGCGAGCCGCCACCGACGGTCGATTCGAGCGCGACGACGGTCGCCGCGGTCCCGACTCGGCGGGCGATCGCGGCCGCACGCCTGTGGAGAGCCGGCGCCGGCGTGGCGATCGCCCGCCAGACCGGGATCTCGCTCTCGGCCAGGCCCGCCCGATACAGGCCAAGGGTCGCGGCGACGGCCGCGAGCGTGACCTTGTCGGGCCGCATCGTCCGGGCGAGCGGATCGCGGCGCATCCGCGCGATGAGGTCGGCCCGGCCCACGATCAGGCCGGCCTGCGGCCCCCCGACGAGCTTGTCGCCGCTGAACGTGACGACGTCCGAACCGAGGGCGAGGCGCTCCGAGGGCATCGGCTCGTGGGCCAGCCCGAATCGCTCGGTTGGCAGAAGCGCCCCGGACCCCAGGTCGTCGACGAGGATCGCCCCGTGGCGGTGGGCCGCTGCGGCCACGGCGGACGCGTCGGGCACCTCGGTGAAACCTGACTGGACGAAGTTCGATGGGTGGACTCGAAGGACGACCTTCGCGCGCCCCTCGGCCAGGGCGGCTTCGAAATCCTCGGCCCGCGTCCGGTTCGTCGTCCCGACCTCGATGAGGCGCGCCCCGACTCGACGGACGATCTCGGGGATCCGGACGCCGCCGCCGATCTCGACGAGCTCGCCGCGTGAGACGGCCACGCCAGCGCCGCGTCCCGCGAGGCCCACCCCGAGAGCGAGGGCCGCGGCGTTGTTGTTCGTCACGAGGGCGTCCTCGGCGCCGGTCAGGGCCACCAGCTGGTCCTCGGCAAGCCTGTCGCGGCGGCCGCGCCGGCCCGACGCTCGATCGAGCTCGAGGAGCACCGCACCATGCGAGCTCAGGGCCGCCATCTCGGCGTCCCACGACCAGGCGGCCCGTCCCAGGTTCGTGTGGATGAGCACGCCAGTCGCGTTGAAGACGACCACCGGCAGCCGGCGATGCGCGTCGAGGTGCTCGGCCGCGGCGTCCGCAAGCTCGTCGATCGATCGAGGTGCGGACCCGGCCGCGAGTCGAGCGCGCTCGTCGGCGATCTCGTCGCGAACCGCGGCTACCTGCGACGCGGCGGCACGGGGGAGATCGTCACGCGCGCGGAGCCGCGCGAGCACCCGCTCGACGCTCGGCGGCCTCGGCCGGTCGGTCGTCGTCACTCGCCCTCCTCGAACCGCTCGATGCCTGGCGGGAGCGCATGGGAGTCGAACCCACCGCGCGACGCCGGGCGCCGCGCCACCGGTTTTGAAGACCGGGCCGGGCACCGGCCCGAACCCACTCCCACCGGCCATGCTAGCCCGCGCCATCCGTTCGATCTCGCACCGCCACCGGGGACGTGCCATCGTTGCGGGGTGACGAGCTTGGAACCGATGCCGTTCTACGCGACCGACGACCTCGGGACGGAGACATACGATGCCCTGGCCGCGGTCAGGGTCGACGGCTCGTCCGTGGAGGGCGACGTCGAGTTCTTCCGGGCGACAGCGCGGCGGACCGGCGGACCGATCCTCGAGGTCGGCTGCGGCACCGGGCGGGTGTCGATCCCCCTGGCGGAGGACGGATTCGAGGTTGTCGGGATCGATCTGTCGAAGGCCATGCTCCGGCAGGCGGAGGCAAGCCGAGCCGTCCTCGACCCCGGGGTCGCCGCTCGCCTGTCGTTCGTCCAGGCCGACATGACCGACTTCGACCTCGGTCGAAGCTTCGCCCTCATCGTCGTCCCGTACCGGGTGTTCCAGTTCCTCCTGGATCCCGGCGCCCAGCGCGCCGCGCTCGCCGCATTCCGGCGGCACCTCGCGCCCGAAGGTGAGCTCGTCGTGGACCTCTTCGACCCTCGGCTGGACCTGTGCCTGCCGGACGTGCAGCCGCCGACGCAGCGCGATACGGTTCGCCACCCGGTCACCGGCCGAGACGTCACGATCGAGTGCCTCTCGCGGCAGAACGATCCATCTGCGCAAGTCCTGACCGAGCTCTGGGAGATGACCGAGCTCGAGGCCGATGGTCGGCCGATCCGATCGGTCCGCGAGACGCTCAGCCTGCGGTGGACCTACCGCTGGGAGATGCGCCACCTGCTCGAGCTCGCCGGGTTCGAGGTGCTCGCCGAGCACGGCGACTTCCGGGGCGCACCACCGACGTATGGCCGCGAGCAGGTCTGGGTCGTCCGCCGGGCTGCGGATCAGGGGTCGCCGGGCTGAGGCACTAAGATCGGCCTTGTGACGACCGACGTCCCGGCGCCGCTCGCGGCCGCGCGGCGAATCCGCCTCACCGAGCTCACCGAATGCGGCGGCTGCGCCGCGAAGCTCGGGGCCGATGCGCTGACTGAGGTCCTCGCCGGGCTCGGTGTCGTGGAGGGCGAGGCGGCGCCCGAGGGCCTGATCGCCGGCCTTGAGCCGCCGGACGATGCTGCGGTTCATCTCGTGGCCCCGGACCTCGCGGTCATCGGGACGGTCGACTTCTTCCCGCCGATCGTCGACGACCCGCGGACGTACGGCGAAATCGCGGCCGCGAATGCCCTGTCCGACGTCTTCGCGATGGGGGGCCGGGTCCTGTTCGCCTTGTCGGTCGCGGCGATTCCTGAGGACCTGCCGGGCGACGCCTTCCGGGCGATCCTCGACGGGGCCGCCGCGGTCGTTCGCGAGGCCGGCGGGATCCTCGCCGGTGGCCACACGATCCGCGACCCCGAGCCGAAGTACGGGCTCGCGGTCATCGGCGTGGCCCACCCGGATCGGTTGCTGCGTAAAGGCGGCGCCCGGCCGGGCGACGTCCTCGTCCTCACGAAGCCGCTCGGCACGGGGCTGCTGGTCAGCGGCCGACGCCAGGGGCGAACCTCCGAGACCGACCTCGCCGCCGCGGTGACCTCGATGCGGCGCCTGAACCGCGACGCCTCGGAGGCCCTTGTCGCGGCCCGCGTCTCTGCCGCCACCGATGTCACCGGCTTCGGGCTCCTGGGTCACGGCCTCGAGATGGCCCGGGCCGCGGGTGCCCGGTTCGTCTTCGATGCCGCCGCCCTGCCGGCGCTCGACGGAGCCGTCGAGCTCGCGCGCGCCGGCGTCGAAACCGGTGGCGCCGGGCACAACCGTCGCTTCGTGGCTCCGGGCCTGGCGGTCGCGGACGGCGTCCCGACCGAGCTCGTCGTTCTCGCCCACGACCCGCAGACCTCGGGCGGCCTCCTTGCGGCCGTCGCCCCGACCGCGCTCACCGCGCTGGAAGCGACGCTCGATGCGCGCGGCGTGCCGCATTGGCGCGTCGGTCACGTGGAGCCGAGCCCTGACGGGACCGGCGACGTCGCCCTGACCTGAACGGAGAGAAATCACCATGAAAGAGCCGCGCAACCCTGAGACCGTCCATCCGCCCGTCGGGCGATACGTCCACCAGATCGAGGTGTCCGGCGAGAGCCGGCTGCTGTTCATCTCGGGCCAGGTCGGGAAGGACCGCGATGGCCGCGTTCCGGCCGACCCGATCGATCAGTTCGAGCTCGCCCTGCGGAATATCCTCGCGAACCTCGAAGCCGCCGGGTTCGAGCCGACAGATCTCGTGAAGATCACGACCTATGTCGTCGGCGACCTCGACCGCGCGCGACGCGGCGAGATCCTGAATCGTGCCCTCGGCGACCACATCACGACCTCGACGCTCGTGTTCGTTCCCGCCCTCGCGGCCCCCGAGTACAAGGTCGAGATCGAGGCCTGGGCCTCGCGCTGAGGCACGCGGACCGACGGGCCCCGGATCCCTCAGGCGCCGCGTGTCCACCAGTCAGCAGTTCGTTGCCCAACGGCGTCCGCGGCGGGCGTCCTTCGCTCCTCAGGCCTTTCTCGTGACCATGGGTCACGCCGGCGGCCGCTGGCAGGCGAACATCGCGGCCCAGCCTTCACTCGACCGCCCGCTGCTGACTGCCAGTCACGTCGGGACGGGATGGGGAGCGGACGCGACCCTCAGGCGCCGCGGGCGACCGCCGGCAGCGTGACCGTGATTCGGGCCCCGGTTGG
>DASWGY010000002.1:0-18555 GCA_036393495.1 Candidatus Limnocylindrales bacterium
CTGCTCGGCGCCCACCAGGACCGCTGTTACTCGATCGCCCTGCGGCTGCTCGGCGATCCGCGGGACGCGGAGGAGGTCGCCCAGGATGCGTTCGTCCGGGCCTACCGGGCGATGACCGGCTACGAGCCGGACAGGATCCGGTCGCTCCGGCTGCGACCGTGGCTCGCCTCGATCGTGGTGAACCTCGCCCGCAACCGTCGCCGGCGGCTCGACGAGCGGACGCCGCCGCTGCAGCTGGAACCGATCGTGGAGGCCGGCGGCGAGGCGGCCATCCCCGGGACCGCGGCCTCGCCCCACGAGCGGGCGGCGCGGCGCGAGACCATCAGGGGGCTTGCCGCGGCGCTCATGGCGCTGCCACCCGGGCCACGCGCCGCCGTGATCCTCCGCCACGTCGACGGCCTGTCGGTTGCCGAGACGGCGACCGCCCTCGATCGACCCGAGGGCACCGTGAAGGCCCAGACCAGCCGCGGGCTGGCCCTGCTGCGGACGATCCTCACCACCGATCCCGATCTCACCGCACATCACCGGGAGCTGAGCGCATGAGCCCTCGATCGACCCGCCCACCCGCCGCCGCGCCCGACCGACTGGAGACCGACTTGACCGCGCTCGCCATCGCCGCTCCCCCATCGCTCGCCACGAGCGTGCTCGTCGAGGTCGGCCTGGCCGACCGCTATGCCGAGCTGCCGTCGCCGCTCGGGCCGATCGTCGTCGCCTGGAATGGCCGCGGCGTCTCGGCGGTCGACCGGGCCGCCGACCTCGATGACTTCGAGTCCCGGTTCGGCCGCACGGTCGGCCGGCCCCTTCACCGGGCGGAGGAGATGCCGGCGGAGCTGGCCCGGGCCGTCGCCGCCCGCCTGGCGGGCGAACGGCGAGTCCGGGTCCCGCTCGATCTCAGGGGCCGCACGGAGTTCGAGACCGCGGTCCTGATGAAGGCCCTCGAGATCCCGCGCGGCGAGGTCCGGCCCTACGGCTGGGTTGCCGCCGAGATCGGCCGACCCCGGGCCGTCCGGGCCGTCGGAACGGCGCTCGCCCACAACCCGGTGCCGCTGGTCGTGCCGTGCCACCGCGTCGTCCGCAGTGACGGCACGATCGGCCAGTACTCGCTCGGCGGCTCGACGGCCAAGCGGACGATCCTCGCCGCGGAAGGCCTCGACAGCGACGCCCTCGAGGCCGGGGCGAGGGCCGGGGTCCGCTTCCTCGGCTCGGACACGACCCACATCGTGTGCCTGCCCACGTGCCACAACGCCCGCCGGATCAAGCCCTCGCACCGGGTTCCGTTCCGGTCAATGTCGGCAGCGGCCGCGGCCGGGTTCCGGGCCTGTCGGGCCTGCCGCCCGGGATCGGGGAGCGCGGCCGCGGCGGCCTGAACGCGGTCGGCCGGAAGCCGGCCCTCCCCGCCACCAAATCACAACCTTGGCCTACTGGACCAGGCCATCGCACGCCCCTACACTGACCCGCATCTTGGACCATCGAACTATGCCAACTCGAACCGGCGGCCTCCGCCTCTGGGCCGCCCTGGCGACGGTCTACGTCGTCTGGGGCTCGACCTACCTCGGCATCGCGATCGCGATCGAGACGATCCCGCCGTTCCTGATGCTGTCGATCCGATTCGCCCTCGCCGGCGCGATCCTGCTGGCCTGGGAGGTCCTCCGCACGGGCCGCGCCTTCCGCCTCCCGAGCGCCCGTGAGCTGCGTGATTCGGCGATCGTCGGGGCGCTCCTGCTCGGCATCGGCAACGGGTTCGTGGGCCTGGCCGAGAAGACCGTGCCCTCGGGCATCGCGGCCACGCTGATCGCCATCATCCCGGCCTGGTTCGCCGTCCTGGGATGGCTCTACTTCCGGGATCCCCTGCCGCGCCTCGTCCTCGTCGGGATCGGGGTCGGGCTGGCCGGGGTCGTCCTCCTCGTCTGGCCGTTCGGCCAGGGAGCCAACTCCATCGATCTCGTGGGGGTGGTCATCCTCCTCATCGCCCCGATCGGCTGGGCCCACGGTTCGATCTTCTCCGCCCGACGGGCGCGGCTGCCGGCGCGACCCCTCACGGCGACCGGGCTGCAGATGCTCCTCGGGGCCGGCGCCCTGTTCATCGAGGCCGGCCTGACCGGCGAGTACGGGCGGTTCCATCCGGAGGCGGTCTCGGGATCGTCGCTGGCGGCCCTCGCCTACCTCACCGTGATCGGGAGCATCGTGGCGTTCAACGCCTACGCCTGGCTGCTCCGGAACGCGCCGCTCTCGCTGGTGAGCACGTACGCCTACGTCAACCCGGTCGTCGCGGTCGCCCTTGGCAGCGTCATCCTGGCCGAGCCGGTGACGCCCCGGACGCTCGTCGCCTCGGCGGTGATCGTCGTGGCGGTGGCGATGATCGTGACGGCCAGGGGGCGGGTGTCACGGCCCGAACCCACCGAGGAGCCGGCGAGCGCGCCGGCACAACCATCGCTCTCGCCGCTGCGCGCCTCCGTACCCGGATCCGGTGACGGCCAGCCTGTGGGCGGGCTGGCCGATGTCTCCGAGAAGCGCGGGGGCGGCCACCCGGCGACCCTCAGCCCGAGGCCCGCCCCTCGTCCCTGACGGTCCGGGCGACCCGCCGGGCCATCGTCATGACCGTCAGCATCGGGTTGACCCCGAGGCCGGTCGGGAAGGTCGACGTGTCCGCCACGTACAGACCCCCGATGATGGAGCCGTCGGCGCCGCGGATCCGGCCGCGCTCGTCCGCGGCATGTCCCGCCGGGCTGGTGCCCATCCGGACGGTGCCCATCTGATGGGCGGAGAAGACCGCCCCCCGATTGGGGCGAAGGTCGAGCCGCGCCAGGTCCTCCAGGAAGTCGCTGAACCGTTGCTCCTCGTCCGGTCGTCCGTCCACGGCGTGGCGGACGAGCGGCGTGGCCGCGGCCACGATCTCGGCCGCGCCGGCGGCCCGGGCGATCCTGGCCATCGAACCGAGGGCGTGGCGGAGCGTCGCGACCCCGACGGCGTCGAGCTCGTAGTCGATCCGGACGCGGCCGGCCGGCGTCAGCGACACTCGGCCCTCGCCACCGTCCCGGGTCACCGCGACGAGCGGCGCGAGCTCGTGGGCAGCGCGGAGCCAGGCAGCGTGATCCGCCGCGCCATCCCACGGCAACGCTAGGGCCAGGAGGCCGGGGTGCCCCGGCGCGGATTCGATGACGTAGCCCTCGCGACCGGCGGCCGGCTCGACGAACTCGGCCGATCGGACCGCCTGCATCACGCCGCGCCACATCTGGATCGGCTCCCTGAAGCGGGCGGCCACGACCGGCACCGGGTGGAGCCGCAGGTACCGCCCGACGGCCCGGTGGGTGGCGCCCGTCTGCTGGAGGATCTGGGGGCTGCGCAGGGCACCGGCCGCCAGCACGACCTGGGGCGCCCGGGCGACGAGCCGCCGGGTGCGCACGGCCGTCGCGGCACCGGCCGCGGCGAGGACCGGCATCCCCGTGGCCGGGTCGGTCACGAGGAGGTTGCCCTCGACGCCCGTCACCCGGCCGCCCGCCACGAGCAGCCGAGTGACCCGGACGCGATCGACGATTCGGGCGCCGTGGCCGACCGCCGTCGCGAGGTGGGCCCGCAATCCGCTCTGCTTCGAGCCCCGGGGACAGCCGAACGGGCAGCTCCCGCAGTCGTCGCAGGCGGTCGCGTTCCGACGGATGGGCGCGACGTCCCAGCCGAGAGCCTTCGCGCCGCGACCGATGACGGCGTCCTTCGGCGGGATTGCCGACGCCGCCGTCACACCGATCTCGCCCTCGATCGTTGCCCGATCCGCGTCCCACTCCGGTCCGTCGACGCCGTCGAGACCGTGGTCGCGGGCCCACTCGCGGCGGACGGATCGGGGGGCATCGATCGAGGTCATCCAGTTGACGACCGTCCCGCCCCCGACGGCCGAGCCGGCGAGGATGCTGATCCAGCCGTCCCAGGTGGCGAGCAGCCCGTGATTCAGGTACAGCCGCGAGAAGGCGTCGAGCTCCGTGCGCGGCATCGTCGACTCGTCGACGAATGGCCCGGCCTCCAGGACGAGGACGCTCCGTCCGGCCCGTGCCAGGTCGGAGGCGACGACACCCCCGCCGGCGCCCGACCCGACGACGATCACGTCGGCGTCGAGCTCCGCGGGTGTCCCGGCCACGGCGGCGGAGCGATCGAGCTCGAGGACCCGGACGGGCGTCGGCTCGGCCGTCACGGGTGGCGCATCAGGCCGATAGTCGACCGTCGAGAGCGGGCCGGCCTCGCGGCCGGCCGTGTCGGGCGTCGGAACGGCATAGGCGAGGAACGTCAGGAGCTTCCGAAGCCCCTGGAAGCCCGATCGTTTCAGGCCGATCGGCGAGTGGCCCCAACGAAGGAGCAGCCGCTCCCGCTCGCCCGGCGTCAGCCGCGAGAACGAGCGCCGTCGACCGGCCGTGATCAGGTTGACGAGCGGAACCTCGAGGACCTCGAGGACCAGCCGAAGCTGGCGGACCTGGGACGGGTCGGCGGCCCGAACGAGGGCCTCCGCCGCGAGGGCCGCGATCCGGGGCCCGTCGGCAGTCGGGACGAACGTCTCGGCGATCATCGCGAGCGTCTGCAGCTCGCCGGCCGTGAACGGTCCCGGCGGGACGCCGGCCCTGGCGGGCGAGGTCGTCAGGCTCGCCCCGCGGCCGCGGCGATGGACACCGGCAACCGCTCGAAGCCCTGGGCCGGCAGCGGCTCGCAGCGGAGCGGCCGGTCCTCGCGGTAGCCCAGGGCGTAGTCGGCCTGGATGAGGGTGTGGAGCTGGCTCGTGCCCTCGTAGATGACGGCGGCCTTGGAGTTCCGGAGGTAGCGCTCCACCGGAAACTCGTTCGAGTAGCCATTGGCGCCGTGGATCTGGATCGCATCGAGGGCGCTCTGGACCGCGTGGTCGGTGGCGTGCCACTTCGCCAGCGACGTCTCGCGGGTGTTGCGGACCCCGTGGTTCTTCAGGAACGCCGCCCGCCAGACGAGCAGCCGGCCGGCCTCGATGCCGGCGACCATCTTCGCCAGCATCTGCTTCACGAGCTGGTGGCGGCCGATCTCGTCGCCAAAGGTGTGGCGCTCGTGGGCGTAGCGGAGCGAGGCATCGAGGCAGGCCTGGGCCAGCCCGACATTGCCGGCCGCGACCGTGAAGCGGCCCTGGTCGATGGCGCTCATGGCGATGAGGAAGCCCTCGCCCTCCTCGCCGATCCGGTGCTCGGTCGGGACCCGGACGTCCTGCATCTGGATCGTTCCGGTGTTGCCGGCCCGAATCCCGAGCTTGCCGTGGAGCGTGCCTGTGGTGAGGCCGGCCATCCCGCGCTCGAGCACGAACGCCGTGACGCCCTTGTGCTTCAGCGACCGGTCGACCGAGGCGAAGACGAGGAAATGGTCGGCGAGGTCGGCGATGCTGATCCAGATCTTCTCGCCGTTGAGGACGTACGAATCGCCGTCGCGGCGGGCGGTCGTGGCTAGGTTCGCCGCATCGGTGCCCACGCCGGGTTCGGTGAGCCCGAACGTGGCGAGCTTCTCGCCCCGGGCCTGGGGCACGAGCCAGCGCTGCTTCTGCTCCTCGGTCCCCCACTGCATGAGGGTCAGCGAGTTCAGGCCGACGTGGACGCTCTGGACGACGCGGAACGCTGTGTCGGCCCGCTCCAGCTCCTCGCAGATGATCGCGAAGCTGGTGTAGTCCATGCCCGAGCCGCCCCACTGCTCGTGGATCGGGGCGCCCAGGAGCCCGAGCTCGGCCATCTTCGCGAAGAGCTCGCGATGGACCTCGCCCCGCTCGTCCCACTCGCGGATGTACGGGTTGATCTCTCGCTCAGCGAAGTCGCGGACGGTCTCCTGGACGAGCCGGTTCTCGTCGGTCAGCCGGAAGTCGATGGCCACGGACCGGATGATGCCACTCCGAGCCCGCCCGCCGCCCGCCTATACTCGCGGCCCATGGCCACCCCCATCGATGACCTCGATCTCGCCGCGCTCGCCGGCGGCCACCTGACGCCCGTCCTGGGGCGCTATTTCGAGCGGTCCTGGAGCCACGGCGTCGGCCACCGGCTGTACGACACGGCCGGCAGGGGCTACCTCGATTTCGCCAACGGCATCGCCGTGACCGCGCTGGGACATGCCCACCCGGCGGTCAGTGCGGCGATCCACGCCCAGGTCGACCGGCTGATCGGGCCGACCGGGGCGATCGGGTTCTCGGAGCCGGTCTCGCGCCTGGCGGACAGGCTCGCCGCCACCCTCCCCGACCCGATCGATTCGATCTTCCTCCTGAACTCAGGCTCGGAGGCCATCGACGGGGCGATGAAGCTGGCCCGCCGGGTCACCGGCCGGCCCTCGATCATCGCCTTCCAGGGCGCCTTCCACGGCCGGACCTACGGGGCGACCTCGATCACCAGCTCGTCGCCGAACTACCGCCAGGGCTACGAGCCGCTCATCCCGTCCGTCTACCTCGCGCCGTTTCCCCAGGTCTGGCGCGAGTTCGACGGCGACGAGGCGAGGGCCACCGAGGTGTCGCTGGCCCGCCTTCGGGCGATGCTCTCGAGCGTCGTCCCGGCGGCAACCGTGGCCGCCATCTTCATCGAGCCGGTCCAAGGCGAGGGCGGCTACCTGCCGGCGCCGGCCGAGTTCCTGCGGAGCCTCCGGGCGATCTGCGATGAGCACGGGATCCTGCTCGTCGCCGACGAGGTCCAGACGGGCTACGGTCGGACTGGCCGGATGTGGGCCTTCGAGCACGCCGGGATCGTGCCCGACGTCGTGTGCATCGCCAAGGCGATCGCGAACGGGCTGCCTCTGTCGGCGATCGCGACCCGGCGGGAGCTCCAGGACCGCTGGGGCAGGGGCGCCCACGGCTCGACCTACGGCGGCAACCCCGTAGCCTGCGCCGCCGCGCTCGCCGTCCTGGACACGATCCAGGGCGAGGGGCTGATCGCGAACGCGGCAGCCCGCGGCGCCGACCTGCGGTCCGGTCTCGCCCGCCTCGCCGCGGAGGACGAGCGCATCGGGGATGTGCGGGGGCCCGGGCTCATGGTCGGGGTGGAATTCGTGTCGGATGCCGTCACGAAGACGCCGGACGGGGCGCTCGTGGAACGACTCATGGCCCGCTCGGCGGACCTGGGCCTGCTCGTCCTGTCGTGCGGGCCGCAGCACCAGGTGGTGCGCTGGATCCCGCCACTGGACGTCGGCGCCGCGGAGGTGTCCGAGGCGCTGGAGATCTTCGGCGAGGCGCTCCGGACGGTCTGACCCCCGTCCGGGTGGCACGGCGCCTGCGGGCGGCGCCGACCGGCGTCGCCGAGGGAATCGAGCGCGCGCGGGTGCAGCCCGCGCGCGTCCTAGCGGTTCTGGTGGAGGAAGCGGAGGACGTCTTCGAGCCGGAACCGGCGATCACCGCGCTTGCAGACCCGGTAGAACGGCAGTTCGCCGCGGTCACCGAGCCGCTTCACCGTGTTGACGTGGAGATGGAGCATCTCCGCGACTTCGGTGGCGGTGAGCATCGGTCCGAGTTCGTTGACAGCCATCGAGGCCATTGCCATGGTCGCCTTTCGATCATGTACGGTCGCCGTCGAGGCCCGTCCGGAGGTGACGGGTGCGGTCCGGCTCGTTGATGACGGGAACGTACGGGTCCGCGGGGGTCGCGCCAAGCCGTACTTCGGTTCGGGTCGCGGGCAGTACGGACGGGTTGGCCCCGGCGTCGCACACCCGTGACCGGGCCGCGCACGGTCGGTGACCTAGACTTGGCCCATGCGGTTTGGCGCGGGAAGGGCGATCGCTTGACCCTGCGGGTCGGCGTCCTCGGCACCGGCAACATCTTCGAGCGGGGCTACCTCCCGGCGCTCGCGGACACTGGTGCCATCCAGGTGACGGCGGTCTGCGACCTCGATCCGGCACGGGCCGCCGCGGCCGCAGCAAGGCTCGGCGGCGTCCGGGTGATCGAGTCGCCCGAGTCGCTCGTGGCCCTCGACGACATCGACGCGGTGTTCGTCCTCACCCCGACCCACACCCATGCCGACCTCGCGATCGCGGCGCTGGAATGCGGCAAGCACGTCCTGTGTGAGAAGCCGATGGCCCGGTCCGTCGCCGACGCCCGGCGGATGACGGCCTCGGCCGCGGCCATGGGCCGGCGCCTGATGATCGGCCACTCGCGCCGGTTCGACGACCGCTGGACGCTGATCGACGAGCAGATTCGCGCCGGCCGCATCGGCGACCCCGTGTACGTCTTTCGGTCGGAGCACGCCTGGAACGGCGCCCCTGCCGAGGGTTGGCAATGGCGAGACGGTCAGAGCGGTGGGGTCCTGTGGGACGTCGGCATCCACGCCGCCGAGCTCATCGGCTGGTACCTCGGCGGGCGGCCCCGGACGGCGTTCGCCAAGGTCCTCCGGACGCGGCCCGAGGCGACGGCTGGCGGCGGTCCGGACGCGGCCGTCGTGACCTTCGACTACGGCCCGTCGCGCCACGCGGTGCTGAGCGTCTCGTGGTTCCATCCGCCGGCGTGGGGCCCGTTCTATGCCACGACCGAGGTCGTCGGCACCGGCGGCAAGATCGAGGCCCACGACCGCGATTCGCATCCCGCCACGGTCGTCGTCGACGGCCTCGAGATTCCCCGCCACTCTCCCCTCCTCTCGGCCGGGGCGACGACGTTCCGGAACGAGGTCGAGCACTTCGCGGCGGCCGTCGAATCGGGTGCGCCGTTCGCGATCGGGTTGGACGATGCGCTCACCGCGGTCGAGATGATCGAGGCCGCCGAGCGCTCGGCCCGGTCGGGCCGGCCGGAGCCCGTCGCGCCGTGATCCAGAAGCCCCGCCTCGGGATCGTCGGCTTCGACCACCCACACGTCCTCCGGTTCGCGCCGATGCTCGCCGCGCGCAGCGACATCGAGCTGGCCTGGATCGCGGACGACGGCGTGAACGCTGGCGCCGCGAAGGCGATGGCGGATCGGCTCGGCGTCCGCTTCGTCCCCGAGCCGGCCGGCGGCATCGATGCCGCCTACATCGGGACCCGGCCGCGCCGCCACCTCGAGATCGTCGCCCAGCTTGCCGCGGACGGCGTCCACCTCCTGGTGGACAAGCCGATCGCCCTCGATGTGGCGGTAGGCCGGGAGATCGTCGAGATCGGGCGGCGGGCCGGGATCCACCTCATGGTGCCGTTCAACCCTCGCGGTCAGCTCGGGCCGCAGGCGGTGAAGGCCCGGATCGATGCCGGCGATCTGGGCGAGGTCCGCCTCGTCCACGTCGTCAAGACCGGCAAGGTGCCGCTGACGATCCCCGGGCTCGATGCGTCCTGGCTGGTCGACCCGGCCGAGGCCGGCTTCGGCGGCTTCGGCGACATCGGGATGCACGCCATGGACGCGGTTCGCTGGATCGTCGGCCGTGAGGCGACCGCGGTCTACGCCCGGATCCACCGTGGCGTCCAGCCCGAGCTGGCGGTCGACAGCATCGGCAGCGCGACGATCACCTGGGAGGGCGGGGCAATCTCGACGGTCACCTCGGGCTGGGCGAACCCGACCGGGTACCCCTTCTTCCTCGACGCCCGGTTCGAGGTGGTCGGGACGAAGGGCGCCGCGCGCGTCGACCACCCCTACCAGGACATCCGGATCGCCGATGGCGAGCGTTTCGAGCGGCTCGCCGCGGCCCGCAACGACGCCGCCTGGAACCTCGATTCGTTCATCCGCTCTGTCCGGCTGGACGTCCCCCCACCGATCAGTGGCGCGGACGGCCTGCGGGCCCTCGAGCTGATGCTGGCCTGTTACCGCTCGGCCGCGAGTGGCGAGGAGGTCGCGGTTCCCGCTGACTGACGGCCGCTGACTGACGGCCGCTGCGGGACGCCGCCACGTGACGCCTGCCACGTGACGCCGGGGCGGGGGCGCGCCCATCGCCGGCCGGGAACCAGCCAGAAAGACCGGGCCATCCCTGACCATCGGGCCCCTTCGATTCACGGCCCTCCGGGGCGATGGTTGGTGGCGACGCCGCGCCCGTCGGGCCGATGGGCGAAGGGCGCCGTCCAGCCGAACCCGGGGGAGCGCGGATGTCCCGCCCCGTCGCCGCCACCGCCCTGCTCCTCGCCCTCGCCATGGCGCTGCCGATCGGCACCGTTGCCGCAGAGGGGAGCGCCACGAGACAGCCCTACATCGTCATGCTCACCGCCGATGGCGAGCCTGGCGACGGCGCGGCCGTCGGACAGGCTGCGAAGCGGAATGCCGCGGCGGCGGACCGGGTCGCGACGCGCCACACCATCACCGTCGGACGCCGCTTCGAGCACCTCCTCGCGGGTTTCGCCGCCGAACTCACGCCGGGGCAGGTCCAGGCCCTTGGGGCGGACCCGGACGTCGCGGCGGTCGTCCCCGACGAGCCCATCAGCCTGACCTCGCAGTCGATGCCCACGGGCGTCGCCAGGATCGGCGGCCGGACCTCCCCGGCGGCGAAGATCGATGGCGTCGATGAGCGGGTCGATGCCGACGTCGCCGTCGTGGACACGGGCATTGATGCCTCGCACCCCGACCTCAACGTCGCCGGCGGCATGAACTGCACGACCGCGGATCCGGCAGCCTGGGGGGACGGGAACGGCCACGGTACACATGTCGCCGGCACGATCGCGGCCAAGGACAACGACATCGGGGTCGTGGGCGTTGCCCCGGGCGCGCGCCTGTGGGCCGTCCGGATCCTCGCGTCTGACGGCACCGGCCTGCTGTCCTGGTACATCTGCGGGCTCGACTGGATCGCCGCCCAGCGCGATCCCTCGGACGGGTCGCGTCCGCTGTTCGAGGCCGTGAACATGAGCGTCGCCAAGTGGGGCGCGGACGACGGCGCCTGCGGGGCTCTCAACGCCGACGTCCTCCACGCCGCGATCTGCCGGCTCGTCGGAAGCGGCGTCACCGTGGTCGCCGCCGCTGCCAACGACTCGGGTCCCGCCTCCAAGCGCGTCCCGGCCGCCTACGACGAGGTCATCACCGTCTCGGCCCTCGCCGACTCGGACGGCCGAGCCGGCGGCCTCGGTGGGGACAAGTGCTGGAGCTGGGGCGGCTACGACGTCGACGACACCTTCGCCGACTTCTCGAACTACGGCCCCGACGTCGACCTCATCGCCCCGGGCAAGTGCATCTGGAGCACGAAGACCGGCAACACCTACGGCTGGTCGTCCGGGACGTCCATGGCGGCGCCTCACGTGACGGGCGCCATCGCCCTCTACAAGGCCAGCCGGCAGGCGGCCACTCCGGCCGAGGTCAAGCGGGCCCTCCAGTACCTCGGCACGCTCAGCTGGTCCACGGCGACCGACCCCGACGGCGTGCCGGATCGCCTCCTCGACGTCGCGCGGATCGGTCCGATGGGCGGCGTCTCGATGACGCCCTGGCCGGCCGCGGTCAGCACGACGGCCGCCGGCGGCTCGTTCCCCGTCACCCTGACCCTGTCCCGCGCGACCGTGCTCGAAGAGCTGACCCTGTCTGTCACCGGGACTCCTGCGGGCATGGGCGCCAGCCTCGACAAGGCGCAGCTGTTCGGTTTCGAGGCCACGAAGGCGACCCTCACCGTGACCGTCCCGAAGGGCTTTCCGATCGGGACATATCGGCTCACGGTCCTCGCGAGCTGGCACGGAACGCGCGCGACCGCGACGGTCGACGTCGTCGTGACGAACCTGCCAGTCACCCGCCTCGCCGGCCCGAACCGCTACGCCACCTCGGCCGAGATCTCGAAGGCGACCTACGGGCCGGGCGTGGCCGTCGCCTACGTCGCGACCGGCCTCGGCTTCGCCGACGCCCTGTCGGGAGCCGCGGCGGCGGGGCTCCAGGGTGGACCGCTGCTGCTCGTGCCGGGGACCTCGATCCCGTCGGTCATCGCGACCGAGCTCGGCCGGCTCAAGCCCGGCCGGATCGTCGTCCTCGGCGGCACCGCGGCCGTGTCGGCCGGGGTCGCCTCGGCGCTCGACGCCTACTCGTCGAACTGAGCGGACGGAATCGTCCGAATCGGCTGCAAATGGCGTCCCCGGCAGGATTCGAACCTGCGGCCCGCGAGTTAGAAGCTCGCCGCTCTGTCCACTGAGCTACGGGGACGACGTCGCCAGTGTATGACGACGGCACCTCCGGCTTGCCCTGGCCGGGCTCCGCTCGACAGCGGCCGTATCCTCGGGAACGACCCAGCTCGACCCCGCAGCCGGAGCGTCCCCTGTTGCCCGTCGTCCCATACCCCGTGCGCCACAACCGGCCGGATCCCCCGGGACCCCGGTTTCCCGGAGGGACTGTGGGGCTCGTCGTGCTCGCCCTGCTCCTCGCCGCCTGTGGGCCGGCCGTCACGCCCAGCCCGGAGCCTGGCCCCGGCGGGGTGACCCTCGTGCCGGGGACGGCGGTAAGCGCGACGGTCGGGCCCGAGGGCGCCGAGCTGACGGCGGCCGATCCTGACGGCGGTCGCACGTACCGGTTGACTGTGCCGGCGGGCGCGCTCGCGGAGGCGAGCGAGGTGACGGTCAGCCCGATCGCCGCGATCGAGGGCCTGCCGCTCGGTGGCGACCTGCTCGGCGGCGTCGAGATCGGCCCCGATGGGCAGTCCTTTACTTTCCCGGCGACGCTCGAGATCCGACTCGACGACGGGGCCCGGGCGCGGCTGCGGTCGGCGCTCGACGCGGGCGACATCGTGTACGGGTTCGCCTCCGACGGCAGCGGCGGGCCGGCAACGCTTGACCTGGTCGAGCTCGCCGCGGACCTGTCGGTCATCCGGCTCCGCCTGACCGGCGCGAGCCCCCACGGCGCCGGCGTCGGTCCGCCCGCCAACGCCGCGCCGCCGCGGCCGTCCGACCCGGCCAAGGCCGCCCGCCACGACATCCACCAGATCCTGTACCCGCCGGGCGGCCCGGCGGATCCCAACGACCCGGCGGTCCGGGCCGACATCGCCGATGTCCTGCGGGCCTGGGCGCTCGGTGCGATCCATCCCGCGATCGCGGCCGCGGCCGACGTCCCGGCCTTCGAGGACGCCGTCCGATCGGCCATCGACTGGTACGAGCTCGGTCGCCTGTTCGGCCTCGCGACCGGCTTCTGGTACGCCCCTGGCGACGCCCTCGAGGCGGAGGGCTTCCTCCTCCAGACGGCGGCCCTCCTGACCTACTTCAAGTTGTTCGACGCGGCCAACGAGGCCTGCAAGGTTGACGGTGATATCGCCGCCGTCCGGCGCCTCATCGAGCTCGACCAGACCGGCACGACCCTCGGCCTGATCGAGAGCAACGTCGATGCGATCATGGCCCCCGCCAACTTCTGCATCAAGCTCAAGATCAGCCTCGTCGACGCCCCGATGGAGCTCGCCGAGGGGGCCACTGCGACCGTCGGCTTCGCCATCGAATCGGGCCACCCCAACATCGCCCTGACGGCCTACGACCTGGCGGTCCTGCAGGTCATCGGGACGTTCACACCCCGCTTCCCGAACTTCCTCGACATCCCGGTCGACATCGTTGCCGTGGACGGCCTCAGCAGCCGGGTCACGGGCGACGTCATCGGCCGGCGGGCCATGGCGGGCCGGACCGACGAGGGCCTCGTCGAGCTCGGCGTGACGATGCTCGGGTTCACGACGGTCTATGCCACCGGCACGGCCGCCATCGACATCACCTCGCTGGCGCCAACCCCGGCTCCGCCGATCACCTGCTCCGGGGATCCCGCGACCATCACGAACAGCGATGAAGAGGCGTTCATCGGGATTCGGTTCGACGGTTCGTCAACGTGCGCGGTGGTTCCGAATCTGAGCGATGACGACGACCCAGACGCCATGCTCGCGCTCGACGTTGACCGGGGCGAATCGGGCTGGGACGCTCACGACGGCGAGAACTGGAGCCGTGAGAGTCTGGGGAGCAATCAAGCGTCCGGGACGTACACCGTCCGCGTTCAGCACGTCCCGTCGGGACGATCGTTCACGTTGACGCTCACGGTGGAGGTGACGCTGGTCGACGGCGGGCCCGCTGTCAGGCTGAGCGTTCGGGATGTCACGATCACCCAGGTGGCAACCTGATAGGACGTCCGCTCAGCGGCGGGCGACCCGCCGGATCAAGGCGATAGGTCGATCGGCCCCTTGCGCCGGCCGGCTGCGGGCGACTATCCTCCCGGCCCGCTCGGATCGCCCCGGGATGGCGGTCCGCGGATCGACGACGAGGAGCCCACCCCGTCCGTGTCGCAACCCGCCGCGTCGCAGCGCGCCAACGCGAGGCCGGTCGACGCCCGGCCCGCTCCCGCATCGGTCAACTCGCCGGCCAGCATGCCTGCGACGGGTGCGACCCAGCTCGCCCTCGAGCTCGAGACGGAGCTGCCGCGAATCGGGATTGCGCCAGAGTGGAAGGCCCAGCAGCGCCTGTGGGGCCACCCGTTCCATCCGATGTGCTCGTACCTGGCGAGCTTCCCGGCATCCCTGGCCCACGCATTCATCTCGCGCTACAGCCGCCCCGGCGACGTGGTCCTCGACCCGTTTGCCGGCCGTGGCACGACGCCGCTCCAGGCGGCGGCCGAAGGTCGGATCGGAGTCGGCAATGACCTCAACCCGTTTGCCCATCTCCTGACGGCCGCCAAGGTCGAGCCGGCGAGCGCCGCCGAGGCCAGGACCCGGCTCGCGCGACTCCGCCTGGCCTGGCCGGCCGAGGCCGAATCGTGGGTGGCTCGCGGCGCGGCTATCCAGGCCGACCCCGAGGACGGGACGGATACGGTACCCGCGGAGGTCGCGATCGCCTTCCATCCGCGGACATTCGCCCAGCTCCTGTACGTCCGGTCGGCGCTCGATCTCGACGACCGGGTGGACCGGTTCCTTGCCGCGGCGATCACGGGGATCCTGCACGGCAAGAGCGCGTCCTACCTCTCCGACCTCATGCCGAACACCTTCTCGATGGCGCCGCGGTATGTTCGGGACTTCGCCGCCCGAACGTCGTTCCGGCCGTCCGAACGGGATGTCTTCGACTGCCTCGGCGCGAAGCTCGACCGGCTCTTCCGGGCGCCGCTCCCGACGGGGCCGGGCCTGTCGCTCCTCGGCGATGCCCGGGACGCGGGGCTGCGAACCCGAGCCGCCCTTCGTGTGCGCGGGCTGCCGGACCGGGCCCGGCTCGTGCTGACCTCACCGCCCTACCTTCGGGTCGTGAAGTACGGCTACTACAACTGGCTCCGAGCGTGGTTCCTGCGCGAGGACCCGCGGGCGATCGATGCGGCCCTCGACGACGCCCACCATCGGGCTCCCTACCTCGTCTTCCTTCGGGAGGTCCTCCGTGGCCTTCGGCCGGCCCTGACCGACGATGCGATCGTCGTCCTCGTCATCGGCGACGTGGCCACGGATCGAGGGCGCCAGATCCGCAACGGGATCGGGCTCGCCGAGGGCGTCTGGGCCGAGGCTGCGGCACCCGAGGGCTACCGCCTCGCCGGGGTCGTCCTCGACGAGGTCCACGCCCAGCGGAAGATGACGAAGCTGTGGGGGGCCGAGGCCGGCCGGGCGACCCAGGTGGACCGGATCCTCGTCCTGGGGGCCTCCGAATCCGGCCGCCGGCGGGCCGTGTCGGGCGCCGCGCTGCCCGTCGCCTGGACCTGGCCGCCGCGCCTGCGCGCCCTGTAGGTCGGCCCGACGATCGGTCGCCGGCAACCGCCACGGCCCGCGGTCCTCTGCGCGGCGCCGGCCCGGGTCGCCGTTGCTACGATTGGGCCATGCAGCAGATGTACCACCCGTCGGACCTCGCGGCGATGGATCCGCTGGTCCTCATGAAGAACCTCGACCACGTTCGGATGACCAGCCGGCGGCTGAGCTACATCCTCCAGCAGCAGGTCCACCTCTACACGCCCGAGGCGAACGAGCTCCGGGAGCAGATCGACCGCTACGTCGAGGCGGAGCGCCAGATCGAGGGCGAGATGGCGAGGCGCCAGATCCGGGCCTGACCGCGGCGGAGACCCAACGGTCTCCCTCGACTCGCGCCTTCAGGCTGCGGGTGCCGGCGATGCCGCGGGCAATCGCGCCTTCGCCCGAGCCCGATCCTCGGTGACGATCTCGGTCACCAGGGCGGCCAGGGCCGGCATCTGTCCGAGGGTGAAGCCGATGCCGTGCGTCGCGAGGTCGTCCGGGCCCCAGCCCCGGAAGAGCCCACGGCCGGCCACGCCGCACATCTCGTCATAGAGCTCCGGCCAGCCCACCTTGCGGCGCTGGTAGCAGAACCTCACGAACTCCACGGCATCGGCCGTTGGCGCCGGCACCGGCGCTGGGCGCGCGACCATCGATCCCTCTCCTCCTCGGTGCCCTGGGCATGGCACGGCCTGAACGGGTCGCGGCGAAATGGACCGGACCCCGCGGCCAGATAATTCCGGGTGTCGGCGGGCCCCTCCCGGGAGACTCGCGACCGACCCCGTCATGGTACGTCCGGGGCGGTCCCGGCCGAAAGGGGTGTTCTCCACCTTTTCGTCCACGAACTTTTCCACACCCAATCCCCGACCCCGCTGAAACGGTTCACGACAGGCGTCGCGAGACCCCGAGGCCGGGCCGATCGGAGAGCTGCCAGCGATGGTCCGGGCCGAGCTCCAGGCCCTCAAACGGGTCGTCGGCCAGGAGCAGGTTGCCATCGAGGTCGACCCACTCGGCGAGCGAGGCCGCCGCCGCCGAGGCGGCGATGCCGACCGACGTCTCCTCCATGCAGCCGAGGAAGGTCCGCAAGCCGAGGTCGCGGGCACGTGCCAGCATCCGGGCCGCCGGCCCCGGTCCGCCGCACTTGGCGAGCTTGACGTTGACCCCGGCAACGATCCCGACCAGCCCGTCGAGGTCCTCGTCGGTGACGCAGGACTCATCGGCCACGAGCGGGAGCGCGGAGCGCTGCTGGAGGTTCGCCAGCCAGTCGAGCCGTCCGGCCGGGAACGGCTGCTCGATGAGCTCGACCCCGAGATCGATGAGCTCGGCCAGGAGGTCGTCGGCGACCGCCGGCGTCCAGGCGGTATTGGCGTCGACCCGGATCGGGCCGTCGTAGACCTCGCGGACCGCCCGCAGGGTTGCGAGGTCGGCCGGGCCACCGACCTTGATCTTGAGCGCCGGGAAGCCCGCGGCCCGACGGGCCCGCTCCGCGACGATCGCCGGCTCGTCAATGCCGATCGTGAAGTCCGTCGGCGGGATCGCGGGCGACAGCCCGAGCAGGCGCCAGGCCGGCTCGCCGGCCACCTTGCCGGCGAGGTCGAGGAGCGCTGTGTCGAGGGCGCACTTCGCCGCGCCGTTCCAGGGGACTCCGGCGGCCATCGCCGCGCCGGCCACGGCCAGCCCGGCGGTCGACGGCTCGGGCTCACCTACGGCGTCCAGCAACGTCGGCCAGATCGATGCCATCGTCGCGGGCGTCTCGCCGTAGAACGTGTCCGGGTAGCCCTCCCCCAGGCCGACCAGGCCCGGGAATCGATCGTCCTCGAGCTCCACGACGACGGTCGTCACGTCGTGGCCGCCGCCGTGCTCGGTTCGGGCAATCCGAAACGGATCGCGAAGCTCGAGATGCAGGACCTCGTGCCGCAGATGGAGGGTCACGTCGACCCGCGGTCGGACCGGGCGTCGTTGTCGCGGACCCAGGGCAGTGCCTCGACCCGGCGGTGGATCTCAGGCCACAGTCCGTCCGCGCCGAAGCGGACCGGGTCGGCGGCGGGCAGGCCGGTCTCGCTCTCCGTCCAGTCGATGATCCGGCGGGCCTCGGCATCATCCGGAAAGAGCGACGTGTTCAGGGCGATCCCGACGACTTTCGAGGGCGCGATGACGCCTGCAACCGCCTCGTGGAGGGCGATGAACTCGGGCAGTCGGGCAATCGGGAACGAGGCCTCCGGGAGGTGGTCGAAGTCATGCTCCGTCAGGCCCGGCTTGTGGACCATGACCATCGCCTGCGGCGTCGCGCCGTGGATGAGCCCGAGCGTGACCGACGAGTAGGCCGGGTGGTCGAGCGAACCCTGACCCTCGACGATGAGCCAGTCGCCCCGGGACTCGCCCCCCTCGACGAGCCATTCGATGGTGCCCTGGAGGAAGTCGCTGATCACCCGGTCGACCGCAACGCCCCAGCCGTCGATCATCATCCCGGTCTGGCCTGTCGGCACGAAGACGGCCTTGTCCCCGGCCGCCATCGCTGATCGCCGGAGCTCGAGGGCGACCGACATCTTGCCGATCGCGCAATCGGTGCCGACGGTCAGGATCACCCGGGAGCCCGGTCGGTGCCGCCGCCCGACCGAGGTCTCGGCTCGCTCGGGCGGACGCCGGAAGTCGACGATCCGGCCGCCCGCCAGACGGGCGGCCGCGGCGAGCTCGGGGTCGTCGCCGAGGAGCGTGTGGAGCCCGGAGTGGACGTCGAGGCCGGCCCGGATCGCTTCGAGGATCGTCGCCCGCCAGGCCTCCGGGAGCCTGCCGCCGGTTGGGGCGATGCCGATGAGGAGCGTGTCGGGCGGGACCGGCAGGGCGCCCGCCTCGGCCAGCGTCGCGACGACCGGGATGTCGTGGCCGGGCATCCACTCGGCCACGTTTCGGCCGGCGATCGTCGAGTCGAGGAGGGCCACCACCCGATCCGTTCCGTAGCGGATCACGCCCATCGCCGTCTTCGCGTTGTGGACGTGCCACTGGCCCTCGGTGAGGATCACGAGTCGGCGGGGCTCGGGTG
>DASWGY010000003.1:0-9568 GCA_036393495.1 Candidatus Limnocylindrales bacterium
GAGGAGGATCTCGCCCTGGGCAGCGGCGCGGGCAAGGTGGCCAGCACGCGTCACCGGCTCGCCGGTGACAAGCGGGTGGCCGGCAGCGGGATCGCCGGTGATCACCTCGCCGCTCTCGATCCCGATCCGCTCGAGGAACACCGGCACGCCGGCCGCATCCGGACCTGGTCCCGCGGCCACGTCGCTGGCGGCGGCTCGCCAGTCGAGCGCGGCCCGGACTGCCCGGAGGCCGTCGTCCTCGTGGACCCGCGGCACTCCGAATACGGCCACGACCCGGTCCCCCGAACCCGCCTCCAGGACCCCGCCGTGTCGCTCGACGATGGTCGTGGCGATGGCGCGCCGGCGCTCGCCGACCAGCCGCCATGATTCCGGGTCGGTCTCCTCCGGGCCTCCCATCGGGGCCGGCTCGGCAACGACGACCGTCACGAGCTTGCGGTGCTCCGTCGTGTCGATCGCCGCCTCGGGTTCCGCCGACCTCGCTGACCAGGTCGGCGTTTCAAGACCGGGATCCTGCTGCAGAATGGCGACCTCGAGTCGCTGGAGCGCCGGGCTCGGGTCGATGCCCAGCTCGTCGCGGAGCGAACGATGGGCGTCGTGGTACGCGGCGAGTGCTTCCGCCTGGCGGCCGGAGCGGTACAGGGCGAGCATCAGCTGGCCGCGCAGGCGTTCCCTCAGCGGATGGCGCGCCACGAGGACCTCGAGCTCGGCGATCAGGTGATCGGCGCGCCCGAGCGCCAGGTCGGCCTCGACCCGCCCCTCGGTCGCGACCAGGCGAAGCTCGACCAGCCGAGCGATCTCGGTCTGGGCAAACGGCTCGTACTGGAGATCGGCGAGTGGCTCGCCGCGCCACAGCGAGAGCCCTTCGCCGTAGGCGACGGCGGCGGCCGCCGGATCGCCCGCCGAGAGCGCCCGGTGCCCCTCCAGGAGCCGGGCTTCGAAGCGATCCCCGTCGAGCTGGCCATCCGCCACGCGGAGGAGGTAGCCCGGTGGCCGGGTGAGGAGGACGTCGCTGGGCCCTTCCCGAGCGCCCCGTCCCTCGAGCGCCTTCCGGAGGCCGGAGATGCGCATCTGGAGCGCGGCCGCTCCGGTCCCGGGCTTGTCGTCGGCCCACAGCTCGTCGGTGAGCTGGTCGGTCGAGACGACCCGGTTGCGGTGCAGGAGCAGCAGGCCCAGGAGCGCACGTTGTTTCGCACCCGGGAGCGGGATGCGACGCCCGTCGGTCCAGACCTCGAGCGGCCCAAGGATCAGGAACTCCACGCTCCGCCTCCAGTCGGCACCGTATCACGCGGACGTTGGCGGCCCCTTGGTCCGTCGTTGGTGCCGACCTTCATCGTCGGCGTCCGACAACCGGACGGTTCCTGGAGGACCACATGCGTCGCTACCTGTCGCTCCTGCTCGCATCGATCGCCCTGCTGGCCTCGGCCCAGGTCGCGCTGGGACATGACCTGAGGATCGAGTACATCTGCGCCAAGGCCGACGGCGATCATCTGTTCCTGACGGCCAACCACCGGGCCGCGGACGGGCTCGGGACGGCGATCGCGGCCACCGCCGAGATCACCCTCGCCCACTTCGACGCGGTCTGCCGAGTGGTCGGAGAACAAGGCCGCGGCGGCCCACCGACGATCGCGAACGACCGATGCGCTCGCAGCTGAACGTCCGCGTCCGTGGCAGCGATGTCACGATTCGCGGGCACCGATCGCTTGGCATCGACGCTGGCCGCAATGGCGATTCGTGGCTGCCGACGATCGATGAGCTCTCGGTGCCGACGAGCCGTGTCCAGCGGAAGCGGCCGGTCATCCGGTTGGCATCGATCGTCGCCGCCATGGCGGTGGTCGTCGGCGCGGGCCTCGCCGGTACCGACGCGGTCGGCCCCGGGTCAGGGTCCGGGCCCGATCCGGCGAGCTCCGTGCACGGGCCGGTCGATGATCCGCGGAGCATTGGCGTCTCAGGGCCCTCTTCGCGGCGGACGCATCCTCGGGCGGAGATCGTCATCCTGCTGCCTGGGTCGGGTGACGTCGTCCTTGGCGGCGTGGTCCCGGTGGCCGGCTCCGTCGCGTTGTCCGGCGCGCCGCGCGGGGTCAGCAGGCCGGGCGAAGTCCACGTCACGATCAACGCGGGCGGCGCGATCCTGGGCGGGGCGACCCTGCCCGTCGCCGATGGTCGATTCGTCGGCTGGATCCGAGTGGCCGCTCCCGAACGAGGAGTGGTCGCCGAGGTCCGGATCCGGGATCAGGGGGCGGGGCAGACGGCGTCATCGCGGGAGTTCGTCCTTCAAGCAGGCAGCTCCGCCGGCGGCCGAGGCTCGTCGGAAGGCCGAGCCTCAATCGAAGATCTCCGGCGCGCGGGTCACCGGCATTCGATTCCAGAGGGCCTGGCGCCAATCGCGCCTCAGCCGGCGTGTTCGGACCGCGCCGGCTCCAGCGCTCGTCGAGAATGGCGCGGGTAGACGACGAGCAGCCGGCCCGTTTCCGGCCCGAGGCTCTCGACGTCGTGCGGGATCGTCGGGTCCCAGGCGACGTAATCACCCGGGCCGACCTCGAAGCTCTTGTCGCCCTGGGTCATCCGCCAGCGACCGGCCAGGACGAGATGGTGCTCGTCGCCGGTGTGGGCATGGACGCCGGTCGAGCAACCCGGCGGCGCGACCGCCTCCAGGATTCGGACGTCCCGGGCGGTGCCACCGTCGACCTCCTCGAGCCCGCCGCCATCGGCCATCGCCTGGCGTGGGCGCTCGGTCGCCCGGACGACGCGTGGCGCCGGCGCCGAATCCAGGAACAGCCAGGCGATCGGCACGTCGATGGCCGCGGCGATCGCCACGAGCGCGTCGAGCGAGGGAACGGCCTTGCCGTTCTCGATCTGGGACAGGTAGCCCACGTTGAGGCCGCTCTGGTCACCGACCTGGGCCAGGGTCAGGCCGCGAGTCAGACGCCAGCGCCGGACCTCGGCGCCGACCTCGGGCCGACGCGTGCTGACCTCGGGCGGGCGCGGCGCGACCTCGGGCTCCCCAGGACTGACTTGGGTTTCAGACAACCTACTTGACCTCCGGCCAACTCCATGGCAGAGTATTTGCGTCGGCAACAAGATGTTGCCAACAGCCAAAGTATAGCCGGTCCGGATGGCGGGCGGCGGCAGGAACAGGAAGGACTCCATGAAGATCGCGATCATCGGTACCGGCAACGTCGGCTCGGCCCTCGGCGGCTCGTTCAGCCGGGCCGGCCACGACGTCACGTTCGCGGGCCAGGACTTCGAGAAGGCGCGAACCACGGCGGCCGAGATCGGCGCCACGGCGGCCGACACTCCGCTCGCGGCGGTCGCCGGGGCCGAGGTCGTCGTCCTCGCCGTGCCGTTCTCGGCGGCCGAGGCCGTGGCGACGGAGATCGCCGCGGCGATCGAGGGCAAGGTCGTCGTCGATCCGACCAATCCGCTCCGGGCCGACTACAGCGGCCTTGTCACCGACGGCGGCCCTTCCGCGGCGGAGCGGATCGCCGCCCGAGCGCCGAAGGCCCACCTCGTGAAGGCCTTCAACACGCTCTTCTCGAGCATCCAGGCGCAGCCGGCCCTGGCCGGCGCCGTGCCCGACGGGCTCCTGGCCGGTGACGATGCCGTGGCCAAGCGGACCGTCGCGGAGCTGGTGCGATCGATCGGCATCCGGCCGGTCGACGCGGGGACGCTTGCCGACGCTCGATCGCTCGAGGCCCTTGCCTGGCTGAACATCGGCCTGCAGCTCCGGAACGGTGGCAGCTGGAACACCGCGATCGTCCTGGTCAACCCGCCCGAGAAGGCCATCGCGGCCTGATGGCCCCATTCGTCCCTCGCCGGGCCGCCGCCACGCGGCGCCCGGCGTACCCTGCACCTCACGACATGACCGACGCGCGTGAAACCGCCGAGCGCCCCGACCCGGTCCCGGACCGCCTGCCGGCGCTGTACCTCGGCCACGGCGCGCCGCCACTGCTCGAAGACGAGGCCTGGGTGCGCCAGCTCGGCGACTGGGCCGGGAGCCTGCAGCGCCCGCGCTCGATCCTCATCGTCAGCGCCCACTGGCAGACCGCCCCGATCGCGCTCAGCGCGACCCACCGCGTCCCCCTCGTCTACGACTTCTACGGATTCCCGCAGCACTACTACGACCTGACCTACGAGGCTCCCGGCGCCCCCGAGCTGGCGGCCGCCGTGCGGGGCCTGATGCCGGCCACCGAGCCCGTCCTTGATCGCGAGACCCGGGGCCTGGACCACGGCGCGTGGGTACCCCTCAAGGCGATGTACCCGGACGCCGACGTCCCGGTTCTCCAGATGTCGATGCCCGACCTGGACCCCGGCCACCTCTTCGAGATCGGCCGGCGCCTGGCTCCCCTCCGCGACGATGGGGTCCTCATCGTCGGCAGCGGCTTCATGACCCACGGCCTGCCCTTCATCGCCGAGTACTTCATGGGCAAGCCGGGTGCGCCCCAATGGTCGATCGACTTCGATGACTGGGCCCGCGAGGCCCTCGTCCGCGGCGACCTCGACACGCTCTTCGACTTCCGCGAGAAGGCACCGGGGATGCCCTGGGCCCACCCGACGGTGGAGCACTTCGCGCCGCTGTTCGTCACCCTCGGCGCTGCCGCGCGGCCGGAAGCCGCACCACGGTTCGCGATCGAGGGGTACGCCTACGGCCTCTCGAAGCGGAGCTTCGAGACCGGCTGAGCTGCCGGGGCGGTGACCGTCAGTCGGCGTGGTCCGGGAATGGCCGGGGTCGAGGGCTGAGGGCCAGCCGCGTGACGAGGCCCGCGTCCGGGTCCCGCTCGACTTCGAGGTCGAGGACGTCGCGGCTCTCGCGGTGGCTCCACAGGCGCCAGGTCGCGGTCGAGGTCCCGTTCCCGACCACGGCCGGCCCGAGCTCGAGCGGGGCGTGGCGGGCGGCGACGATCCTGATGACCCGTTCGAGGGCGGCCGCATCGATGGTCGAGCCGAGGTCCAGATTCGGCGGCACAACCGGCCGAGGGCCGTTGATCGTGTCCAACATGGCCGCCGCGACCGTCGCCAGCGCCGCACTCGGTGGCGGCACGTCGGTCAGGGTGAGCGCCTGGACGAGCGGCGTCGCCTCCGGCGAGAGGAGGATCTCGACCCGAACCCGGCCGCCGTGCTCGCCGACGAGCCACCACGAGAGCTCCAGGGGCGTGGCCGATTCCGCGGGCAGCCGCGGGTCCGGCCCGAGCCGCCCGTGGCGTTCGCGGATCCGGGTCATCTCGGCGCGTCGGTGGTCGAGGGGCTCGTCGAGCTCGACGTTCATCGCGAACAGGCGATTCGCGATCGCGTCGTCCCAGTTCGCAAGGAGACGTTCGACGTCGGTCCGGGCGGCGACGGTGGGCGGTGCCGGGCGGATTGGCCGGGCTGGGGCGACGCCAGCCTCGATGAGGCTCGAAAGGAGCTCGTTTCCGAGGAGGGTTGCCGGGGCATAGCGATGGTTGGCCAGGACGATGACGCCGAGCCCCGAGGCCGGATGCCAGCGCATGCTCGATCCGAAGCCCGGATATCCGCCGCTGTGACCGACGATCCGACCCCAGCGCGTATCGTCCACGGCGTACAGGCCAAACCCGTAGCCGCCCGATCGCGCGGCCGCCTCGGCGTCCGGCCCGGCCTGGACGACTTCCGGGGCCCAGGCCCGATGGACCTGCTGCATCTCACGACGACTGGCCCGGGACAGCGGCAGGCCTCCCTCCGGATCGTCGCGGGGCGGCACGGCGTCGATGAAGAAGGCGACCCAGCGGGCCAGGTCGCGGATCGAGGTGAAGATGCCGCCCATCGCCGCCAGGGCGCCGTACGGGTCGATCGGCTCTTCGAGGTGAGCCTCGTCGCGCCAGAGGTAGCCGTGGGCGAGCCGTTCCGGCGGCACGTCCTCGAGGAGGTACGTCGTCGCGGCCATTCCGAGCGGATCGAGCAGTCGCGCCCGGACGACCTCGCGGTACTCGGCCCCGGCCACGTTCGTGACCAGCCGGCCCAGGATCCCGTAGCCCAGGTTGGAATATTCGAAGCGGGTCCCCGGCGACCAGGCGAAGGTCAGCGGCTCGCGGAGGAGGTCGGAGAAGGCACCGAGGTCGAGGCCCTGCTGCCGATCCCCCCACGGATCGTCGGTCGCGAGGCCGGACGACATCGTCAGCAGGGACCGAACCGTGACCGGCGGTGAATCGGCAGTCGGGCCTCGGAGCGAGGCGAGCTCCGGGACGTACAGCCCGATGGGGTCGTCGAGCGACAGGCGACCCTCGTCGCGCAGCCCGATGATCGTCGCCGCGGTGAAGCTCTTCGTCATCGAGGCGATCCGGAACACACTGTCGGCGTCGGGCGTCGCGTCCTCACCGAGCCGGAGCGTCCCGATGCCGCGGGAGTGGACGAGCTCAGCCCCGATCACGACGCCATAGGCGACGCCGGGAATGTGCTTGCCCGCAAGGAACCGGTCGGCGACGGCGTCGATCGCCTGCGCGGCATCCGCCAGCGAGGTCACCGACGAGCGGGAATCAGGAAGCCGCCGGGTCCCGGCGGCCTCGTGGCTCGCGAGCGAGGAGGGTCAGTGCGAGCAGGACCGGGCCTGACCGGCGTCGTCGGCGGTCCGGAAGCTGGAGCCACAGCCGCAGCCGGTGACCGCGTTCGGGTTGTTCACGGTGAAACCGGCGCCCATCAGCGTGTCGACATAGTCGATCGACGAGCCCTTGAGGAGGGGGATGCTCTGGCCATCGACGTAGACCCTGACGCCGTTGGCCTCGAGGACGCTGTCCTCGGGCGTGGGCTGGTCCTCGAGCATCATCCCGTAGCGGTAGCCGGAGCAGCCGCCCGAGTAGACGTAGACGCGCAGGCCGACGTTCGGGTTCGTCTCCTCTTTCGTCAGCTCGTGGAGCTTCGTCGCGGCGGCGTCGGTGAGCGAGACGACGGTCGGCTGCTGGTCGATCATTCTGGGGCGCCCTCTCCGGCGGATCTCGGCGTTGGTTGCCCCGATTCCTCGAGGCCATTGGCGACATCGTACGCACGACGGTCGATTTCGACAACAGGTCCGCCCAAATTGCCCTTCCATGGCGGTCGAATCACGCCTCGTGCCCCCCTCGGCTATCGTTGACACCTCCCCGGTTCGCCGTCGATGCCACCGTGTGCCGGCGCCGAATCGAAGCTTGAGCCGAGGTGGAATGGTCTCCGGAGGATCCAGCCGAGCGCGCCGTTTCTCGCTGCCTGAGCTCGGCGACGATCGTGTCGATCAAGCGATCTCCGAATTCCTGACCGGCCCCGGGCAGCGGCGAGGCCGGCCCGGCGCCGTGGACGCGTCAACGCTCCGGGACAACCCGTTCGCGACCCTCGAGACCAGGATCGCCTGGGAGGAGGCGTTCCGACGTGAGACGGCCCGGAGCCTTCGCTACCGCCGCCCGACCGCGGTCATGGTCATCGCCGGCGAGGCGACGGCGGACGCGCCGCCCGCGGCGAGGTGGCTCGGCCGCGTCGCCGCACCGATCGCCCACGTCGTCCGCCGGGGGATCCGTGACATCGACCTCGTGACCCGAACCGGCGAGGCGCGCTTCCAGGTCCTCCTGCCCGAGACGACGGGCCGCGAGGCGAGCCACATCGCGGAACGGGTCGTCGCCGACTGCGACGTCTGGCTGCGCGCGGTCGAGGCCCCGATCCGCCTCCGCGTCGCATCATTCGGGACGACCCCCCACACGAGCCTGGAGGTCGCGCTCAGTCGTGCCCTGGAGGCGATCGAGCAGCGTCCCGTCGGCTGACCCCAGCTGACCCCTCCTGACCCCAGCCTCCGCCGTCCGGGGCGTCGCGATCCTCGGCCTCAGCCGTCGATGCGCTCCACGATCGTCGCGATCCCCTGGCCGACGCCGATGCACATCGTGGCCAGCCCGTAGCGGCCGCCGCGGGCAGCCAGCTCGTGGACGAGCATCGTCACGAGGCGCCCGCCGCTCATCCCGAGCGGATGCCCGAGGGCGATCGCGCCACCGTTGACGTTGACGGTCTCGGGATCCAGGCCCAGCTCGTCGATGCACACGACCGACTGGCTGGCGAAGGCCTCGTTGAGCTCGACGAGGTCGAGGTCGGCGGCCTCGAGGCCGGCCCTCGCAAGCGCCTTTCGCACGGCCGGGATCGGTCCGGCACCCATGATTGCCGGGTCGACGCCGGCGACGGCCGTGGCCACGACCCGGGCGAGAGGCCGCAGCCCGAGCCCGCGCGCCCGCTCCGCCTCGACGAGGAGCACCGCCGAGGCACCGTCGTTGATCCCGGAGCTGTTGCCGGCCGTGACGCTGCCGCCCTCCCGGAACGCCGGCCGAATCCTGGCCAGCGCCTCGGGCGTGGTGTCGGCGCGGGGGTGCTCGTCTCGGCTGACGACGATCGGGTCGCCCTTCCTCTGGGGCACCGGGACGGGCACGATCTGGGAATCGAAGGCCCCGCGATCGATCGCCGAGACGGCGCGCTGGTGGCTGGCCAGTGCGAACGTGTCCTGGCGCTCGCGCGAGACAGACCAACGCTCGACCACGTTCTCGGCGGTCTCGCCCATGGAGTACGGGTAGTGCAACGCCGCGAGCTTCGGGTTGAGGAACCGCCAGCCGAGGGTCGTGTCCTGGAGCTCGCGAGCACCGCGGTCCCAGGCTGCCTCCGGCTTGGCCATGACGTAGGGCGCCCTGGTCATCGATTCGACGCCGCCGCCGATGAAGACGTCGCCATCGTCGACCGCGATCGCGTGGGCGGCCGAGTTGATCGCCTGGAGCCCTGAGCCGCACAGCCGATTCACGGTCAGCCCCGCCACCTCGATCGGCAGGCCGGCCAGGAGGAGTGCCATCCGGGCGACGTTCCGGTTGTCCTCGCCGGCCTGGTTGGCACAGCCGAGGATGACGTCCTCGATGAGGGCGGGATCGATCCCGGAGCGGTCGACGACGGCCCGAATGACGAGCGCGGCCAGGTCGTCTGGTCGGACCCCCGCGAGCGCGCCGCCATACCGCCCGATCGGCGTCCGGACAGCGTCGATGATCCAGGCCTCGCGGAGGGGCCGACGGGGGTCTCGTGTCATCGGCCGGATTGTAGGTCGTGCCGCCGGAGCCAGGCGAAGGGCCCCTCCGGGTGCGCGGCGCCGAGCCACAAGGCGGTGTCGATGTCGGCCTCCGAGGCGACGCCGGCGTCCCGGGTCATCACCGCCTCCTCGGCGATGGCGGTCCGAATCCGGCGGACGATCCGCTCGGGCGTCAGCGACCGGCGCGGGGCCACGGGCGCCACGACGCCGCGGGGGATCGGTTCGGGGACAGGGTCGCGGTCCTCGCCATGGCGATAGAAGCCGATCGAGGTCTTCCGTCCGAGCCGACCCTGGGCCACGAGCCAAGCCTGGATCGGCGAGGGCCGCAGGCGGTCGGGCCGGCCCAGGCCGTCCCAGACGGCCGTCGCAGCGGCGAGGTTGACGTCGAGGCCCACGAGGTCCATCAGCTCGAACGGGCCCATCGGGAAGCCGTCGGCCCGGATCGCGGCATCGATCTCGCCGACCCGCCCGTCGCCGGCCTCGAGCATCCGGAGGGCCTCGATCGTGAACGGCCGGTTCACCCGGTTGACGATGAAGCCCGGACTG
>DASWGY010000004.1:0-8423 GCA_036393495.1 Candidatus Limnocylindrales bacterium
CACCTCGCGATCGCCGCGATCGCGGTCGCGGCCGGCCTGGCGATCGCGATGGCCCTGGCGCTGTGGGCCCGCCGGGCGCCGGGCGTCCGCGGCCCGATCACCGGCCTCGCCGGTGTCCTCTACACGATCCCGAGCCTGGCGATGTTCGCCGCGCTCGTGCCGTTCACGGGCCTGTCCCTGCTCACGGCCGAGATCCCGCTCGTCCTGTACACCCTGCTGATCCTGTTCCGGAACATCATGGCCGGCTTCGACGGCGTCCCGGCCGAGGTCGCCGAGGCAGCCGACGGGATGGGCTACCGCCCGGGCGACCGGCTGCGCCAGATCGAGCTGCCGCTGGCCGTGCCGCTGATCATCACCGGCATCCGCCTGGCGTCGGTCTCGACGATCGGGCTGGTGATGATCGTGAGCCTGATCGGCAAGAACTTCGGCGGCCTCGGGGTCCTCATCACCGAGGGCATCCAGACGTTCTTCGCGACGAAGGTCTACGTCGGGGCGGCGCTGTCCGTGAGCCTCGCGGTGACGGCCGATCTGCTGCTCGTGCGGCTTGAACGACGGGCGACCCCGTGGGCCCAGGCCCGGGCCGCCCGCGCGACGGCAGCGGAATGACGGCCAACCGATGGACGTCCTGACCTCGACGCTCGCCTGGCTGCTCGACCCCGGTCACTGGTCCGGGACCGACGGGATCCCGACCCGGATCGTGGAGCACCTCGCGATCTCGATCGTGTCGCTCGCGGCCGCCGGCGTCATCGCCCTCCCCGTCGGCGCCCTCATCGGCCACACCGGCCGCGGCGGGACCCTGGCCGTGAACCTCGCCAACCTCGGGCGGGCCGTGCCGTCCTACGCGATCCTCGTGATCGTCCTGCCACCGGCTCTCCAGCTGGCTTCGACGTTCGGCTACGACCCGTCGTTCGGACTGTCCGAGATTCCGACGTTCACGGCGATGTTCCTGCTCGCCATCCCGCCGATCCTCATCAACACCTACGGCGGGCTTCGGGAGGTCGACCGCGATCTCGTCGAGGCGGCCCGCGGGATGGGCCTCCGCGAGCGCCAGATCCTGTTCCGGCTCGAGGTCCCGCTGGCCCTGCCGGTGATCGTCGGTGGGATCCGGACCGCCGCCGTCCAAGTCGTCGCGACGGCGACGCTCGGTGCAGTCGTGGCCTACGGCGGCCTCGGCCGCTACATCATCGATGGCATCGCCCGGCGCGAGAACGACCGGCTGTTCGCCGGCGTCGTCCTCGTCGCGATCCTGGCCCTGACGGCAGAGGGCCTGCTCGCCCTGGCCCAGCGGCGTCTCACCCCACGAGGCGTGGCGGGCGCGGGCGAACGCGGCTTCCAGAACCTCGCGGAGGTTCCCGTGCCGCCGGCGTTCCTGCCGTAATTCATGTCACGGCCGTGTCACGTGATCGGTGCTACCGTCGCTCGATGAGGTCGCGCGTCCGCGACCCGAAGCCCACTGGAGGTTTGACCCAATGCGGATGACCCGCACGCTCGCCCTCGGGGCGTCCCTGCTGGTGCTGTTGAGCGCCTGCGGGACGGGTGGGGGCGGCAAGCCCACGATCAAGATCGGCTCGGACGGGTTCTACGAAGCCCAGCTCGTGGCCGAGATGTACGCCCAGGTCCTCGAGAAGGCCGGATACACCGTCGAGCGCAACCTGGCGCTCGGTGCGAGGGCCGTCACCTCGCCGGCCCTCGAGAGCGGCCAGATCGACCTCAAGCCCGAGTACATCGGCTCTGGGCTCGGGTTCTACGACAAGACGAAGACGACCGGCGACCCGGCCACGAACGCCGCGGCGCTCCAGGAGATCCTCACCGGGAAGGGTGGCGGGATCACCGTCCTCGACTTCTCCCCGGGCCAGGACACGAACGCCTTCGTGGTCCGAGCCGACACCGCCGCCGAGCTCAACCTCACGAAGATGAGCGACCTCGCCGCGGTCCAGGATGACCTCACCTGGGGCCTTCCGCCGGAATGCGAGACGAATCCCCTCTGCGGCGGCGCCCTCCAGGACGCCTACGGGATCACCTTCCCGCCGGCCAACCTCGAGTCCCTCGCGGCCTGCGACGCGCCGATCGCCGAGGCCCTCGACAACGGCGCGGTCGACGTCGCCGAGCTGTGCTCGACACAGCCGGCGATCGCCCAGTTCGGGTTCGTCGTCCTCGACGACGACAAGCACACCCAGCCGGCCGAGAACATCGCCCCGATCGTCCGCAACGACTTCCTGGCGAAGCTCTCCGACAGCGATCGGCAGGCCTTCGACAAGCTCCTCAACGACGTATCGGCCAAGCTCACGACCGAGGCTCTCACCGAGCTCGGTGTCGAGGTGGCCGTCGACCAGAAGGACGTCGCCGACGTCGCCGAGGCGTGGCTGAAGGAGCAAGGCCTCCTCTAGGCCGCGCCCGATCAGAAGCGCACGACCCGAGGCCCGCCGGCGACGGCGGGCCTCGTCGATTCAGCGGGCCGTGGGGCCGGCCGCCGCCGCGCGCTCCGTGGCGAAGCCCTCGGGCCCGAGGTCCAGGTCGTCGAGAAGGATCCCGGCGGCCTCCCACCAGGCGGGCTCGGCGCCCCGGATCCGGGTCGTCTCGCGCTCGATCCACGATCGGAGCGCGACCTCGCGGTCGGGGTCCAGCCGTCGGGTCGCCTCGCGCCGGCGCGCGGCGAAGTCGCGAAGGAACGCGGCGTAGAGATGCTCGGGCGGCTCGGCGGCAAGGCGAGCCTCACCGCCGGGGATGGCCTCGACCGGCACGATCAGCCGGCCGAAGAAGGCCCCGATATCGCCGGCCAGGGCATCGAAGCCCTGGGAGTGCCCGCCCCACCGGACGACCGGTCCCGGCGAGGCATGATGGACGACCCGGAGCGCCGAATCGATGTCGGCGATCCGGAGCGGCCCGCCGAAGGTCAGGAACCGGTTCTCCACGCCAAGGCGGTCCACGACGTGAACGTGGCCCCACAGGATCGTCCGCTCGCCGGCCACCGCCTGCCGGTCGATCGGCACAGACCACCCCCTTCCGTCGGCTGCGACCCAGCACCGGACCTGCTCGGGATCGAAGTGGCAGAGGGTCGGCCGAGCGCGGAGCGCGACCAGTAACTGCGACCCGCCGGGGGCCGCCGGACGGTCGCTGTGGAGGAGCGTGAAGCCGAGATTGCGAAGCGCCTCGGCGCTCGAGGCGGCCCAGTCGGCTGCCATCGCGATGTCGGTCATGCCGCCACGCTACCCCGGTCACGCAGGAGTGGGCGAGTGCCGCTCGACCCGATCACGCCGATCGCAGGGTCCCGAAGTTCCGGTCCGGCCAGTCCCCGACGTCATCGCCCGGAATCTGGCGCCCCTTTCCTCATTCACGAATCCCCGTGGTACGAGCGCGCACCGGAGCGACCGTCCGTCGAGAGGATCGCCCGCTCCGTGGCCGCGGCCGGGCCTGGCGCCGCCCAGGCGCCCTATCATCGGCCCTCGTGGGGCGTGACATGGGACCTGCCGGGATCACCATCAACCGCAACGACCGCTTCGTCGTCTGCCGACCGGACGGTTCGATCGACGGCAACAGCGATGGCGGCTTCTATGCCGCCGACACCCGATTCGTCTCGGGCTACCGGATCGCGGTCAACGGCGCCGCGCCCGTCCTCCTGACATCGGCCGGGACCCACTTCTTTGCGTCCCGCTTCGAGTACACAAACCCGAGCCTCTTCGACGACGACGGCCCGATCCCGCCGAACGTCCTCTCGCTGCGCCTCGACCGCTCGATCTCGGAAGGCGTCCACGAGGACCTCGACATCGTCAGCTTCGCCCAACGCCCGATAACCCTGGCCCTTGACGTCGACATCGATTCCGACTTCGCCGACATCTTCGACGTCAAGGTCCCCCGCCTCATTCGCCGCGGGACCATCCAGAGCCGCTGGTTCGCCAGCCGCCGCGAGCTGCGGACGACGTACTCGAACCGCGAGTTCCAGCGAACGCTCCTCGTCGCCCTCGAGAAGTCGGACAGCCCGCCGCAGTGGGCGAACGGCCGCCTCAGCTTCTCGATCCGCCTCGAACGCGGCCAGACGTGGCACAGCTGCCTCAAGTGGTTACCGCTCATCGGGCCCGGTCGCCGGCCGGCGACGCTCGGCTGCGACGCGATCGCCGAGGAGCGGGCGGGCTTCCATCCCCAGAAGCTCCCCCGGGTCGGTATCGGCACCTCGAATCGAACGGTCGAGGCTGCCTGGCGCCAGGCGGTCCACGACATGGAGGCACTGCGGCTGGAGGATGAGGGCGCGGGCCGCGGCGTCTTCATCCCGGCGGCGGGGATCCCGTGGTTCGCCACGCTCTTCGGCCGGGATTCACTGGTGGTCTCGATGCAGAGCATCTCGGGCTACCCGGAATTCGCCTCGGGTGCCCTGCGCCGTCTCTCTGACCTCCAGGCGACCCGCGACGACGCGGGCCGGGACATGGAGCCCGGAAAGATCCCCCACGAGATCCGCCATGGCGAGCTCGCGACGCTGGGGATCATGCCGCACCAGCCGTACTACGGCACCCACGATGCGACGAGCCTGTTCGTGATCGTCCTCTCGTACCTCTACCAGTGGACCGGCGACGCCGGGATCCTCGAGCGCTACCTGCCCAACGCCGAGGCGGCGATCGACTGGATCGACAACCACGGCGACCGGGACGGCGACGGCTTCCAGGAGTACGCGCCACGCGGCCCGCGCGGCTACTACAACCAGGGCTGGAAGGACGCCGGCGACGCCATCGTCGATGCCACCGGCGCGCTGGCCGGCCACCCGATCGCGACATGCGAGCTGCAGGGCTACGTCTACGACGCGAAGCTCCGGATGGCCGAGATCTACGAGGTCCTCGGCCAGCCTGACCGGAGCGGCCCGCTGCGGGAGGCTGCCCACCGCCTTTACGAGCGCTTCAACGAGGCCTTCTGGTGGGAGGCCGAAGGGACCTACGTGCTGGCCCTCGATGGCCGCAAGAAGCAGGTCCGGAGCGTGGCCTCGAACGCCGGGCACTGTCTCGCCAGCGGGATCGTCGCGCCGGATCGGGCGGCCAGGGTCGTCGGGCGCCTCATGGCCGAGGACATGTGGTCGGGCTGGGGCATTCGAACGCTCGCTGCCTCCCACCCCTACTACAACCCGTTCAGCTACCACACCGGGTCGGTCTGGCCCCACGACAATGCGATGATCGCCGGCGGCTTCCGCCGCTATGGCTTCGATGCCGAGGCGGCGCGCGTCGCCAAGGGAATCTTCGACGCCGCCGAGCGGTTCCCGTCGAGCCGCCTGCCCGAGCTCTTTGCCGGTATCACCCGCGACCGGGGATCCTTTCCTGTGCCGTACCTCGGGGCGAGCGCACCGCAGGCCTGGGCGGCCGCCTCGATCTTCAGGCTCGTCGCGGTCCTGTGCGGGATCCACGCTCGGGTCGGCCTGGAGGATCAGCGGGAGCTCTACGTCAATCCGGCCCTCCCGAACTGGCTCCCCGAGCTGACGATCAGCCATCTCCGGGCGGGCCGCGGCGCGATGACCCTGCGCTTCCACGGCGGGACGGTGGAGGAGCTCCACAACACGACCGGCTACCGGATCGTGCAAGGACACGCTCCGCGACCCACCCCACCGCCGTTCGAGGCCGGGCGGCGGCGCCGGCGACCCGAGCATCCTCAGCGGCCCGCCGCACCCGGATAGACAGCCTGGTGACGCGTCATCCAGTCGTCACCGTGTGGGACGATAGTCAAGGGCCCAACCCCAACGGAGTCAGTCGATGTTCGAGCGTCTCTTCGGCAACCGCGAGCAGGATCCCGCGGTTGCGGACCGGATCCCGCCGGGCCAATACCGGACCGAGAAGTTCCCCGTCCTCCATTACGGCTCGGTGCCGAGCACCGACCTCGCGGCCTGGGACTTCCGGGTCTTCGGCGAGGTCGATGCGCCGTTCACGCTGACCTGGGAGCAATTCAAGACCCTGCCCCGTAAGACGGTCGCGACGGACATCCACTGCGTCACCCGCTGGACGAAGCTGGACACGGCGTGGGAAGGCGTCCCGATCCAGGAGATCCTCCGGCTCGCCCAGGTCCGCCCGGGCGCGACCCACGTCCTCGCCCACTCCGAGCAGGGCTACACGGCGAACATGCCGCTCACTGTCCTCGACGATGACGATGTCATGCTCGCCGACACCTTTGACGGCCAGCCCCTCGAGAAGGAGCACGGCTGGCCACTTCGACTCCTCGTTCCGAAGCGCTACTTCTGGAAGAGCGCCAAGTGGATCCGTGGCCTCGAGTTCCTCGACCACGACCAGCTTGGCTTCTGGGAGCGCTACGGCTACAACAACGACGCGGACCCCTGGAAGGAGGAGCGCTACAGCGAGTAGGGCTCAGCGGGCCCGGCGTCCTTCGATGTGCCGGAGCACAGGTTCCAGCCATGACGCCTGCGTCGGGATGAGAGGAGGCTGCGATGCTCGAGCAGTTCGCGATCCACGCCACCGTCGCCGCGAGCGACCTCGAGCGGGCCCGCGCCTGGTACGCGACGAAGCTCGGCTTGGAACCGGCGATGGAGGATCCCGGTGGGCTCTGGTACCGGTTCGGTGACGGAACCTGGCTGAGCGTCTATCGAACCGAGTTCGCCGGGACGGCCCTGAACACCCAGGCCGGCTGGACCGTGACCGGTATCGAGGCCGTCATGGCCGATCTCCGCGCTCGGGGCGTGACCTTCGAGGAGTACGACCTCGGCGACGGCATGGCAACCATCGATGGGCTTCTGTCGATGGGCCCGTACAAGGCCTGCTGGTTCAAGGACTCGGAGGGCAACACCTTCGAGATCAGCCAGATCGACCGCTAGGTCGCCCAGGCTGCGGGGCCCGACCTGCAGCCGCACCATCGGCGTCCTGCGGCCTCAGGGCCCGCGAGCGAGGACCTGCACGTCGTCCCCGAGCCGGATGCGGCCGGGCCGCTCGACGTCGGCGAGGACGCCGAACATCGCCTTCGGGGCCCCGGATCGATCGGGCATGACGCCGCGATAGCGGATGATCGCCCTGAGGGTGTCGAAGTCCCGCGCCCCCGTGTCGGGATCCTGTGTCGTGATCGCGCAGCGGCCGTCGCGAGCGGTGACTCTGAGGATCGCCTCGCCCAGCGCGATCCGGCCGCCGATCCAGTCGTCCTCCTCGTGCGGGATCGTGCCGTCGACCTCGATGAGCATCCGGAAGCGCCGGGCGTCGATGTTCGCGACCCCGGCCTGGTGGGCGAGCTCGTCGAGCGAGCCCCGGCTGACGAGCGACGCCGGGTTGCCGCGCCGCGTGCCGCCGATGCGATCGCACCGGACGACCCGCACCCGCCGTCCGGCGATCGGCCCGAGAGCCGCGGCCCAGGGTCCCTCGACGAGGTGGCCGATCCCGGTGCGGCCGTAGATGGGGGTCTCCACGGCCCGGCCAAGGCTGACGTCCTCCTCGATTGTCGTCCCGTCCGGGAGCTCGAGCCGGAGGGTGGTCGCTGCTGGATCCGTGTGGGCCCGGACCTGGACGAGCGCGCCGACGACGAGGCGGTCGACGAGGCGGTCGTCGTCGTCGATCAGGTAGAAGCGGCGATCCTCGGCCACGCCATGCTCCGTGAGGTCGATCTCGGTCGGGTGCTCGAGGGCGAGGCTCCTGACGGGCGCGATCGAGAAGCGGACGACAGCACTCATGCGTGGCGGGCACGCTGGGGGTCGGACCCGAGGGCCGTCGTCGCGGCCACCATCGCGAGGACCATCCCGACCCAGTAGATCGGCCAGCCGGTCCACGGCGAGGTGTCGCCAGCCATCACCCGTCCCGAGTCGATGAGGAAGCTCAGGATCACGAGGCCACCCGCGGCCAATCCCGCAACGACGAGCCGCGGTGCCACCATGATCGAGCGGCCCATCCGCAGCTGCCGGGCCGCGGCGAGGCCGAAGCCGATGAGCGCGAGGCTCACCCCGACCGGTGCCCAGACCGGGCCGACCCAGGGCGCCGGGACGAGGAACAGCACGTCCCAGTCCTGGATCGTGGCCGGCCAGGCGATCACGATGTTCAGGGTCACGTAGTAGATGATGTCCCAGATGCCGAAGACGACGGCCGCCCAGGCGAGGCGCTCGAGCCGCGTCGATCCGGCGAGCCAGCCGACGGCGCCGATCATGACCAGCGTCGCCAGCTCGCGGGCGATCTCGATGGCCTCGAACGTCCCGAAGGCGACGGGGTCGAAGGCCGACGTGGCCGTACCCGCATCGACGGCCGCCCGGAGGTAGACGACGACCGCCCCCTCCAGGTAGCCCATGGCGATCGCGAAGGCGACGACCGCGATGGCGACCGAGCGAAAGGCCCTCGGATCCCGGGGTGGCAGCACGTCAGCCGGCCTGGGACCGCCCGGTGATCTCCGCGGGACGCCGGAGGTGGCGCGGGTAGATGACGAGCATCCGCCCCGGGTCCGGGCCCAGGCACTCGACGTCGTGCGGCACCGTC
>DASWGY010000005.1:0-2959 GCA_036393495.1 Candidatus Limnocylindrales bacterium
CGCGGACCGAAGCGGCGCCTGGTGCCACGCCCTCCCAGCGCCCAGCCCGTGACGCTGCCAGCGTCACATCCGGGGTAGCGGCACCGACAGCGTCGTCGCTCTGGCACCTTGGCGTGCGTCGTGACGCTCCCACCGTCAAGAAGCGCCGCGAGCCTCGATACGGGCCCACCGCAAGGGTGACCGGCGGGCCTGAGGCCGCCAAAGGGCTCAACGTGACGGTGGCACCGTCACGGCAAGTCTCAGGCCCGCCGGTGCCGGCGCCCTCGGCTGCCGCCGTTCATCAGAGCCCCGTCGACGGGCTGATCAGCTTCGAGCCGGCCCCGGATCCGACGCCCTCGGACGGCGTCGACCGCTCAGTTGCGGCTCGGTCCCGCCCGGCGCCGCTCGACGACGGCCGACAGCGCGCGCAGGGCCGCGTCGGCGGTTCGGAACGTCGGGATGCCGCCCGCCTCGAGGGCCCGCGCCAACGGGTCGTATTGGGAACCCGCATCGACGACCGTGGCCCACGCCTTCGTCGTCCGGCGCCACAGCTCGATGAGCCGGGCGGCGACCGCATCAGGAGCTGCCAGGTCCTCGCCTCCGGGTCCCCCGGCCGGAAGCGTCTGGAGGGCCGTGGTGAATGGCACGTTGCCGACGATGGCGACGTCGACGCCCTCGTCGGCGAGGATCGCCTCGGCCGCGGCCGCGAACGCCGGATCGTCGCCCATCGGGGTGAGGTCGAACGGGTCGTGGACCTCGACGACCTCGCCGATGCCCGCTCCCGCGAGGATCTCCGTGAGCCGCCGGCTCGTCGTCGAAGTGAACGGCGCCAGCTCCAGCCCGGCCTGGCTGTCGGCGATCGCGACGCATTCGAAGCCGGCGTTCGACATCGCCCCGAGGCGCGGCCCGGCGATCGCCCGGCGGTCGAGCAGGACGAACGTCCGGACGAGGTCATCGAACGCTTCGAGGCTGTCGGCCACGATGACCCCGGCCTGCGTCGCCAGCCGCTGGGCGATGAGCGCATCACCGGCGATCGCGGCGGTGTGGCTGGCGCTGGCCGACGCCCCGGCCGCGGTCCGCCCGGCCCGATACAGGACAACCGTGCCGCCGCGAGCAGCGATCGCCCTGGCCGCATCGAGGAAGCGTCGGCCATCGAGCGGCGCGAAGCCCTCGACGTAGACGCCAACGACCCGGATCGCGGGGTCGGCCTGGAGATGCTCGAGCCAGTCGCCGATCGTCAAGTCGAGCTGGTTGCCGACGCTGATGGCGTAGGTCGGGTCCAGGTCAGCGAGGCGGCTCATTCGCGACAGGGCGAACGCGCCGCTCTGGGCCACGATCGCGAACGGCGCCGCGGTGCCGCTGGGCGCGGCGAGCTTGGCCTCGGGAATGAAGAACGTGTCGTAGCCGCCGGGACGCGACCGGATGCCGAGGCAGTTGCCGCCGTTGACGAGCGGCCCTCCGCCGGGCCGCGCGCGCGATGCCAGCAGGGCCGCGCGGATGCCTTCGGCGTGGGCCCTGCCACGTGCCGTCTCCTCGAGACCGCCGGGGATGACGATGATCGAATGCGCCGCGTCGCTCTCGACGACCTCCCGCAACACGTCGGGCGTCCGGGCGGCGGACAGGGCGATGACGAAGAGGTCGGCCTTCTCGCGCATCGAGGCGACGTCGGGGACGCAGGCGCAGCCATCGACGCTCGTGACGCCGGGCTTGACGACGACGATGCGATCGGCCGGGAAGCCGTCACGCAGCAGGTTCCGGAGGATGATCCGCCCCGGGTTCTCCCCGGCCGAGACGCCGGTGATCGCGATCGATGTCGGCCGGAGCAGCCGCCCCAGCTTCCAGCGTGGCCTGACCGGCAGGTCGGCGGCCCGTCTCGCGGCTGTGTCGTCGGGATCGAGCGCCGCCAGGACGTCGAGGGCCACGAGGCCTCGGGGCGTCACCGCCAGGGGATTGATCTCGAGCTCTCGAAGGCCACCCGGTCCGGTCAGCGGGGCGAGGGTCGCGAGCCGCTCGATGACCGCCACGAGCGACGCCAGGTCGATGAGCGCCGGGCGACCGCGTTGCGGCTCGGCTGCCAGGCGAACGGCGGTCGCGACACCGAGGGCAGCCGCGACCTCTGCGACCGGGCGATCCGTCTCCACGATCGCCAGCTCGCGGCCCGGCCGGATGTCACGGGCGAGGAGCTCGGCGTGAACGCCACCGAGACCGACGCCGATGACGGGCCCGAAGTCGCCCGTCCAGCGGAGCGAGACGAGGAGCTCGCTGCCGAGGCCGGCCTCGTGCTCGACGAAGGCCTCGAGGAGGAACCCGTCGAGCGGGCCGGCCGCCCAACGCCTCCGCATCGCCGCCATCTCGGCCGCCACCGCAGGCACGGTCGACTCGACGATGGCGACGCCGCCGACGTCGGACTTGTGGGCGATTCCGGGCGCGACGATCTTGACCACGCAGCGATAGCCCTCGCCCAGGGCGGCGAGGTGGTCCTCCGTCACCGCCGTCGCCAGGTCGAGGACGACGCGTCGGGGCGTGGCGATCCCGATGGCATCGAGCAGGGCCAGCCCGTCGGGCTCGGGCAGCGACGTCCGGCCCGCCGCCCGGGCGCGTCGAAGGATGTCAGCCGGACGAGTTGCCGGCGCCGACGCCACGACCATGGCCGGAGCGTGTCAAGCGGGAGGGCGCCGCGGCAGGGCCGAAGGGGCGTCCCACCGGGAGGCCGGATGGCCCGAGTCTGGGGGCCCCGTGCTCCGTCGACTCCGCGGTCTCAGCGGTCCTTGCGGCCCCCCCGGGCGATCCGGCGGGCCCGCCCGGTCACGGTCACGAACTCGCGCAGGTGGTGGAGCGCCCGGATGTGGCTCCGCTCCTCGCCGTAGATCGTCGAGATCGGGAGCCACCGGATCTGCCAGCCCTCGCGGAGGCAGATGGCGATCATCTCGACCTCGAAGGCGAACCCGTCCTCGCGGGAGCCGAGCATCTCGGCCATGAG
>DASWGY010000006.1:0-23365 GCA_036393495.1 Candidatus Limnocylindrales bacterium
GCACTCGAGATCGTGGCCGCGTCCCGGGCGACCGGGGTGCCCGTCCAGGTCGGCCACGTCGAGCGCTTCAATCCGGCCGTCCGCGAGCTGGGCCGGCTCCTGCACGAGGAGCACTGGCTGTCCACCGTCTATGCCATCCAGTCGCGCCGGGCGGGTCCGTTCCCGGCCCGGATCCGGGATGTCGGCGTGACCATTGACCTGGCCACCCACGACGTGGACATCTGCTCCTGGATCGCCGGCGAGCGCCCGGCGCGAGTTCATGCCGAGACCGCCCAGCGGATTCACGCCGACCACGAGGATCTCCTCTTCGGCCTTCTCCGCTTCCCGTCCGGGGTGGTCGCGCAGCTCGACGTCGATTGGCTGACGCCGGCCAAGCGGCGGCAGCTCACGGTGGTCGGCGAGGGCGGGATGCTCGAGCTCGACTATCTGACCCAGCGCCTGACGTTCACCCGGGCAACGGACACGACGAACCCACGCCTCATCGGCGGTTACGCGCCGACGTTCGAGGGCGAGGTTGTCGAGCTGACGGTGCCGTCGTTCGAGCCATTGGCACTCGAGCACGACGCCTTCCTCGAGGTCGTCCGCCATGGCGGCAGGCCCGAGGTCGACGCCGAGGACGGGCTGTGGGCGGTCGGCATCGCGACGGCGCTGCTCGAGGCCGCGACTCTCAGGACCGCCGTTGCCCTCAGCGACCCCACGGCCCGGCCCAGCTCCAGGTGAGCTCCGGGCCAGGCCGGCGGGACCGTGAGCCGCAGGCGTGGGTCGTCATCCGGGAGGGACAGCACCGGCGCTGGGGCGGCGAGCTCCGGCGCCGGCACATCTTCGCCCGCCTGGCCGAGCGCACCGGAGCCCGCGTCGTCGAGGGCGGCTGGCAGCCGGGGCTCCTCCGCCGGGCCGCCCGAGGCCCCGTCCTCGGCGCATTGCCGGGCCCACTCCTCCGGCGCCTCCCGTCGCGCGGGTCAAAGCCCCGCTTCGCCGCGTCCGAGAAGCTCCGCGACCGGCTCCTCGAAACCGCCCTCGCGGTCACGGACCCGGCCGTCGTCGCCGTCTACGACGATCCGGTGGCACAGGCACACGCGCTCGGCGTCACCGGGGACGACCGCTGGATCGAGGAGCTCGCCGCCCGCCAGCGTCGCAACGTCGCTGCCTTTCGCTGGCTCGTGGCGCCGACCCAGTCCTTCGCCGAGCTGGCCGGCCTGCCCCTCGACCGCCTCATCGTGGGCGGCAACGGCACCGACGTCAGCCGCATCTCGGTCGGCCCGTGGCCGTCCCGACCGGTCGTCGGGATCGTCTCGGGGGCGGCCCCGGGACGCGGCCTCGAGCTCCTCGTCGACGCCGTCGCGGCGGCGCGCGCCGAGGTGCCCGACCTCATCCTGCGGATGTGGCTCGTCGCGACGGGCGAGTCGAGCGAGGCCTACCTCCGGGAGCTCCGGGCAGCGGTCGCCGACCGGACCTGGGTGGAGATCGGGACCGCACCCTACGAACTCTTGAGCCAGCGACTCGCGACCGCTTCCGTCCTTGCCATCCCCCATCCGGCCAACGCCTACATGGATTCCGCGTTGCCCGTGAAGCTGTTCGATTCGCTCGCGGCCGGGCGGCCACTCGTCGTCACCCCGCGTCGCGAGACCGCGGCCATCGTTGCGGGCCTCGACGTCGGCGCGGTCGCCGCCGGGGACTCGCCCGCGGACCTGGCGGCGGCGATCGCCGGCCTGTTCGCCGACGAAGGCCGGACGCGGGCCATGGCGGCGCGGGCCCGGGCCGCCGCCGAGCAGACCTTCGACTGGCGCCACGTCGGTGACCGGATCGCCGACGAGGTCCTGCGGCGGGAGGGTTGGCCCTAGCTCACCCGGCGTGGGTGCCGTGACCGGCGTCGGCGTGATCGGCGCCGGCGTGGCGATGCTCCCCGACAGCACCGGCCTCGAGCACATCGCCGAGCCAGCGGATCCCGCCGGGGGCCGGCCGGGCCAGGCCCTCGACGATCACGGCCTCGGCAGCCAGGTGGTCGAGCCCGTCGCAGCAGATGAGCTGAACACCACCGGCACCGGGCTCGTCCGCGCGCTGGATCGCCATCCGAATGGCGGCATCTCCGGCCGTTCTCGTCGCCCGCTCCACTCCGCGGAACCAGCCTCGCCGGCGGGCAAGCGCGATCGGGTGGCGGAGCAGCTGGAGCCAGCGAACGAGCCCGCCCCGACCGGATCGCAGGACGGCCGAATCCGCGAGCCCGGAGACGTGGACGTCATCGGGCAGCCGGATCACGTGGTCGAAGGCGCCGCCGGGATCGACCCAGTCTGCGGTCGTGACCAGGGTGGGCGGCCGGTCCGCGGCATCGCGTCCGGCCACGAGGGTGGTGGCCTGGGCGGCCCGAGTGGGGTCGAGGGCGACGACGATTCGCCGACCCGGTCGATCGGGCCCATCTGGCCCATCCGGCCCTGCCGTGACTGGCCGAGGGACACCCGGGAGCCCGGAGAGCGCCGCGTCGTAGATGGCCTCGAGCTGGCCCGCGACCACGCCGGCGTCGAAACGTGCCGTCACCGCCGCTCGAAGGGCCAGCGGGTCGAAGCCGGCCCGCCTGGCCAGCGCCGCCACGATCGCGTCGGCCAGCGCCGGCGGTGAGTCCGCCGGGACCACGGCGCCGAGCTCGCTCGGCCGCTCGCCCAGGATCTCGGTGACGCCGCCCGAATCGGCCGCGACGACCGGCAAGCCCGAGGCGAGCGCCTCGACGGCGACCACTCCGAACGTTTCGCGTGGGCTGGGATGGACGAAGAGCGAGGCACGGGCCATCGCGTCCGCCACGCCGGCCCGATCGGCGGGACCCTCGAACCGGACGATGTCGGCGATCCCCAGCGACGCGGCCTCGCGCCGCCAGTCTGCCTCGATCTCATCGCTCGGCGAGCCACCGACGAGGCGGAGACTGAGGCCCGGGCGCTCGGCCCGGGCGAGGGCGACGGCTCGCAGGAGCGTCGAGATGCCCTTGGTCGCCTTGCGGTAGCCGACGAAGAGGAGCTCGTCGGGGCGCCGCTCGGCGAGGGCTGCCGGCCGAAAGTCGTGGAGGGCGACCCCGTTGGGGATGACGACGACCTTCGATTCGATCTCGGGCATCGCCGCGATGAGCTCGCCGGCCAGGGTCCGGCTCACGACGATGAGATGGGTCGCCGCGCGGACGGTCGCCAGGTACGCGGCCCGAACCTCGGGCGCCGCGATCAACCGGGCCACGGCGGAGGCGTGCTCGGTCAGGACCAGGGGCACCCCGAGGCCGGTGGCCAGCGACACGGCGGCGGCGCCGTCCGGGTACACCGTGTGGGCGTGCACGAGGGCTGGCCGGCCGACGTCCGGTTCGTGGCCGCGGACCCAGCGATCGGCGAGCGCCTCGAGCGCCGGCACGCGGGCTGACTGGGCATGGGTCGCCCCGGCCTCGCGATAGCGTCCCGAGGGGACGCCGAGGCGGGCAATCGGGATCGGCCGGCCGGTCGTGGCGACGGCCTCGAAGATGCGACCCGAGCCGCGGACCACGCCGCCGACATGGGCATGGATCGTCCGGGCGATTCGGGCCCGGACCGGTCCGGCCCCGATGAGATCCGCAGGATCGAACGAGACGACCGCCGGGGCCACCGCGCCACGCCCCGAGAGGGCCGCGACCTGATCGGCCACGAAACGCCCGGCCACCGGGTCGATGGCAGAGGGGTACCAGCTCGAGACCACAAGGATCTGGGGCACCGCGGACGGCAGGGCCGACATCGGCGGCAACGGTAGCATCGTGGTGGAGCCGGTATCCTCACGGCTGTCCACCAACCCTCGCATCGAGGTCCCGGCATGGCCATCGTCGACCGCCCGACCGGCGGCGCCAGCCTCCTCGGCGGATCGATCGTCCTGCCCGCCAACGAGTGCCGCCATGGCCTGCCGCCACGTCACGCCAGGCCCTGGGTCGGTGAAGCCGGGACGGCCGGGACCGTGGCCGTCGTCGGCGCCGGAAAGATGGGCCTGCCACTCGCCGCCCAGTTCGCCGGCCACGGCTGGGAGGTCATCGCGGTCGACGTCCAGGCGACCGTCGTCGCAGCGATCAACGAGGGCCGTTCGCACCTCGGGGAGGAGCCCGGGGTCGCCGAGCTCGTCGCGTCGGCGCACGCCGCGGGCCGGCTCCGGGCGACGACCGACGGCGCCGCCGCGGCCCGAGACGCCGACGTCGTCGTCCTCATCGTCCCGGTGATCCTCGATCCTGCGCATCAGCCGGACTACCGGTACATGGACTCGGCGGTCGATTCGATCGCCGCCGGCCTCCATCCCGGCAGCCTCGTGGTGTTCGAGACGACCCTCCCGGTCGGCGACACGCGGGAGCGCTACGCCCCCCGCCTTGAGGCCGCCTCGGGACTGCAGGCCGAGGTCGACCTGTTCATTGCCTTCTCCCCCGAGCGGCTCTTTTCGGGGGCCGTCCTCCGGAACCTGTCGTCCTATCCAAAGCTCGTCGGCGGCCTCGGGCCGGCCTCGACGCAGCGCGCGGCGCGGTTCTACGACAGCGTCCTCGACGCCGAGATCGTGGCCATGTCATCGGCCGAGGCGGCCGAGTTCTCGAAGCTCGCCGACACGACCTACCGCGACGTCAACATCGCCCTGGCCAACGAGTACGCCGCGTATGCCGACCGCATCGGGGTCGACATCAGAGAGGTCATCGCCGCGGCCAACAGCCAGCCCTACTCCCATGTCCACCAGCCGGGCATCGGGGTCGGCGGCCACTGCATCCCGGTCTACCCCCACTTCCTCCTGTCCCGGGCGCCGGAGCTGACCCTGGTTGCGCGGTCCCGGGAGGTCAACGACGGCCAGATCGGGATCGCGATCGACGCCGTGCGGGCGGTGCTCGGGGCTCTCGACGGGATGCCCGTCCTCGTCCTGGGCCTGACGTATCGCGATGGCGTCAAGGAGCTGGCCTATTCGCGGGCGATCCCGCTCATCGAGGCGTTCTCCGGAGCCGGCGTCCGGGTCAGCGCCTTCGACCCGCTCATGACCGACGCCGAGGTGCGTGCCCTCGGCGCTGAGCCCTGGACCTGGGGCTCCCCGTCCGATGCCCAGGCGATCGTCACCCAGACCGGCGACCCTCGCTGGTCGACCCTCGACCCGGCCTGGTTCCCGGACCTTGGCATCCTCGTCGACGGCCGGAACACGCTGTCGGGGCTGGCGTTGCCGCCGGGCGTTCGATATCGCGGCATCGGGGTGCCGTCCCCGCGTTCGTGAGCGGCCCGGCCTTCGCCTGCCCGGCTAGGCTTGCCGGGTGAAGGTCCTCAGCGTCGTCGGGACGCGGCCCCAGCTCATCAAGGCGGCGGCACTCCAGCCGGCCCTGCGCGCGCGCCACGACGAGGTCTTCGTCGACACCGGCCAGCACTGGGATGAATCGATGGCCGGCTCCTTCTTCGCCGAGCTCGGCCTGGCCAGGCCCGACCACAGTCTCGGCGCCGGCGGCGGGACCCACGCCGAGCAGACCGCGGCGATGCTCCGCGGCCTCGAGCCGCTCCTCGAGGCGGAACGGCCGGAGGTGGTCCTCGTCTACGGCGACACGAATTCGACCCTCGCCGGCGCCCTCGTCGCGGCCAAGCTCGGCGTCCCGGTCGCCCACGTCGAGGCAGGCCTGCGGAGCTTCGACCGGGCGATGCCCGAGGAGCTCAACCGGATCGTCTCGGATCACCTGTCGCGGTGGCTCTTCGCGCCGACGCCGACCGCCGTCGAGAACCTACGGGCCGAGGGCATTCGCCGGGGCGTGGCGCTCGTCGGGGATCTGATGCAGGATCTCGCCGCGCGGGTCAGCGCCGAGGTCCGGGATCCCGCTGCGCTCGATGCGCTGGCGACGGGCCTCGGGATCCAGCTCGCGCCCGGTGGGTATCTCTTCGCGACCGCCCATCGCCAGGAGAACCGCGAGCCTGCCGCGATGGCCGCCTGGGCCGGGATCCTCAGCGCCGCGGCGTCGCCCGAACGGCCCGTGATCCTGGCCCTCCACCCCGGCACGCGGCAGGCGATGGACCGGGCGAGCGTCGCCTGCGGCCCCGACGTCATCGTCATCGAGCCGCAGGGCTATCGGACCTCGCTCGCGCTGCAGCTCCATGCGGCCGCCGTCCTCACCGATTCCGGGGGCGTTCAGCGCGAGGCCGCCTGGCTCGGCGTCCCGTGCCTCGTCCTCCGGAGCACCACGGAGTGGGTCGAAGCCGTCACAGACTCGGACGGGGCGATGCGCCTCGTCGGCACCGATGCGCGCCTCGCGGCCGTGGCCCTCGACGAGCTCGCCCCGCTCACCGACGCGCCCGCCGACGCACGGTCCCGGGTGGCCCGGCTCCACCTTGCCCCGTCCGGGGCTGCCGAGGCGATCGTGGCGGCCCTCGAGCCGGAGGCTTAGCGGTGCGCGTCGTCATGTACGTCCTCAACGACGTGACCCGCGACTCGCGTGTCCTTCGGGAGGCCGGAACGCTGGCCGCCGCCGGCCACGAGGTGACGATCATGGCCACGCCGCTCGCCCCGGACGTGGCTGCCGCCGGTGAGCCGGAGCCACCGCCCGGCGTCACGATCCAGCGTGTCGCGATCCCGACGGGCACGCCGTGGTGGGTGACCGCGGTCCGGGCGCCGTGGCGTCTTCACCCCGTCGCCGCGCTCGCCCTCATGCCCTGGACGATCCCGCGAGCTGTGTGGGTCGTCATCGTCAACCGCCTGCTCGGGCGGCCCGTCCGGGCCGGGGGCATCGACTTCATCCGGCGCTGGCGGGTCGAGTGGCTGGGCTGGTGTCGCGCCGCGGCGGCGGCCGCGCCTCGGGCAGCGGTCCACCACGCCCACGACATGGAGGCCCTCCCGGCCGCCAGCGCGGCCGCGGCACGCGATCGTTCCCGATACGTCTACGACAGCCACGAGATCTACCTCGCCTGGCGTCCCGTGCTCGGCCAGCCGCGGTATCTGCGTGCCGTCATCGGCCGCTTGGAGCGGAGGCTGGCTCGGCGGGCGGCGGCCGTGATCACCGTGGGCCAGGCCGTCGCCGACGAGCTGCGTCTCAACCTGCGGGTGGAGCGGATGCTGGTCATCCACAACTGCCCACCGCGGTGGGATCCACCGGCGGTTCCCGAGGACCGCATTCGGCGCGCCCTGGCGCTGCCCGTGGGAATCCCGATCGTGCTCTGCCACGGTGGCTTCCTGGCGAACCGCGGTCTCGAGGAAACCGCCGCGGCGATGCTCGAGCCCGGCCTCGAGGCCGCCCACCTCGTCTTCCTCGGCTACCGGGCCGCCTTCATCGAGCCCATCCTCGCCGACGTTCGCCTGGCCGGGCGCGTCCACTTCCTCCCGGCCGTGCCGCCGAACGAGGTCACCTCCTGGGTCGCCGGCGCGGACGTCGACGTCATGGCGATCCTTCCGGTCGACCTGAACAGCCGCGTCTCGACGCCGAACAAGCTGTTCGAGAGCCTTGCGGCCGGGACACCGGTCGTCTCGAGCGATCTGCCGGCACGGCGGACGATCCTCCTCGGCGATCCCAACGGGCCGCTCGGCGCGCTCTGCGATCCGGCCCGCCCCGCCTCGATCGCCGAGGCCATCCGCTCGATCCTCGAGGCCGATGCGCCAGATCGCTCGGCGATGCGGGCCCGGATCCTTGATGCTGCCCATCGCCGCTGGAACTGGGAGACGGAGGGTGCGCGCCTGAGCGAGTTGTATCGCGACCTCACCGCCGTCGCGGGTGAGCGGCGATGACCTCTCGCGGTGGGTCGGCGCGCGCGATCGTGATTGCCACCCTGGTGGCGGCTGCCTGCTCCGGGGGTCCGGCTCCGTCCTCCCCATCCCCGACCGTCTCGACCACGAGGCCCTCGGTCAGCGCCGGCTCCAGCCCCTCGTCCGGATCCAGCGCAATGCCGAGCGCCGGGCCGACGGAAGGCCTGCCGACGCATGGCCCGCCGACCGACGCCCCGCCGCCGACGGCCATGCCCATTCCGGCCTCGAGCGGCAACGCGGTCTGCCGCGCCGAGATCGGCGATCCGCGCGATCCGATCACCAGCGGGCTGACGCCGCAGGGATACTTCGATGCCTACAACCCGATCGACGTCGACGAACCGCACAACGGCGACCCGATGAAGGTCTGGAACTCGCCCAAGGTGTCGGTTTCCGATTCGGGGGTCGTCCGGGCGCTCGTCGCCGGCCGTCTGTGGCGCCATCCGGTCGCTGCGGCGCAGTTCGGCCTTGCGTCGCTGCGGCGGTTCCACGAGACCGGTGACCCGGTCTGGGTCGACCGTGCCGCAACAGCGCTCTCCGATTCGCTGGCCGCTGTCGAACCCTCCGGCCGGCTGCCGTACAGCTTTCCGTGGCGCGGTGCCGACGGGGTGCTCCAGGAGCTACCGGCGTACTCGGCGATGGCCCAGGGCCAGAGTCTGTCGCTCGCCATCCGGCTCTTCCAGCTGACCGGCGATGCCGGCTGGAGGCGGATCGCCGACGACCTGTTCGAGACGATCGCCGAGGTCGGCACCTCGCACCCGGCCGTAACCTTCGTGGATACCGACGGCTACCTGTGGTTCGAGGAGTTCTCGATCCAATGCCCGGGCCGCGTCTGGAATGGCCACGTCGTCGTGGTCTATGCCCTGGCCGACTATCACCAGCTGACCGGCGACCCGCGAGCCCTCGAGCTGTTCGACGCCGGCGCCACGACGGCGTTGGCCTACATGCCGTTCATCCGTCGGGCCGGGGAGCCGTCGATGTACGACGTCTCGCATGCTCACGCGGCGAGCCTGGCCTATCACGACTTCATGATCCGGGAGCTCCGGTTCCTGGGATCGATGACGGGGTCCCCGGACTTCGATCACTGGGCGGACCTGATGGTCGAGGACGCGCCCCCGCCCTGACCGGGGTGGCCCGAGCGTCGGCGATCACGCCACCTGGTGGTCGGCCAGCCAGCGCAGCCCACCGGGGGCGACGATGACCCGGCCGGCGTCCCGCAGTGGCTCCACGGCGACGACGTCGATCCCGCCGAGGCAGACGACGATCGGCGTCGGGCTGGCGGACCGGTCGCACCCGTCGGCAACGGCAGCAGTCATCGACCGCAGCACGCCAGCGATCAGGCGTCGTCGCCGGGCGGCTCGGCGAAGCCAGCGAGGGACGGCAAGGACAAGCCCGCCGAGCCCGGGACCACGCGCCCGCCCGTGAAGCGTCACGAGCTGGTCCAGGTCCGGTTGGAGCCGCTCCGGCAGCCGAACGGCGTCCGGGTGGCCGGGCACCGGCAGGCCCGCAGTCACGATGACGGCGTCACGCACGACCCGGGCGGGCATCGCGGCGAGGGCCGCGTCGAGGGCCTGCCGCTCGAAGCCGACGATGACAGGTCTCGACGGGTCCGGTGGCGACGCCTCGGCGGCCGCTCTCGCGGCCGGCCTCGCGCCAGGACTGCTGGCGCCGAGGACCTCGTCGTAGAGGTCGGCGAGCCGCTCCGCGACAGCGGCGGCCCCGTAGCGGCCGACGACGTGGTCGCGGAGCCGCTGCGGATCGAATTCGTCGCGGCGGTCGAGCGTCTCGATGATCGCCGCGGCGAGCAGCTCCGGATCCTGGCGCGCCACGAGTGCCCCGACCGCCTCGGGGCGTGGCCCCAGGACCTCGGTGACGCCGCCCGAATCGACGGCCACGACCGGGAGGCCCGACGCGAGCGCCTCCACGGCCACGATCCCCATCATCTCGATCCGGCTGGCGTGGACGAACAGGCCGGCCCGCTCGATCGCCCGGGCGATGCCGGCCCGGTCTGCCGACGGCGGCTCGAATGCCACGGCCTCGACGACGCCCAGGTCGGCGGCGAGCTCGTGCCAGCGGGCTTCCTCCTCGTCGGTCGGCGATCGGCCGATCATCCTCAAGCGCACCCCGGGACGGACCCGTCGGATGATCGGCAGGGCGGCGAGGAGGGCCGGGATGCCCTTGTATTCGCGCCGGTAGCCGACCCACAGCAGCTCGTCGGGGTCTCGCTCCGCCGGGCCGACGGGCCGGAACGCCTCGACGTCCACGGTGTTCGGGATGACCACGATTCGCTCGGCGAGCTCCGGGAACTCTCGGGCGATGCGATCGGCGAGGAAACGGCTCACGGCCACGATCCTGGCCGCGGACCTGGCGCCCTCGAGATAGGCGGCCTTGATGTCCGGGTCGGCGAACTGCCGGTCCAGGTACGTGGCGTGTTCCGTCACGATCAGCGGCACCCCTCGCGCCCGCGCCACCGCGGCGGCCGCGGCTCCCTCCGGGTAGCCGGTGTGGGCGTGGAGCAGCGACCACCGGCCGGGGCTGCTGCCCACGACGGTCGCGAGGACCGCTGCCCGGTGGATGGCCAGGTTGGTCCTCCCGGCCCCGCGCGCGCCGCCCGCTGCGACGCCCAGCCGAGCCACGGGGACGCCGGCTGGACAGAGCGCGCCCTGCGGTGCGAAGGCCAGGCCGGACCTCATACCGCTGCGGACGACCTCCGACCAGCCGGCCAGCGCGCCGGCCCGGAGCTCCTGGTCGCCGTGGAGCGGGAACGGCTCGAAGCTCACCACGGACGGCCGGACCCGACCGGTCGCCAGGAGGGCGGCCGCCTGGTCGGCGATGAATCGCCCCTTGATCGGGTCGTCGGCGGCGGGGAACCAGCCCACGACGAGGACATCGATCGGGCCGGTCGAGCCGGTCCGACCGCGCGGGCCCGGGCCGGGGCTCACCGCGTCGCGGCGGCCACTGGCTGCCCCGCCCGGGGTTCCAGGCCGGTATCGGTGATCGCCGGCAGTCGATCCGGTTGGCCGCCGCTCCGCCGAACCTCGGACCGCTCCTCGTGGATCCGGACGATGGTGTCGGGTTCACCGGCCGCGACGACATTGCCACCCTCGAGGAGGATGGCGTGGTTGCAGAACTCTCGCGCCCATGACATGTCGTGGGTTACGAGGACGATCGCTCGAGCCGCCTTCATGAGCTCCACGACCCGGGCCTGGCTCTTGGCCCGGAAGGTCGCGTCTCCGGTGCCCAGGACCTCGTCGAGCAGCAGGACGTCGGGCTCGACCGCCGTGGCGATGGAGAACCCGAGGCGGGCATTCATCCCCGAGCTGTAGGTCTTGATCGAAGCATCGATGAACTGGCCGAGATCGGCGAACTCGATGATGCCGGGCATCCGGGCCATCATGTCGCCGTGGGGGAGGCCCATGAACGCGCCTGCCAGCAGGATGTTGTCGCGGCCGCTGAGCTCGGCATCGAAGCCGGCGCCGAGCGTCAGCAGGCTCGAGATCCGGCCGTTGACCTCGATGGCCCCCTCGTCCGGCACGAGGATCCCGGCGAGGACCTGGAGGAGGGTGCTCTTGCCGGCCCCGTTGGGGCCGATGACCGCCAGCGATTCGCCGGGCGGGACCCGGAACGAGACATCCCGAAGCGCCCAGAAGTGGCTTGGGCCGGCGCGCCGCCGGGCAGCCAGCCCCCGGAACGCCTGGCGGACCGTGTTCTTCCGGGTGAGCCGTAGGTTGTAGCGGACCCCGAGCGTCCGGACGTCGATCGCCTGGTCCATCAGATCACCTTGGCGAACGATGGTTCCATGCGCCGGAACACGAGGACGGCGACGAGGATCAGCACGACCGACTCGGCCAGCACGAGGCCGAGGAGACCCCACTCCGGCGCCGCGCCGCCGTAGATGATGTTTCGATAGGAAGTGAACAGGCCGGCGAACGGGTTGAGCTCGTAGATCGCCTTCAGGACCGGCTGCCCTCCGAGCTGGTCCGTCACGCGCTCGAGGCCGTAGAGGGCCGGCGAGAGGTAGAACCACAGCCTCAGGACGTGGGTCGCGACGTTGCCGATGTCCCGGTAGAACACCGTCAGGGCTGAGGCCAGCACGGCGACCCCGACCGTGAAGGCGAACTGGACTGCCGCGATGATCGGCAGGGCGAGGATCCAGGCGCTGACATGGCTGGGGTAGAGGAGGACGAGCATCCCGAACAGCGGGACGAGCCCGAAGACGAAGTTCGCGACGCCGCCGACGGCGACGGACATCGGCAGGACGATCTTCGGGAACGCCACCTGCTTGATGACTCGCTCCCGTGTCGTGATGCAGGTCACGGCGTCGGCGATGCTGCTCGAGAACCACTTCCAGGGCAGGATCGCGCAGAAGATGAAGAGCGGGTACGCCTCGATCTTCACGCTCAGGACGATCGAGATCAGGACGACGTAGACGAGCATCGTCAGGAGCGGGTCGATCACCCACCACAGGTTGCCGAGGACGGTGTCGGCGCCGCGCTTCTTGAGATCGGCCCGGACGAGGTAGAGGATCAGCCGGCGCCGCGTGGCGATCTCGCCGGCGGTGTCGCGGAAGGTCTCGATGAAGCCGCGGCGGGCCGGCCGATATGCCTCCCGGATCGCCTCACTGGTCTGGGTCATGCGGGGCGAACGTTATCATCGGCGACCCGCTCTCAGGGTCACCCCGACCTCGCGTCTGGGGTGACCGCCGCCATCCACCTTCGGGCGAGCTCCCGGATCGGGAACGGGCCGCGGCTATACTCCCGCCGTGCCCGCGTCTGATCGCGTCCCATGGATCGCCCCCTGCGGGGCGGCGTGGACCAGGGGCCGGCCACTGGCCCGGCGTGGATCGTCGCCGCTGTGAGCGGGATCGTCGCCTTCGTCCTGAACGACGTGGTCCATGATTCGCGGGTCCTGCGCGAGGCCGCGAGCCTGACCGCCGCCGGCCACCCGGTCACGATCGTGGGCCGCACCGCAGATCCGTACGCTGCCGCGACCGATCGGACGACCGCAGCCGGCGGCCCCCTCATCCGCGTCCCGGTCGCCCGTGGCTGGCTCCGTTGGCTCCTGGTGGCCCGCCGACCGGGGAGCCTGCGAGCCGCGCTTGCCGACGCCGCCGCCCGCGACCCGCTGCGGTTCGCGGCCGGAGCGGTGATCGCGCTGGTCCTCGCCATTCCGACGGTCGTTGTCGCGATCCCGCTCGTCGTTGGTGCGGCCGCGGTGCGGGTTTCCCCGCCCCTTGGTGCCGCGTGGCGCGGCATCTCGTGGCGCCTGGCCTGGCAGTCCGCAGTCCTGGCGTGGGCCCGAGCGGCGGCGATCGCGGCGCGAGAGTCTGCGCCCGGGGCGACGATCTTCTGGGCCCACGATCTCCGCGCGCTCCCAGCCGCGATCGCCGCAAGGGATGCCGCCGGCCGCGGCGCCATCGTCTACGACGCCCACGAGATCTTCCCCGAGGCCGGCGCCCATGCGACCCGCCCGACCTGGGCCCGCCGCCAGATGGCCGGTCTCGAGCGGCGGCTGGCGGCGCACGCGGCCGCGCTCGTCACGGTCAACGACCAGCTGGCCGAGCGACTCGGGCCGGCCCTCGGTTTCGGCGAGGTCGTGGTCGCACGCAACTGCCCGCCGCGCTGGACGCCGCCACCGGGCGACGACGCCAGAACGGCGTCCCCGCTGCGGACTGCGGCCGGCGTCCCCGAGGCGGCTCCGATCCTCCTCTACCATGGCGGGCTGGCGCCGGGCCGGGGCATCGATGCCCTCGCCGCCGCGATCCGCGAACCCGGCCTCGATGACGCCCACCTCGTATTCATGGGCTCGGGACCGCTGGCCGGCCGGGCTCGAGGCCTCGAGGCGGCGTCCGGAGGTCGGATCCATGTCCTGCCGCCGGTGCCCCCGAACGAGCTCCTGGCCTGGGTCGCCGGGGCGGATGTCGTGGTTGCCCCGATCCAGCCGACGACGCTCAATCATCGACTTTCATCGCCCACCAAGGTCTTCGAGGGTATTGCCGCAGGCGTGCCGGTGGTCGGGAGCGATCTGCCGGGCATCCGGTCCGTCATCCTCGCCGATCCGGCCGCCCCCCTCGGGGCGGTCGTGGACCCCGACGATCCCGCCGCGATCGCGCGGGCTGTCCGCTCGATCATCAACCTGCCGGCGGCCGAGGGCGCCGCGCTCCGGGCTCGATGCCTGGCCGCGGCCCACGAGCGCTGGAACTGGGAGACCGAGGCGGCTGGTCTGGTGGCGCTCGCCGAGACGCTTTCGAGCAGTGTCGCGGCGGCAACAGCCGGCGCCGCGGCGCCGGCCGCCGCTGATCGCGTGGCCCAGGCCGTCTGCTTCGTCCTTGCCTCGAGCGGGGAGTTTGATTCCCGGACCCGCCGCTTCGCCGACGATCTCGCCGCGCGCGGCCACCGGGTGACGATCGTCGCCCGCGCCGGCGAGGGCCTCCCAGATCGCGAACAGCCCGGCCCGGGGATCGAGCTCATCCGGGTGGGTGCCGGCCTCGGGCCGCGCCGCCCCGAGAGGGCCGACTCGGCCGTCGCGAGCAGGGCCGCCGCGAGCAGGGCCGCCCCGGCCAGGGCCGGATCGGGGCCGATCCGTCTCGTCTCGGAGGCACGCCGGATCCTCCAGGTGATCGCTGACGTCCGGGCCCAGGGCCGTGAGGCTCGTGGCCTTGCGATCCAAGCCGACGTCGTCCATGCGATGGGCTTCCTGGCCCTCCCGGTCGCCGCCGGCATCGCTGCCCGCGCGGGTGGGCGGCTCGTCTACGACGCCCGCGACCTGTATGTCGAATCGAACAACATCGCCCGCCTGCCCCGCCCCCTCCGGTCCCTCTTCGCCTGGCGCGAGGGCACATGGGCGAGACGCGCCGCCCGCGTCATCACCGTGAACGAGGCCTGCGCCGACTACCTCGAGCGGCGCTACCGCACCCGCCGGCCGGCCGTCGTCATGAACGGCCAGGTGCCGTGGGACCCGCCGGAGCCGCGCCCCGACCGCCTCCGCGAACGGCTCGCCATCGGGCCGGAACGGCGCATCGCCCTCTACCACGGCGGCCTCATGCCGGACCGTGGCGTCGACCGCCTCATCGATGCGCTGGCGAAGCCCGGCCTCGAGATGACGGACCTCGTGATCCTGGGCGCCGGCGCGATGGAAGCCAGCCTGCGCGTTCAGGCCGCAGCCTCGCCGGCTCGGGATCGGATCCACTTCCTGTCGCCGGTGCGCCCGGCCGAGCTCCTCGACCACGTCGCCTCGGCCGATGTCGGCGTCATGCCCAACCAGCCGACGACCCTCAACGAGCGCCTATCGACGCCGAACAAGCTGTTCGAGTGCCTGGCCGCCGGGACGCCGGTCGTCTCATCGGATTTCGCGGAGCGTCGCCGGATCGTCGAGGGCCGGCCGGACGGCCCGCTCGGGCGCCTCTGTGACCCAACGAGCGCCGACTCGATCGCCGCGGCCATCCTGGAGATCGTCAGCCTCGCGCCCGAGGACGCCGCGGCGATCCGCGAGCGTTGCCGTCGCGCGGCGCGGGACCCGTACGGCTGGCCGGTCCAGATGACCCGTGCCCTTGGGGTCTACGCCGAGGTCACCGGCCGTCCATGGTGATGCCCGCCGACCGCCCCGTCCCCCGACGCTCGCCCCGCCCCGTTGTCCTCGTGACTCACTCCTATTACGAGGAGGACCCCAGGGTCCGTCGCCAGGCCGAGGCGATCGTGGCGGCCGGCCGCCCGGTCGACGTCATCGCCCTCCGCCGGCCCGGCGATGGCCCGAACGGCGAGATCGGCGGCGTGCGCCTTCGCCGCCTCGACGTCCAGCGCCACCAGGGGGCCGGCCTCGGAACGTACCTGGCCGAATACCTCGCCTTCTTCGTCCGCGTGGCCGTCGCCCTCGTCGGGGCCCAGCCCCGCCGGCGCTACGCCCTCGTCCAGGTCGCGACGCTGCCCGACTGGCTCGTGTTCGCGGCCCTGCCCCTCCGGATGGTCGGCGTCGCGGTGATCCTCGATCTTCACGAATCGATGCCCGACTTCTTTCGGAGCCGCTTCCCGCGGGCATCGAACCCGATCGTCGGGCGCCTGCTCCGGCTCGCCGAGCGAGCCTCGATCGCGACCGCCACCCACGCACTGATCGTCAACGCGGCCCTCCGCGAGCGGCTCATCGACCTCGGGGTGGCGCCCGACCACGTCACGGTTGTCAGGAACACGCCATCACTCGCGCGATTCGACCCCGGAGCCCTCGCCGTCCGCCCGTTCATGGCCGATGGCACCCTCCGGCTCGTGTACGCCGGCGCGATCACGCCGACCTACGAGCTCGACGTCGCGCTCCGCGCCGTGGCCCGGATCGTCGCCCGGCGGCCGGAGCTGCCAATCCACCTCGATGTCTACGGTCGGGGTGACTCACGGCCGATCCTCGAGGCGCTGGCCGTGGAGCTCGATGTCGCCGACCACCTGACGTTCCACGGACGGATCCCGATCGAGGACGTCCCGGCCGCGATCGCCCGGGCCGACGTCGGCCTTGCCCCGACCCGGCGCGATCCGTTCACCGACGCCAGCCTCTCGACGAAGATCCTCGAGTACGCCGCGATGCACCGCCCGGCCGTCGCCACGAACCTGCCGCTCGTGAGGGCGACGTTCCCGGCCGGCACGATCGCCACGTACGAGCCCGGCGACGCCGACGACCTGGCGGACCGGATCCTGGCCCTGGTCGATGACGCCGCCGGCCGCGACGCGGCTGTCGAGGCCGCGGCCGATCTCGTCGCCACGATGGCCTGGGAGCGCGATGCGCGCGACTATCTCGCGATCCTGGAGCGCTTCGCCCGAGACCGCTGAGGCGTTGGGGTACGATACCCGCCCCCGTCCGCGGGGACCCCGTCCGCGCGCCGGCGCCCGCCCGCGCGCCCCGCCACCACCTGCAGGGAACCATCACCGCATGACGCTCCGTGCCAAGCCCGTCGTCCGTGGGCCCGGCCGATCCGGCTGGAACTCCGGCGATCGGCGGACCACCATCCTCAACATCGGCTTCATCCTCGCGATCTCGGTCTCGGTGCTCATCTTCGTCGGCTACGCCGCCTGGTCGTGGTACGACGACCACTTCGGGGCCGCGGCAACGGTCGACGGGACCACCATCACGAAGGACCAGCTCCGAGCCCGCCTCGAGATCGAGACGTTCCGGATCACCTACACGGAGCAGCGGATCCGGACCCTCGCGAACATGGGCGTGATCAGCGCGGCCAACGCCCAGAGCCAGATCGAATTCCTCAGTCAGCGGCGCCAGAGCCTCGTCTCGCTGGCCCTGTCCCGCCTCATCGACATCGAGATCCAGGACCGGCTCGCGGATGAGGAAGGCGTGATCGTCACCGACGCCGACATCGACGCGGAGTTCCGCGTCGAGGCGACGACGAACGAGCAGCGCCACGTCTGGGTCATCGAGGTCGAGCCCGAAGACGATGCCGACACCGGCGAACCGGGTGCCGACGAGAAGGCGGCGGCAGAGGCCGCCGCCGAGACGGCCCTGGCCGAGCTGCGAGCCGGCGAGGCCTGGGAGGACGTCGCCAAGACGACCTCGACGGCGGCATCCGCGGCCCAGGACGGCGATCTCGGCTGGCTGCCCCTCCAGAGTGGCTACGACGAGCCCATCATGGCCGCCCTGTTCGAGCTCGCCCAGGGCGAGCTCACCGACGTCGTCGAAGGCGAGGACGGCGTCTTCCGGATCGGGCGGGTCACGGAGATCCTGGCCGAGTCCGTCGATCCGTCGTTCGAGTTCCTGATCGGCGAAGCGGGCATCGAGCTCGCCACCTATCGCGAGGCGATCCGGGCCGACGTCGTCCGCTCGAAGCTCGAGGACAAGATCGTCGCCGACCTGTCGGCCCCGTCCCTCCAGCGCCACGTCGTCCAGATCTATCTCGAGGAGTCGACGCCGTTGCCCGAGGGGGTGAAGGTCCGCCACATCCTCTACGCACCCAAGGACGACCCGAACGGCGCGAGTGACGTCCCGGCCGACGACCCGGCATGGGCCGTCGCGGAGGCCGAGGCAACCGCCGCCTACGACAAGCTCAAGGCGGACCCGACCCTGTTCGACCAGCTGGCCCGAACGGAATCCGACGAGGGCTCGGCGAAGGCGAGCGGCGGCAAGCTCCCGTACTTCGATTCGGCCAGCGCTATCGACGCCGCGTTCGCGGCGGCGATCTTCGCCGAAGGCCTCGAGCCCGGCGATCTCATCCCACCGTTCAAGAGTGCGTTCGGCTGGCATGTCGTCCAGTTCATGCGCCCGTACGACGACGGCGAGGCGGCCTGGCTCAAGACGGTGCGCGACGATGCGGTCGCGGGTGCCGACTTCAACGAGCTGGCGACGGACCAGGGCGAGGGCGAGGAGGCCGCCGAGGGCGGCGATCTCGGCTGGATCGCCCGCAGCCAGCTCAGCGAGGACCTGGAGGCGCCGATCTTCGAGACGGCGGTCGGGGGCCTCTCGGAGGTCGTCGAGATCCTCGGCGACGGGGTCTACCTGTTCAAGGTCCTCGCCGAGGAGGAGCGCCCAGCGTCGGAGGAGCAGATCGCGATCTTCGAGTCCAGCGGCTTCTCGCGCTGGTACACGGCCAAGAAGGCCGAGGTCCAGATCGTCACCAACGCGTCGGCGGCCACGACGACGATTGAGTAAGGCCCGGCACGGCGTGCTCGACCGGCTCGTCGACGAGGCCCGCCGCGCCTGGGGGCTGCGCCTCGCCGACGGCCTCCAGGTGGTCGCCGCGGAACGCCTTGTGGCGACCCCGATCGAGCCGTCGCGGCCGGTCCTCGTCGTGCCCCTGGCCGAGCTCATCGACGGGGGGCCCGGCGACGAGGCACTCGGCGACGAGCTGCGTGGCGTCGCGGAGCCGCTCCCCGGCCGGCATGGCCCGGGCGGCCGCGACCCGCTGGCCGTCCTCGCGCGGCTGTATCCACCGGGTCATCCGGTCGGACGGCTCGGGGGCGGCGATCGGGGCAGTGCCACGATCGGATCGCTGACGGCGGACGACCTTGGCGTGCCGATGTATCTCCCGCCACTTGCCCCCGAGCTCGCCTCGGCCGGCCCGTGGTCGATGCCCTGGATCTCCGACCGACTGCGCCGTCCGGACGGCTGCCCCTGGGACCGTGAGCAGACCCATGAGTCGCTCCGCAAGCACCTCCTCGAGGAGACGTACGAGGTCTACGACGCCCTGGCCCAGGGGCCCACCCCGGAGCTCGCCGAGGAGCTCGGGGACCTGCTCCTCCAGGTCGTCCTGCATGCCCAGCTCGGTGCCGAGGCCGGCGTCTTCGACCTCGCCGACGTCCAGGCGTCCATCGCCCGCAAGATCGTCCGTCGCCACCCCCACGTCTTCGGCGACGCCGTCGCCGCAACGGCCGCCGACGTCAACCGCCAGTGGGAGCGGATCAAGGCGGCGGAGCGGGCCGATGCCATCGCCGCCGGGGCCGATGCCATCGCCGCCGGGGCCGAGCGGGACCGCGACGGACCCCCGGCGAAGGGCGCCCTCGACGGGATCAGCCGATCGATGCCAGCCCTGGCCGCCAGCCAGGAGATGCAGGAGCGAGCCTCGGCCCTCGGCTACGACTGGCCCTCGATCGAGGGCGTGCTCGAGAAGGTCGTCGAGGAGCTCGGCGAGCTGGCCCGGGCCGAAACGGATACGAACCGGCGCGAGGAGTTCGGCGACCTGCTCCTCGTCGTCGTCAACGTCGGGCGCAAGCTCGGGATCGAGACCGAGGGTGCCCTGCGGGCCGCGAACGAGAAGTTCCGGGGTCGGTTCCGGCGGATCGAGCGGATGGTCGCCGAGCGCGGCGTCGCCATCCGGGACCTGGACTTCGCTACCCTCGACGCACTGTGGGATGCGGCGAAGGCAGAAGAACGGGCTGAGGGGCGGGCAACCGCGGAGGAGCGAGCGACATGAGCATCGGCAATCGACCGCCGTCGGTCCGGGCCGACGGCCGGGGCCAATCCGATCTTCGGCCCGTGACCCTGACCCTCGGCGTCCTGAAGTGGGCCGAGGGCTCCTGCCGGATCAAGGCCGGTGACACGGAGGTTCTGTGCGCCGCCACGATCGCCGATCGGGTGCCCCCGCACCTGCGGGGCAAGGGGACCGGCTGGGTCACGGCCGAGTACGCGATGCTGCCGCGGGCCACCGCCGAGCGTTCCGAGCGGGAATCCGTGAAGGGCCGCCTCGGCGGCCGGACCCACGAGATCCAGCGGCTGATCGGCCGGTCGCTCCGCGGCGTCGTCGACCTGGGCCGGCTGGGTGAGCGGACCGTGACGGTGGACTGCGACGTCATCCAGGCCGACGGCGGGACCCGCTGCGCCTCGATCACCGGCGGCTACGTGGCCCTCGCCGCGGCCCTCATGACGTACGGCATGGAGCGGCTCATCGTCGGTAAGGTCGCGGCGGTTTCCGTCGGGCTCATCGACGGCCTCGCGATGCTCGACCTCGACTACGGCGAGGATTCCCGGGCCGAGGTCGACTTCAACGTCGTCGGCACGGATGCCGGGACCTACGTCGAGCTCCAGGGAACGGCCGAGGGCAAGCCCTTCGACCGGGCTCGAGTGGACGCCCTGCTCGACCTGGCGAACCTCGGACTCGAGCGCCTGTTCGAGGCCCAGGGCACGGCCCTCTCGACCGTCCGGCGCTAGCCTCTATGGCGAACCAGGGCGGGCGTCCCCGGCTCGTCATCGCAACCCGCTCGGCCCACAAGCTCCGGGAGCTTGGCGAGCTCCTCCAGCTCGATCGCGGCGAGCTGCTGTCGCTCGACGATCTCGACCTGCCCGGCGAGCCGGCCGAGGATGGAGCCACGTTCGAGGCGAACGCCCGGATCAAGGCCCGCTTCGCCGCCATCGCGACCGGCCTGCCATCGCTGGCCGACGACTCCGGGATCGAGGTCGACGCGCTCGGCGCTGGACCCGGCGTCCGCACCCGGCGCTACGCGGGCCCGGAAGCGACCGACGCAACGAACAACGCGAAGCTCGTCGCCGCGCTCGAGGGGCTGCCGCCGGAGCGCCGCGGGGCGCGCTACGTGTGCGTCCTCGCCCTGGCCCTGCCCGACCCGCGCGCGCCTGGGAACGGGCTCCGGCTGATCCTCCGCCGCGGCACGTGCCGAGGGCGGATCGCCACTGCGCCGCGAGGCGCCGGCGGCTTCGGCTACGACCCCATCTTCGAGCCATCCGCCGAGCCGCCCGGCGGCCGGACCCTGGGCCTCTACGGCCCCTCAGAGAAGCACGCGATCTCGCATCGCGCGCGGGCGGCCCGGCGGATGGTGCCGGTGCTCCGCGAGCTGGGGTTCTAGGACGCGGCCGTGAGGCCCACGGCTGGGCTCCGCGGCCGCTATTCGCCCGGCGTCGCCACCGCGCTCGGTCGTGCCGTCGCCGCCGGTGTCGCGGTGGGGACGGGCGTCGGCCACGGCTGGGGCATCTCGCCGGGCGGCGGGAAGAGCGTCGCGGCGACGGCGAGGATGGCCTCGTAGTCGGGGACCTGGATGGAACCGTAGACCGGGTCGATGCCGCCGGTGTTGATGAGCGGCTTCTTCAGGATCGCTCGGACGATCGCGTCATCGTCCATGTCATCGGCGATCGCGGCGAGGTCGGGCAGGCGATCCGTCGGGAGATCGGTCGTGACGAGGTCGCCGAATGCGGCGAGGAGCGCCGGCAGGTTCATGAGCAGGCTGCCGTCGGACAGGATCCTGTCACGCAGGGCGAGCATGACCTCCTGCTGGCGGCCGGCCCGGGTGAAGTCGGATTCGCCGTCGGCCTTGCGGGCCCGCGAGTAGGCGAGCGCCTCCCAGCCGCCGAAGTGGTTGACGCCGACCTCGACGCCCCAGCCGTAGACGCCCTTCGGGTTGACCCCAATACCATCGTAGGTCTCGTCGTAGAACGCCTTCTTGACGTCGATGTCGACGCCCCCGACCGCGTCGACGAGCTCGACGAAGCCGTAGAAATCGATCTTGGCGTAGTAATGGACCTCGATGCCGAGGAGGGCTCCGATCGCGTCCTCGAGGGCTCGCATCCCGCCCTCGGGGAAATCCTCGGGATGGCGATCCGCATAGGCCATCAGGGAGTTCAGCTTCGGCCCAAAGACGTTGCCGTCGCCGAGCGGCACCCTGACGAGGTCGCGGGGCAGGGACACGATCGTCGCCGTCTCCCCGACGGGGTCGATCGAGACGACCATCATCGAATCGGTCAGGGTCGCCGTCCGCCAGGGCGTCTTGTCGATGCCGACGATCAGGACGTTCATTCGCTCGTCGTGGCCTGGTCCGTGCTCGGCCGCGACCTGGATGCCGGGGCCGGACGAGCGGTCGTCCTCGAAGATCTGGGCGAACGTCGCCTGTGCCGCGCTGCCCCACGAGTTGGCGATCGCGTGCGGAGCGACGACCGCGACCGCGACGAGGGCCAAGCCGGCCACGCCCGCGCGGCCCGATCGACTCACGTACCTCCGGTCGAAGAAGGCGTGCCCGACCGAGACCAGGCGCCAGCCCAGGATCACGAGGTTGAGGGTCAGGAGGGTGCCCATGACCGTAGGTGACACGACCGAGGCGAACAGCCGCGCCGGCGAGCGGGTTGCCACGACCAGAATTCCGATCGCGACGAGGAGCAGGAACGGCAGCCCGAACCACTGGGCCAGCCGTCGCCGGCCGTTCATGAGCTGTCCGAGGCCCGGGACGATCGCCGAGGCGAGCGCGGCGACGGTCCGGCGGATGTCGTCGGGGGCGAAGAAGGCCGCGTCGCGGGCGGCGGCTCGGCTCGCGGGACGGCGGCGCGGCGCCGCGCTGACCGATCGTGTGGGGCGACGGGTCGCGTGGGTCTCACGACCCGGCGACCGCACCCGACGTGCGTGCACGTGCGTTCGAGCTCCCTGTTGAGGTTCGTCCGTACGGCCGGTCGGGCACCACCGTCCGCGCGGAGTCTACCAGCGTCGTCTTCGTCTGATGCAATGCGGTGTGGTCCGGTGGGGTCCGGGCCGAGTGGCCTGGACGCGCCTCCCTCGATCGCGGTGACGCCGGCGATCGTGGTGACGCCGGACGGACCGCTCTGCCTGCCTGTCCGCCCGGCGTCGAATCCCATGACGTCGCCGCGCCGGGGCCGAGTTCCCGGCCGGCGGTCATCCTCGCCGAATCCGGCTTCCGATCGCGCCGGACGCTCCTCGGTCCGGCTTGCACCCGGCTCACAGCCGACGACCGTCCTGAGCCGGAGCGCCGCCGTCGAGGTCGTATGATCCGGTCGCCTCGGGGTGTGGCGTAGTTGGTAACGCACGTGCTTTGGGAGCCGTCCGGCCGAAAGCGGTGAAGGGCGGGCCGCCTCAGGTGCGAGCGGCTGAGCGCAGAAGGTGCCGATTATCCTGCGATAGCGGAACGCCTGCGGCTGCCCGTTACTCGAAACCCCAGGCCCTCGATCGGCCTCCTCGGCAGCGATCGAGCCCACACTCGTGACGGCTTCTGATCGCAGGGGCCCGAGCCAAGTTGCGACGCTTGCATTCGCGGCCTGCTCGCGTACATGGCCGCTGGTGGATTGACATCCACGTAACAGGCCCTAGGTCAAGTTACATCGCGACGGCTAGGATGTAACTTCGTCGTGTATGCTGACCCCGCCATGCGCAACACCCCCGGCCGCCCCGGCCGCCCCGGCCGCCCCGGCCGCCCCGGCCGCCCCGGCCGCCCCGGCC
>DASWGY010000007.1:0-8352 GCA_036393495.1 Candidatus Limnocylindrales bacterium
ATCCCGTTGCCGTTCGTCTTCATCTACGGCCGGCGCGACGCCACGATCAGCGTCATGGGCGCCAACATCTACCCCGAGGACATCGAGGCGATCGTCTACGGCAAGCCCGACCTGGCCCGGCGGCTCCAGTCGTTCCTCCTGACCGGAGCCACGGGGTCTGACGGCACGCCGAGGCCGGCGATCGCCCTCGAGCTGGCCCGCGGCGCCGCGAGCGACGACGCCTGGGCCGCGTCGCTCGTCGACCTGTTCCGGGACGGCCTCGAGGCCCTCAACGCTGACTTCCGCGAGGCCCTCCACGAGTTCCCCGACGCCATGCAGCCGGTGGTCACGGTTCACCCGATCGGGACCGGCCCGTTCGCCGAGGACGCCGGCCGGATCAAGCCCCGGCGCCTGGTCCCGCCGCCCTGAGACGACGCCCGGGCGGACTCGCGGGAGCGTTCCAGCCGCCCTGCCGCGGCGCACAATCCGTGGATGGACCCGTCAGACGGCAACCGCCCAATCATCGTCCCGGCCGGCGGTGGGACGACCCTGGACGTCCTCGGTGTCACCCACAAGCTGACAGGGCCGCAGACCGGCGGCGCGCTCTGCATCTTCGAGTCGTCCTTCGAGGGCGGGACCGGAAATCGGCTCCACGTCCATCGCCGCGAGGATGAGTTCGCGTACGTCCTCGATGGGGCGCTGGAGGTCCGCCTCGTCGACGAGACCCTCAGCCTGGAGGCCGGCGGCCTTGCGCGGCTGCCGAGGAACCTCGCCCATGCCCTCCGGAACCCGCTGGCGACGTCGTCGCGCTACCTCTTCCTTGCCGTACCCGCCGGCCTCGACGCCTGGTTCGACGCGATCGCCCAGGCGAGCCAGGCCGGGACCCTCGACGACGCGCTGTACGCGCAGCTTTCGCACGACTTCGACCTGGAGTGGCTCGAGTAGCCGGCCTTCCGCTCCGAGGTCGGGGAACCGGAATCAGATCAGGCGACCGATTCTGCCGGCACCTGACGGTCGGCCTCCATGGCGGCCGGTCGGCGCGTGGCCAGGACCGAGCCGAGGATGATGAGGCCGAAGCCGATCCCCATCGAGGCGGTGAAGGTCTCGTGGAGGACGACCACCCCGAGGACGGCCGCCACGCCCGGGTTCACGTAGGTGATGACCGTCGCCCGGACCGGGCCGATCTCATCGATGAGCGCGGCAAAGACGAGGAAGGCCGCGGCCGTGCAGATGACCGCCAGGATCGCGACCGCGCCGAGGACGTTCGTCGAGGGCATCGTGGCCGGCCACTGGGCCGCCGCGATCGGGATGTAGACGACGGCACACAGGGCCAGCGACACGGCCATGATCCCAAGTGACGACAGCCCGCCGAGACGGCGGGCCAGGATCGCCGGGCCGACGGCGTAGCCGACGACGACCACGGCGATCTCGAGGAACGCGACCGGGTCGGCGGTTCCGAGGTCCCCGCCGACGATCGCCGCGACGCCTGCGACGCCGACGAGCAGGCCAGCCAGCCCTGCACGGCCGAACCGGTCAGCGCCGCGCGTCGCCAGGGCGATCGCGGCACCCACGAGCGGGACCCCGGAGATCAGGAGGCCCGCCAACGAGCTCGAGATGTGCTGCTCGGCGGCTCCGAGCATCACCCACGGCACGGCGATCTCGACCACGGTGAATGCGACAACCCAGCGCCACCGCGCGAGGATCGGGCGGAGATCGACGCGGAGGACGGCGATCGGCAGGAGGATCGCCGCGGCGATTGCCGTCCGGCCGAGGACGAGGACGGACGGCGAGATCTCCTCGACGGCGATCCGGATGAACAGGTAGGGAATGCCCCAGATGACCGACATCGAGGCGAAGAGGACGATCCCGCGACGGGTCATCGGGACCATCGCGGGCGGGACGTCATGGCGCGATCTTCGCAGAGATCGCGGTCGGCCGCCGACGGTCCGTCGCCGACGGCTGGCAGGCCCTGAACAGGCCGATCGGGCCTTGATCGGAGGTCGGCGCAGCAGGGTACCCTTGCGCCCGTGCCGCTCATCTCGATCCGGAACCTGACCAAGCGCTACGACGGCTCGATCACGGCCCTCGACAGCCTGACGGTCGACATCGAACCGGGCATCGTCGGGCTCGTCGGCTCGAACGGCGCCGGCAAGAGCACCCTGCTCAAGATCCTCCTCGGGCTCCTCGGCGCAACGTCGGGCGAGGCGACCGTCCTCGACCTCGACGTCCGGACCCGAGGCACCGACATCCGCCAGCGCGTCGGCTATATGCCCGAGCACGACTGCCTCCCGCCTGACGCCTCGGCCACGGATTTCGTGTCCCACATGGCGCTCATCTCGGGCCTCCCTCGCACGGCGGCCCGGGAGCGGACGGCCGAGGTCCTCCGCCACGTGGGCCTGTACGAGGAGCGCTACCGGGCGATCGGTGGCTACTCGACTGGCATGAAGCAGCGGGTCAAGCTGGCCCAGGCGCTCGTCCACGACCCGGTCCTCCTGCTCCTCGACGAGCCGACCAACGGGCTCGATCCGAGCGGCCGGGACGAGATGCTCGAGCTCATCCACCGGATCGGGGTGGAGTTCAAGATCGCGGTCATCGTCGCGACCCACCTGCTCGGCGAGATCGAGCGGGTCGGGAGCCACCTCGTCGCGATCGAGGGCGGCAGGCTCCTCCGGTCGGCGCCCCTCCACGAGTTCGTCGAGCAGACCGGGACGCTGGCGGTCGAGGTCGACGAGGGGGCCCCGTCGCTGGCCGCCCGGCTGGCGGCCGAGGGGCTCGAGGTCGTCGTCGATGGTCGGGCCGTCCTGGTCGATGCCGCCGATGAGCGGCCGTACGACCTCGTCCGTGATGCCGTGGCCGAGCTGGGGCTGCCGCTCGTCCGGATCGAGCGGCGCCGGCACCGGCTCGAGGATCTGTTCCGCGACGTCCCGACCGCGGCGGTCGAGCCGAGCGGCGGCGGTGGCCAGCCGTGACCGACCCGACGATCAGCGCGGCCGCCGCCAATGGCGGCCCGGCCGGCTCGATCTACGACATCGGCTACCGCCGCTACGAGGGAACCCGCCTCGGCCGCGCCCATGCGATTCGCTCGCTCTTCTTCCACAGCCTCCGCTCGTCGTACGGCATCGGCCGCGGCGGCCGGGCCAAGATCGCGCCGATCATCCTGGGGGTCCTGGCCATCCTCCCGGCGGTCGGAATCGTGGCGGCCCTGACCCTCTTCGCCCAGTTCGGTGGCGGCGAGGAGTTCAACGACCAGGTCCCGATCCGCTTCGACACCTACGCCGGCACGATCTCGACGATCGTCATCCTCTTCTGTGCGGCCCAGGCCCCGGAGCTCTTCGGCCGGGACCAGCGCCACGGCGTGCTGGCCCTGTACTTTGCCCGCGCCCTCCGCCGCTCCGACTACGCCCTGGCCCGGATCGGCGGGTTCATGTCGGCGCTGCTGATCCTGGAGCTGGTGCCCCAGGCAATCCTGTTCCTTGGCCGGGTCCTGCTGACGCCGGACATCCCCAAGGCCGTGGGCGACGACCTGCCATCGGTCGGACCGGTCCTTGCCCAGTCGGCCCTCGCCGCCGGCCTCCTGGGTGGCCTGTCGATGGTCGTCTCGGCCTTCACCCCGCGGCGGGCCTACGCCGTAGCCGGGATCATCGCCCTGTTCACGATCCCCAACGTCGTCGCCGGCATCGTTGTAGGCCTCGGCTCGTCGACGATCGGCACGTGGCTGACCCTCTCCAGCCCGACCGCGATCCTCGATGGCACGAACGCCTTCCTGTTCGACACCCGCCTCGACTCGGATTTCTTCTTCATCGACTTGCCGGGGATCGCGTTCATCGGGGCGGCCGTCGTGGGGATCGCCGGCTCGATCGCGATCACCCTCCGGCGCTTCGCCAGGATCGCCACGTGACCGCGGCTCCGACGGTCCCCGCGCTCGCCGCCGCGCCGGGACAGCCCGCGTCCGCGCTCGTCCTCGAACGGGTCTCGCGGTGGTACGGCAACGTCGTCGCCGTCAACGATGTCAGCTTCGCCCTGGGCGCCGGGATCACCGGCCTCCTCGGGCCCAACGGCGCCGGCAAGACGACGATCCTCCACATGTTGGCCGGCCTCCTTCGCCCCTCGGCCGGCACGGTCACGATCGACGGCCAGGCGGCCTGGCACAACCCGGACGTCTACCGCTCGGTCGGGCTGGTCCCCGAGCGGGAGGCCGTCCACGCCTTCCTCACCGGCCGGGCGTTCGTGGAGATGGCCGCCCGACTCCAGCGCCTCCCGGACCCGCGCGCGGCGGCCGCCCGGGCGATCGCGACGGTTGACCTGGAAGGCGCCGCGGATCGCCCGGTGGGAACCTACTCGAAGGGCATGCGCCAGCGGGTCAAGATCGCCGGCGCGCTCGTCCACGAGCCGCCGATCCTGCTCCTCGATGAGCCGTTCAATGGCATGGACCCGCGCCAGCGGCTCCACATGATCGGCCTCCTCCGGTCGATGGCCGAGGCCGGCCGGGCGATCCTGTTCTCGTCGCACATCCTCGAGGAGGTCGAGCGACTCGCCGACGGCGTGCTCGTCATCCACGCCGGCCGGCTGGCCGCGTCCGGCGACTTCCGCGAGATCCGCCGGCTCATGACGGATCGGCCGCACACCTTCGTCGTCCGATCGTCCGATGATCGCCGCCTCGGTGCCGCGTTCATGGCCGAGCCGGCCGTCTTCGGCACGGAGCTCCGGGATGGGAGGCTGACGGTCCAGGTCGCCGAGTTCGGCGGATTCACCCGGGCGGTCGCCCGTGTCGCCCGCGATGCCGGCGTCTCCCTGTTCGAGGTCGCCCCGACAGACGACTCGCTCGAGAGCGTCTTCGCCTATCTCGTGAGCCGCCGATGACGATCTTCGTCGAGATCGCAACGATCACCCTGCGGGCCCTGCTCGGGCGGCGTCGAACCCTGCTCATGCTCCTCCTTGCCGGCGTCCCGATCCTGGTCGGGCTGCTGGTCCGAGCCAACGCCCGTCCCGGAACGGCGGAAGTCGGGGCGATCCTGGATGGGATCGTGATCCGGGTGGTCCTGCCGCTGGTGGCACTCGTCTTCGGGACAGCCGCCCTCGGCTCCGAGCTCGAGGACGGGACCGCCGTTCACGTCCTCACGAAGCCGATTCGACGATCGACGATCGTTCTCGCCAAGGTCGCTGTCGCGGGCACCCTGACGGCGGCGATGCTCGTGCCCTCGACGGTCCTCGCCGGCATCCTCATCGCCCGGCCGGGATCGGAGCCGCTGCCGGCCACCTTCGCGATCGCGATCGGTGTGCTCGTCGGGTCCTATCTGTACGCCGCGATCTTCGTGGCCCTCAGCATCGTCACGAGCCGGGGGCTGCTCGTGGGCCTCGGCTATGCCCTCATCTGGGAGGGGCTCCTGGCCGGCCTCCTGCCCGGCAGCCAGGTTTTCAGCGTCCGCGAGTACGTTCGCGGCATCGCCGAGACGATCGAGCCGTCATCGATCGAATCGATCGTCGGCTCCACCGCCGTCCCGTACGCGGCCATCGCCCTCGTCGCGGCCACCGTCATCGCCTCCGTGCGCCTCGGGGTGTTCGAGGTTCGCGGCAGCGAATGAGCGACAGGCCCGCGGGCCGCCGGGTCCGGGTCGTTGTCCTCGCCATGGCCGTCGCGGCGGTCGCCGGCGTGGGCTTCCTGGCCTGGTCCATCGCCACGTCAGGATCGCCCGAGCGACGAGCGGCAGCGGCTCGCGACCTGGCCGCCGGGATCGAGGTCTCGGTCGGCGTCGATGCCGTCTCGCACAGGGGGACCCTGGCGATCGCCGACTTCGGCATCGAGGAGGGGGTGCGACTCGTGCCCGTTCGCATCCTCGACGAGATCCAGCTCGAGTTGCGCCTCGAATCGAACGTCGACGTGGCGCTGGCCGAGCCGCCGCGGGTCTGTCTCGTCGGGCCGCACTGGGCCCCCGACGACGCGGGCCTCAGCGACCGCTGCTGGGGCGAGCCCGATCTCGGGGCGCTCCTGGCCGCGCAGCTGGAGGCCGACGCGGCCGGTCGCCTGCTGCTGCCTGCCGGTCGCCCGGTCACGGTTGCGGCGACCCTCGCGCGAGGCCACGAGCGCTGCGACTACCCGGTTGGCGCCTGGACGCTGGAGATCGACGTCGAGCCGATGGTGGACGGCCACGGCGAGGGGCGGTTCGATCTTCCAGCGACCCTCGTCGACGTCCCACTCGAGCCGAGCGGCACCGCGCTGCGGCTGGTCGAGCGGGGCGACTCGAGGTACTGCGGGCTGGCGGAGTCGGTCTGGCGCGAGCAGGGCGAGCCGGAGCTGGTCGCACCGTAGCCCGGCGGCGGCCGCCGTCGATGCGCTACGCGATCGACCGACGGGTCGGGACGAGCTACCGGATCGCGGCGACGATCACGTACCGGCCGTACCACTCGTCGCGACCGACCTGGCCGTCGATCGGATCGGTCGCCGTCGAATCGGTCTCCAGGTACGGCCCGAACCGGACGGACGGGGAGCCTGCGGCGAGGCTTGCTTGCGTGACGTAGTAGTTGCGGTGGCCGTTGGGCTGCCAGGGATCCGTCAGGTAGACACCCAGGATTCCGAAGTCGAGCGATCCTGTTCGCGGGTCGTCGCCGGTGACGTCCCAGCCGTTGAGGACCACCGCGTGCGTGCCGTTCTGCATCAGGAGGCCGGTCGGCTTGCCGAACTGGGCCGCGCTGACGATCGCCTGCTTCAATGCCGAGTCGAGACTGCCGAAGGCGAGATCACGGTAGACGTCGCTCTCGATCGAGCCCCAACCGAAGTGGTTGAGGGCGTTGCGCCAGCCGTGTGGATCGGAGCCCACGGTCCCGGCCCTGGGCTGGGTCATGTGCTCACGTTCCCAGGCCAGGATCGCCGACTGGACATCGAACGATTGGCTGGGCGTCCAGGCAAACCCGTCCGGTGCCACGGCGCCGCCATAGGCAGCCATGTTCAACATCATCATGATCGCGGTGGCCGTACAGGCGGTCGCGTCCGGCTGCTGGTAGCGGACGGCGCGCCCGTCGTAGAGATTCCCGATCCAGCGGCCGCTGGGGTCGGCGTAGGGCAGCCCGGCCGCCTCGTGAGCTGTCGACTCCCGAATGGCGGCCGACGACCCGAGGACGATGACCTGGCTGGCCCCGAGGCGGACAATCTCGGCCCGGACGGCCGGCAGGAGGTAGGCTCCCGGCGTCAGCAGGAGCGGCCCCCGGAGGGGAGCCCCGGCGAGCGCATCGGGGAAGTCGGCGCCGGTGGCGAGGTAGACGCTGGTCGCGGATTCGTAGGTCGCCCGCGAGATGGCCAGCGACGTGTCGTAGCGATCCGAGCCGGCGAGCCGGCTGACCGCTCCGCTCGTGTAGCCCCGTAGGGCCTCCTCGATCGACGCCGACACGGCGGCAGTCCCGCCAAGGATGATGATCTCGGCCGGAGCGAGGCGTCGCAGCTCCGCAGCGATCGAGTCCGGGATGCGGTCACGGGCCACGAGCAGAACCGGCGCCCCGTTTCGGCCCGCAGCGGCCGCGCCCCCAAGCGCGTCGGGGAAGTTGGCGCCGGTCGCGACATAGACCCTGCCGACGCCCGGTGCGAACGTTGCGCTGGAGATCGCGGCCGCGGTCGCGTACCGGTCATCGCCGGCGAGCCGGACCACGGGCCCGCTCGTGTACGGACGGAGCGCCTCCGCGACGCTGCTCGAGATGACCCCCGCCGACCCGAGGATGACGATCCGCGCCGGCTTCAGGCGGCCGAGCTCCGTCCGAGTGGCTGCCGGGATGGCAGTCCTCGTCACGAGCAGCGTCGGGGCATCCTCAGCGGCCGCCGCGGCTGCCCCCGCGAGCGCGTCCGGGAAGTTGGCCCCCGTCGCGACGAAGACCGCGGCGACGCCGGGCTCGAACGAGGCGGCCGAGATCGCAGCCGCGGTCGCGTAGCGGTCAGCGCCGCCGTAGCGAACGAGGACGGCCTCCTCGGCGGCCGCTGGCATCGCCAATGGCAAGGCCGACAGGCCGAGGAGGATGGCGAGCAGCACGCCGACGGCGCGGCCGAAATGCGCGGAGCGAGCCCCCGTCCCGATCATGGCCAGCCCACGGTACCCGCGGGCGGCGCCCTCTCCGACCCCCACTTTCGGGCGGCTGGCAGCCGCCGATCGTCGGGGGTCAGCCACGGCTCCGGCCAGCAGGCTTGGCCCGGCGCAGCCACCCCGTCGCGGTGCACGGCGCCCCGCCGCGCCACGTCGTCGCTCCAGAGGGAGGCTGCGCGGCGATATCGCTCGGTGCATGATTCCGGGCATGGAGACCGCGCCGCTCCGGGTCGTGATCGCCGAGGATTCGGCCCTGATCCGCGAGGGGATCGCCCGGTTGATCGAGGAGTCCGGGGGGACCGTCGTGGCC
>DASWGY010000008.1:0-9272 GCA_036393495.1 Candidatus Limnocylindrales bacterium
CCCGTCTTCCACTTCCTCGGCCTGAGCGTCGGGATGATCACCCACGACGCGTCGTTCGTGTTCGAGCCGGGCTACCCGACCAACGACGAGCGCCTCATCAACCTCCGCCCGGTCACCCGCCGCGAGGCCTACGCGGCCGACATCACCTACGGCACGAACAACGAGTTCGGGTTCGACTACCTCCGCGACAACATGGTCACGGAGCTCGACCAGCGGGTCCAGCGCGAGCGCTTCTTCGGCATCGTCGACGAGGTCGACAACATCCTCATCGACGAAGCCCGGACGCCGCTCATCATCAGCGGCCAGGCCGAGGAGTCGGCCGATCTCTACTACCAGTTCGCCCGGCTCGTGCCTCGGCTGCGCGAACGGCGCGAGGACTGGATCCAGGGCGATCCGGAGGACGGCGACTTCTTCGTCGACCTCAAGGACCGGGCCGTCTCACCGACCGAAGAGGGCGTCGACAAGATCGAGAAGCTCGTCGGCGTCGAAAACCTCTACGACGCCGACCCGCGACTCGCCCGCCACTTCGAGCAGGCCCTCCGGGCCCACGCCCTGTACAAGCGCGACCGCGACTACATCGTCAAGGACGGCGAGATCGTCATCGTCGACGAGTTCACCGGCCGCCAGATGCCGGGTCGCCGCTGGAGCGAGGGCCTCCACCAGGCGATCGAGGCCAAGGAAGGGCTCCGCGTCCAGCGCGAGAGCGTGACCCTGGCCACGATCACCTTCCAGAACTACTTCCGGCTCTACGACAAGCTGGCCGGGATGACCGGCACGGCGATGACCGAGGCCGAGGAGTTCCACAAGATCTACAAGCTCGAGGTCGTGGCCATCCCGACCCACCGGCCGATGGTCCGGGATGACGAGACCGACCTCGTCTACCGCAGCGAGAACGCCAAGTTCAACGCCGTGATCGAGGACATCGCCGAGATGCAGGAGGTCGGGCGGCCGGTCCTCGTTGGCACCGTGTCGGTCGAGAAGTCCGAGAAGCTCGGCGAGCTGCTCACCCGGCGCGGGATCAAGCATGAGGTCCTCAACGCCAAGTTCCACGAGAAGGAGTCGCAGGTCGTCGCCCAGGCCGGCCGGACCGGCGCGGTCACGATCGCCACGAACATGGCCGGCCGGGGCACGGACATCCAGCTGGGTGGCAACCCGGCTGGGCTGGCCTCGGAGATCCTCCACCGCCAGGGCCTCAACCCGGCCGAGGTCGAGAAGGCCATCTACGACGAGGCCCTCGCCGAGGCGAAACGGATCTGCGACGAGGACCATGTCCGGGTCGTCGACGCCGGCGGCCTCCACATCATCGGCACCGAGCGACACGACAGCCGGCGGATCGACAACCAGCTTCGAGGCCGGGCCGGGCGGCAGGGCGACCCGGGCTCGTCGCGCTTCTACCTGTCCCTCGAGGACGACCTCATGAAGCGGTTCGCCTCGGAGCGGGTGACCGGTCTCATGGAGCGCCTCGGCCTGGACGACGACACCTACATCGAATCGGGCATCGTCGGCAAGACGATCGAGAGCGCCCAGTCCCGGGTCGAGGGCTACAACTTCGACATCCGGAAGCGGGTCGTCGAGTTCGACGATGTCATCAACAAGCAGCGCGAGACGATCTACGCGGAGCGCGACAAGGTCCTCCGGAACGAGGACCTGACCGAGACCGTCCGGGTCTTCCTCGACGACGAGATCGATGTCCTCGCCGACACCCACCTGGGGATCGGGGCCACCGGCGAGTGGTCGATGGACGCCTTCGGCGAAGCCCTCAGGCGGATGGGTTTCACAGCCGAAGAAGTCGACCCGGAGGAGCTCTTCGATCTCCGCTCCCGCGAGGCCGTCGGGGAGCACCTCAAGGATCTCGCCAGCGCCAAGCTCGACGCTCGGGAGGCGGAGATCGGGACGGAGTGGACGCTCATCGAGCGCTTCGTCCTGCTCCGGACCATCGATTCCCTGTGGGTCGAGCACCTGACCGAGCTCGACGACATGCGCCGTGGCATCGGCCTCCGTGGCTACGCCCAGCAGGACCCGCTCAACGAGTTCCGGAAGGAGGCCTACCGCCTGTACGAGGAGCTGAGCGGCTTCATCCGGCACCAGGTGGCCAGCACGATCTTCCGGGTGACGCTCACCCGCGCCCCCGCGCCGGCGGCACCGCCGGCGGGAGTCTTCCCAATGGCCGGCCCGGGCCAGCAGGGCCCCGGCGGCTCGAACGGGTCGGGCGCGACCGGGCGGGCTGCGGTCGCCGGCGCTGCCGGGGCCGTCGCCGGGCGGTCTGCGATTGCGAACCGACCCTCGGGCGGCGGCATCCTCCGCGGCGCCGGAGCGGCTGGCGCGGGCCTCGCCGGCTCGGCCGCGGCCGGGCAGCAGGCCCGCCCGGGCCACACGCCAACGGGCCAGAAGATCGGCCGCAACGACCCCTGCTGGTGCGGATCGGGTCTGAAGTACAAGAAGTGCCACGGCCGCTGATGCGGTCCGGCGGCTGACCAGGGCCGCCCCGAGGCCCCGGTGCGACACCTCGCCCGCCTCTCGGTCGCCGTGGTCATTGGCATCGCCCTCACGACCGCCTACACGACCTATCGGATCTGGGATCAGGGCGGTCGGGACGAGGCCCGTTCGGCCGACGCCATCGTCGTCCTCGGTGCGGCCCAGTACGACGGCACGCCGTCACGGATCTTCGAGGCCCGCCTGTCCCATGCCGTCGACCTGTGGGTCGCCGGCGTCGCCCCGATCCTCATCGTGACCGGCGGCAAGGCCCGGGGGGACCGGACGACCGAGGCCGCCGCCGGGCGTGCGTACGCCATCTCCCGCGGAGTTCCCGAGACCGCGATCCTCGCCGAGGACGAGGGCCGGACGACCCTCGAATCGCTGGAGAACGTCGGCCGCCTGATGCGGGCCGAGGGCCTGGCGAGCGCCGTCTTCGTCAGCGACCGGACGCACCTCCTGCGCGTCCTCCGGATCGCGACCGACGAGAGGATCGTGGCCTGGGGCTCGCCGACCCGGACCAGCCCCGTCGATACCAGCCTCGGCTGGCAGCTCGAGGCGACCGTCCATGAGCTCGGCGCCCTCGCGGTCTACTTCCTGGGGGCCGGCCATCTCGTGTCCGAGGCGAGCGCGGTCGGGGGCGGATGACCGACGCCTGCCCGTCCCCGCCCGTCTCGACCCATCCCGACCCGGCCGACCCGTCCCGCCGGCCGAAACCGGCCACGAATCTCGCAGAAACGCCTCCTCGACCCCTTGGCGATCCGCACGTTCGCACCTATACTTCGCGCAACTTCCCGAGCACGGGACGTGAACGTCCCACCGGCAGCCCCCCGCGCCCGACCACCGTGCCCATGGTGTGAAGTGAGGGATTTGTGAAGCAGGCCGAGGAAGCAAGCTTCGTTGACCTGATCGCCTGTGAGCGAGATTGCCGGACCTGCAGCTATGCCGCCGCCCTCGACTGCGACGGTAACTGCGGTGTCTGTCCCCATAACGGCTACTGCCCCTGCGTGAACCCCGTCGTCGCCCGGAGCAAGTCGGCCCTCCGACTCATCGAGCTCCGCCCGATCCTGCTCCAGGATCTCCGGGTCCGGAACTGATGGTCCGGGACCTGGCGGAGCGGATCCGGTCGACATCGGGGCGTCTTTGACCTCCCCGGTCGCGAGGCACGGGTCGCCCAGCTCGAGGCGCTGACCCAGGAACCCGGGTTCTGGGACGATCAGCGTGCCGCCCAGAAGGTCCTCCGCGAAGCGGACGGCCTGCGCTCGGAGATCGAGCTCTGGCGCGGCCTCCTGGCCCGGACCGCCGACCTCGAGACGATGGTCGAGCTCGTCGAGGAGTCCGACGACAGCGAGCTCGCGGCAGAGCTCGAGCGCGAGGCCGCGACCCTCGAGACCGACTTCGCCCGCGAGCGGACGGCGCTCCTCTTCTCGGGCGAGTACGACGATCGGGCGGCGCTGTTGACGATCAGCGCAGGCGCCGGTGGGACAGAGGCCACCGACTGGGCCGAGATGCTCCTCCGGATGTACCTCCGTTGGGCCGAGCGCCATCGCTACCGGACCGAGGTCCTGGACCAGCAGGAAGGCGAGCAGGCCGGCCTCAAGAGCGTCACCGTGGGCGTCGACGGCCGACGGGCGTACGGCTGGCTGCGGGCCGAACGGGGCGTCCATCGCCTCGTCCGGATCAGCCCCTATGACGCCCAGAAGCGGCGCCAGACGACGTTCGCCCTGGTCGAGGTCTGGCCCGAGGTGGACGACGACGTCGAGATCGAGCTCGACTGGGACGAGATCCGTGTCGATACCTTCCGATCCCAGGGCGCCGGCGGCCAGCACGTCAACAAGACGGATTCGGCGGTTCGACTGACCCACCTCCCGACCGGCATCGTGGCCCAGAGCCAGAACGAACGGAGCCAGACCCAGAACAAGGAAACGGCCATCAAGGTCCTCAAGGCCCGCCTCCTGGAGCGAGCACTCGAGGAGAAGGAGGCCGAGCTCCGCAAGCTCCGCGGCGAGCACGTCGAGGCCGGCTGGGGCAACCAGATCCGGAGCTACGTCCTCCACCCCTACCAGATGGTCAAGGACCTCCGCACCTCGCACGAGACGTCGAACACGGGAGCCGTCCTCGACGGCGACCTCGATGCCTTCATGGCCGCCGAGCTGGAGCGCCTCGCGACGGGTGCCGTCGCCGCCGCGGCAGAGGCCGAATGATCGAGCCGGCTCCCGCGGCCGACGTCGTCGCCTATCGCCCGGCCACCGAGGCCGACCTGCCGGCCTGCGAGCGCACCTGGCGTGACGCCCTGAATGACTATCTCGTCCCGATGGGCGAGTACGAGATCCCGCCCGAGAACCCGACCCTGCGCCTCGTCCACGCCCACACCCTGGCCACGGATCCCGACAGCTTCTGGGTCGCGACCCGAAGGGCCGATGACGGCTCGGCGACCGACGGCGACGTCATCGGCTTCGTGTCAGCCGTTCGACGCGGTGGCGTGTGGTTCCTGTCGATGCTCTTCGTCCGGCCCGGCGAACAGGCCTCGGGCATCGGCCGCGAGCTCCTCCGCCGAGTCCTCCCCGCGGCCACCGACAGCGGCGCGCTCGCCACGGTCACCGATGCCGCCCAGCCGATCTCGAACGGCCTCTACGCGGCATTCGGGATCGTGCCTCGCCTGCCGATGTTCAACTTCGTCGGCCGGCCGACCCGGCCGGAGTTCCTTGGCGCCCTGCCCCCGGACGTGGTCGCCGAGCGACTCGATGACGCGGCCGGCGGGGGGCCGGGCCGGCGCTTCGACGCGGAGATCGACGAGCTCGACGCCGCGGTGCTCGGGATTCACCATCCCGAGGACCACGCCTTCGTCCGGCGCCAGGGTCGGATCCCGTTCAGCTATCGCGATCGCCGGGGCGACCTCCTGGGCTACGGCTACACCTCGGAAGTCGGCCGGATCGGCCCGGTGGCGACCCGCGACCCTGGCCTCCATGCCCCGATCGTCGCCCACCTCCTCGATGCGGTCGTGCCCCGCGGGGCCTCGGCGGTCTGGGTCCCGGGAGCGGCGGGGGCGACGGTCCAGATGCTCGTCCGGGCCGGGCTGCGGATCGAGGGCTTCCCGGTCCTGCTGTGTTGGACCCGCCCATTCGCCGACTTCGCCCGCTACCTGCCGATCTCGCCCGGGCTCCTGTGACGCCCCGTCCGGTGGCGCAGGCGGGCGGGCGGGTGTAGCCTCGCCGGGACGATGGCTCCAAGCGCCGTGCCCGCGGTCGGAGTCCAGCCCCGCCTCCGGATCGGCGATCCGGGGCGGTTCGAACCGCGGAGCCAACCTTGACCCTCGATGCCGTGACCGACCGCCCGACCGACGAGCGCTCGGCGGAGCGCGCCACCGATCCCGGCGGATGGCACCCGCTCCCGATCGCCCGGCGCGACCTGCTCATCCTCAACGACGTCACGAAGCGCTACCCGAACGGCCGCGAGGCGCTCCGCGACGTCGATCTCGTGATCCCGGAGGGTGACTTCGTCTTCCTCGTCGGTCCATCGGGCGCCGGCAAGTCGACCCTCATGAAGCTGATCATCCGCGACGAGCTGGCGACCTCGGGCCAGGTCGTGCTGGACGGCCAGGACCTGGCCCGATTGCCGCGGCGGAAGGTGCCCCACGTCCGGCGGACGATCGGGACGGTCTTCCAGGACTTCAAGCTCCTGCCGACGAAGACGGTCCGGGAGAACGTCGCCTTTGCCCTCGAGGTGACCGGGACGCCGCGTGGCCGCATCGGCCCGGCCGTGAAGCGGGCCCTCCGCCACGTCGGGCTGACGGGCCAGGCCGAGCAATTCCCGCGCCAGCTCTCGGGCGGGGAGCAGCAGCGCACGGCGATCGCCCGGGCCCTCGTCCACGATCCCCGCCTCGTCATCGCCGACGAGCCGACGGGCAACCTTGACCCCCTGATCAGCTGGGAGATCATCCAGCTCCTGCTCCGGATCAACGAGCTGGGGGTGACCGTCCTCATGGCCACCCACGACGCCGACGTCGTGACCGCCCTCCGGAAGCGCGTCGTCGCCCTCGAGGACGGCCGGGTCATCCGCGACGAGATCGGCGGTGGGTACCACCGCCGTGGCTGAGGTGGGCGGGGGCGGGCGCGGCTCGTGATCGGCTTCCTTGCCTTCAGCGTGTCGCGGGCCTGGCAGGGCTTCTGGCGGAACGTCGCGATGAGCCTCGCGGCGACCGCGACGATGACCCTGATGCTCCTCCTCCTGGCCGGCTTCTTCATCGTCCAGAACGGGCTCCTCGCGGCCCTCTCGTTCGTCGAGCAGAAGGTCGAGGTCGAGGCCGATCTCAAGGCCACGGCCCTCGATCCGGACGTGGCCGCCCTGGAGGTCCGGATCGCGGCCCTGCCCGAGGTCCGCGAGGTCACCTACGTCTCGGAAGACGAGGCGCTCCGGCGGTTCCGCGAGGCCCGCGCCGCGCAGGGTGAGGAGGACCTCACCCGGTACCTCGATTCGAACCCCCTCCACGCCAGCCTCCAGGTGAAGCTCCGCGACCCGGCCGACTACGGGATCGTCATGGAGACCCTCCGAGCCGATCCGGCGGTCGAGCGGGTCAAGAACATCACCGATCTCGTCGGCCGCGTCGTGACGGTCACCGACTTCCTGCGCACGTCGGGGCTGGCGATCCTCGCGGTCATCGGGGCGATCGTGCTGTTCATCATCATCAACACGATCCGACTGGCCGTCGTCGGGCGGGCCGAGGAGATCGAGGTCATGCGGCTGGTCGGCGCCTCCGACGCGTTCATCCGCTGGCCGTTCGTGTTCGAGGGCGCCCTCGTCGGCCTGATCGGGGCGGCGCTGACCCTGGCGACGATCGCCGCCCTGGCCGATCCCCTGGGTGCCTTCATGTACGACTTCTTCCGGGTCCTCCCGATCCGGGTCGGGGCGATCGCCCGCGACGTGAGCCTGCTGGTGCTCGGTTCGGGCCTCGGCCTTGGCGTCGTCGGGGCCTGGATCTCGGTCAGGACGTACCTGATCCGCTGAGCCGCGGCGGCTTCCTGCACCCGGCGGGGTGCTGTGCCCGGCCGCCCCATGGGCATCCCGCCGATGAAGGTCCGGCGACGGTTCGCTTCGATTTCCACCACCTTCGATCCGCCAAGCTCGCCCCGGGCGTACGATCGACCACGCCCACGTAGGCCTGCTGCCCCGAGCGGCGCCCGGGAAGGCGACCTCGCCCGGGCTCGCTCGCACGTTCAAAGCTGAGGACCACGCCGCGATGCTCCCCGACGACCCCACCCGCCCAACCGACACCCCGCCCGAGCCCACCGGCCTCCTCGCCGGCGAGGTGCCCCGGCCCGTGGTCCCGCCGGCTCCCCGGCGCGGCGGCTGGATCCTCGCCGTCGCCGTCGTCCTCGTCGCCGTCCTCGGCGGTGGGTCGCTCTTCATGTCCGGCTTCGTCCTCGGCCAGCGGACCGAGAACCAGCCCGGTACCCCGGGCTCAGAGGCCGAGGCGTTTCAGCCGTTCTGGGATGCCTATCGGGCGATCCGGGATCGCTATGCGCTCGAGCCGGTCGACCGCAAGGCCATCATCGAGGGCGCGATCCGGGGCATGGTCGAGGCCATCGGCGATCCCTATTCGACCTACCTCTCGTCGGAGGACTTCCGCCAGACGCTCCAGGACATCAACGGCGAGTTCGAGGGCATCGGGGCGGAGATCGGCACGGTCAACGCCGCGGGCGAGACCATCGACTGCGCCGAGTTCGGCCCGGACTGCCGCCTCGTCGTCGTCGCGCCGCTCGAGGGCTCGCCGGCCGAGGAGGCCGGTCTCAGGCCCGGCGACATCATCGCCGAGGTCGACGGCTCGACCATCGACGGCCTCAGCCCGGATGAGGCCCGGGACCGGATCCGCGGCGAGAAGGGCACGAGCGTCGTCCTGCGCATCGAACGCGAAGGCATCGACCCGTTCGATGTTTCGATCACCCGTGACACGATCCACCAGCGGGAGGTCATCACCGCCGACCTCGCCGATGGCGAGATCGGCTACATCCGGCTGACGGGCTTTTCGGAGAACGGCGCCCAGCGGTTCGTGGAGGCGGTCCAGGCCAGCCTCGACGCCGGCCAGACCAAGCTGATCATCGACCTGCGGGGCAATCCCGGCGGCTTCGTCACCGCCGCCCGCCGGGTCGCCAGCGTCTTCATCGACAGCGGCCCGGTCTTCTGGGAGGTCGATGCCCAGGGCAACGAGACGGCGACCGACGCGTTGCCGGAGGACGGCATCGCGACCGGCAGCGACGTGGAGGTCGTCCTCCTCATCGATCGGGGCAGCGCCTCGGCCAGCGAGATCGTCGCCGGCGCCCTCCAGGACAGTGGCCGGGCGACGCTCATCGGCGAGACGTCCTACGGCAAGGGCACCGTCCAGCAGTGGATCGACTTCGACAACGACAACGGCGGCCTCAAGCTCACCGTCGCGAAGTGGCTCACCCCCGCCAAGCGATGGATCCACAACGTCGGCGTCGTGCCCGACATCGTCGTGGAGTTCCCGGCCGACACGCCCGTCGGCGAGGACCCGGCCCTGGATCGGGCCGTGGAGTTCCTCGCCGGCTCGCTGTCGAGCGGCGGGCTGTTGCGGCCGGCGGCCTGAGTCCGCCGCCGACGCTCGTCATGCCAGCTGGGCTGTGGCCCTTGGCCGGTCCGTCCCGGCTCCTCCCGCCCGGGCCTCGCGGATCGACGGTTGCGAGACTGTCCGCCATCCAGTAGGGTTCACCGCGAACGAAAGGAGGTGATGTGCAGTGTCAGAACACAGTCGCTGCACCACCTCGCCGGAGATGACCGTCTAGCCG
>DASWGY010000009.1:0-20057 GCA_036393495.1 Candidatus Limnocylindrales bacterium
CTACGCGGAGGGCGTGGCGACGGCCCGAGCCATGGCGTTTGCCCGCGCGGCCGATGCGCCCGTCCACGTCGTCCACCTCTCGTCCGCGGACGCGCTCCGGCACGTCCGTGACGCGAAGGCACTTGGCCTCCGTGTCTCAGCCGAGACCTGCCCCCACTACCTCGCCCTGACCGACGCCCGGTACGAGGCGGACGACGAGCTCGAGGTCGCCAAGGTCGTGATCTCCCCGCCGCTCCGATCGATCGATGACCAGGACGCACTGTGGGCCGGCCTGGCTGACGGCGACCTCGACCTCATCGCCACGGATCACGTTCCCGACCGGGCGGCAGTCGAAAAGGGTGCAACCCTTCGCGGCGTGCCGTTCGACCGGATCAGCAACGGCGCCCCGGGGATCGAGACGCTCCTCGCGATTGGGTACGGCGCAGGAGTCGGCCGCGGGAGGCTCACGATCGAGCGCCTCGTCGACCTCCTGGCGACGACGCCGGCCCGACGGTTCGGCCTGCGCCGGAAGGGCGCCATCGACGTTGGCGTGGACGCCGACCTGGTGCTCTTCGACCCGGCGGCGCGTCGCGTGATCCGCGCTGACGAGCTCCATCACACCAGCGACTACACGCCATACGAGGGCTTCGAGGTCTCCGGTTCCGTACGGTCGGTCTTCGTCCGCGGCCGAGCTGTCGTCCGGGACGGGGCGTTCGTCGGCGAACGGGGCTATGGTCGGTTCGTCGAGCGCGAGGGCGCCGGCGAGTGAGGAGGGTCCGATGAGCGAGGTCGGCGGCCCCGTGACGGTGGCCTACTTCTACCTGACGGGCTGGGGCGACCATGACGAGTTCGTGGGCCTCTTCGACCGGAACCACTGGCCGATCTTGCGGGAGCAGCTCGCGGCCGGACGATTCCTCGACGTCACGGCGTCGAAACCGCGATTCCACGGCGACGGTCGCGCCGACTGGGACTTCCTGGTCACGATCACGTATCGCGACTGGGCCGCGATCGAGGAGCACTCCGACGCGGAGATTGCGCGTCGGCTCTTCCCGGACCAGGACCGCTACCGGGCCGAGGAGCGGCGCCGGTTCTCGTTGCTGAAAGCCCACTGGGACGTCGTCCTCGAGCCCCACGCCCTGCCGGCCAGGTAATCGCCAGATAAGCGGAGCAGGCCATGCTCCAGTTTGCATGGACGACATCGCCCTCGGCCTCGCCTTTCGCCGGGTCCGTCTCCGGATGAACCTCCGACAGCTCGACGTTGCCCGGCGGGCCCACTGCAGCGCCGCCACGGTCTCGCGGCTCGAGCGCGGTCACATCGCCGCCGTCACCGTTGCGACGATCCGAGCGGTTGCGGCCGCCCTCGACATCCGGGTCGAGATCATGCCTCGCTGGCGAGGCGGCGATCTCGATAGGATCGTCCATGGTCGACACGCGTCGATGAGCGAGGCCGTGACACGACGGCTCGTCGCAGGGGGCTGGATCGTCGTCCCGGAGTTGTCCTTCAACCACTTCGGCGAGCGAGGCGTGATCGACCTCGTTGCCTGGCATCCGATCCACCGGCGGCTGCTCATCGTCGAGCTGAAGACTGAGCTCGTCGACATCAACGAGCTGCTGGCCGTGATGGACCGCCGCTGCCGGGTCGCCCCGATAGCGGTCCGCGACCGGGGCTGGCTGACCACCGACGTCGCCGCTTGGGTCGTCCTGGCCGAGTCGCGGACGAACCGTCGGCGTCTGGCCGAGTTCAGCGCCGTACTCCGGGCGGCGTTTCCCGAAGACGGCCGCTCGGTGCAGGGCTGGCTCCGACGCCCTGATCGAGTGCAGCGGGCGCTCTGGATCCTGCCAGACGGACACGACCGGAACCTTGGGCGGAATCCGGCACCGACCAAGCGCGTGCGGCTGCGCGCGCCGAACGTAGGCGTCCCGATCACGTCCTGACCGACGACCGCCCCGCGAGAGGTTGGCAGTCTCGCCCGCCGCTGATCACGCCCAACGATCCGCGGGTGATCGTCTGGCAGGATGGGCCGCCGGGCGGCGGGGGGTGCCGCGCGTGGCGGGGGTGCCGAGGCGGCGGGGGTGCCGGGGCGGTGGGGGTGCCGAGGCGGCGGGGGTGCCGCGCGTGGCGGGAGAGCGGCCTGGGCGGGCGCCGGGCGGGCGCCGAGCTGCGCCTCCCGCCGGCGCCGAGCGGGCGCCGGGCGGGCGCGGCGCCTACGGCAGCTGCCCGTAGGCGCGGGGCGTGAGGAACGGCTCGAAGTCGTCGGCGAGGACGAGGGCATCGAGGATCGAGGCGGCCTCGGCGAGGTGGCTCGCGCCGGTCGCGGCGCCGTCGAGCGCGGCGAGCTCCTCGTGACGGATCGTGCGATAGCGGTCGGCGGTCAGGGGCCGGCCATCCTCGAGCGGAGCGCCCGCGACCCGCCACTGCCACAGCTGTGAGCGCGAGATCTCGGCCGTGGCCGCGTCCTCCATGAGGTTGTTGATCGCGGCCGCGCCGTTGCCGCCGAGCCAGGCGTCGAGGTACTGGAGCGCGACGGACACGTTCAGGCGCACGCCAGCCTCGGTGACCCGCCCGCCATCGACCCGCACGTCGCGCAGCTCCTCGGCACCTACGGCGACGTCGTCATGGAGCCGGTCCTTCTGGTGCGGCGCCGCGCCCAGCACACCGTCGAAGACCTCGGTCGCGAGCGGCACGAGATCCGGATGCGCGACCCACGTCCCGTCGAAGCCGTCGCCGGATTCGCGGACCTTGTCCTCGCGGACGCGGGCCATCGCCACGGCGTTGACATCGGGGTCCCGGCGCGACGGGATGAACGCCGCCATCCCCCCGATCGCGTGCGCGCCACGGCGGTGACAGGTCGCGACGAGCAGCTCGGTGTAGGCCCGCATGAACGGCACGGTCATGGTGAGCTGCGACCGGTCGGGCAGCACGGCCGGCGGGGCAGCACCGAACGTCTTGATGCACGAGAAGAGATAGTCCCAGCGGCCGGCATTGAGCCCCGCGGCGTGCTCCCGGAGCTCCCACAGGATCTCGTCCATCTCGAACGCGGCGTGGAGCGTTTCGATCAGCACCGTCGCCCGGACCGACCCGCGCGGGATCCCGAGCGCGTCCTGGGCCCATACGAAGACCTCGTTCCAGAGCCGCGCCTCGAGGTGGGACTGGAGCTTCGGCAGGTACAGGTATGGCCCGGTCCCGCGCGCCAGTCGCTCCGCGGCGTTGTGGAACAGGTACAGCCCGGCGTCGAACAGCGACGCCGACAGCGGCGCCCCGTCCACGAGCAGGTGCTTCTCCTCGAGATGCCAACCACGCGGCCGGACCAGCAGCACGGCCGGTCGCTCCCCCACCCGGTAGGCCTTGCCCTCGGGCGAGTCGAAGGCGAGCGTTCCCCGAACCGCCGCAGCGATCGCGGCCTGCCCGCCGACGACGTTGGCCCAGGTCGGCGAGAGCGCGTCCTCGAGGTCGGCCATGAAGATCCGCGCCCCCGAGTTCAGGGCGTTGATCATCATCTTGGGCTCAGCCGGGCCGGTGATCTCCACGCGCCGGTCCTGGAGGTCGGGCGGCGTTTCCGCCACGCGCCACGAGGCGTCGGCCCTGACCGCAGCCGTCGATGCCGGGAAGTCGAGGTCGGCGCCGGCGGCGATCTCCGCGGCTCGCGCCTCGCGCCGCCCCAGGAGAGCCGCCCGCTGCTCGCGGAAGCGCCCCTCCAACGCTGCCAGGAACTCGAGCGCGGCGGGGGTCAGGACCAGGTCCGACCCGGGGACGGCGGGGCCGCGGACCTCGGCGCTCATGGCAGTCCGGGGCCGTCCGTCGAGAAGATCGAGACGCGATAGCCAGTGGGATCACGGACCCAGGCGTGGCGGGCGCCCCAGCCCTGGTCGGCCGGCGGGCCGTCGTTCGGGACACCGGCGGCGCGCAGCCGCGCAAATGCGGCATCGACATCATCGACCCGGACCCTGATCTCGATGCCCTCGGTCGCGACGGCGGCACCAGGGATCGCCTCGAATCCGATGTGGAACCCGCCACCCCCACCGACGCGCAGGTAGGTCCGCTCGGGGCCACCCACGAGGACCTCGAGCCCGAGCAGCTCGACGTAGAACCGGTACGTCTCGTGGAGGTCGCGCACGGCGACGAAGAGGTGGCTGAAATGCGGGTCCATGGCCGGCCTCACCGGATCAGCGGCTGCGCCGGACGGTGGCGTCGATGAGGCCGTGCGGCTCGGTCGTCGAAACGAACACGGTCCCAGGGTTGTCCAGCCCGAAGGGCTCCAGGTTCACCGTCCAGTGGTGGAGGTTGGGCAGGACCATCCGGACCCAGTCGATCGACGGCTCGGCCTCGAGCATCGCCGTCGCCATGAGCCAGACCGAGGTCTGGACCGACGGGCTGAAGTGCTCGGCGAGGACCGTCATCAGGGTCCGCCGCGCCCGCTCGAAGGCAGCGTCGAATTCGAAGCCGGCCTCGGCGGCGGTCTCGCCGTAGCCCCACAGCGCCGTGACCTTCGTCGCCATGAGGCGATCGTCCGCCTCGGCCAGGGTCGTGTAGCGATCGCGGTCGAAGCCGGTGAACGCCGACTTCGTGGTCTTCATGACCGTCAGGTCCTCGATCCCCGCCTCGACCGTGGCGCCGCCGACCGTCGCGGTGACGACGGCGACCCGGGTCAGGTCGCCGGTCCGGTAGAAGGCGTCGGGGGCAGGGCCGTCGGCGAGCGGGATCCGTGCCCAGCCGTGCTCCCGAAGCGTCACCGACGCCCGATCGACCTGCGGATAGGCCGCGAAGTGGCGGGCAACCTCCAGCCCGAACGCCTCCGGGGCGCCCGTGAGGCGGTCTCGGGCGAAGGCGTAGACGGTGTTCTTCATCGTGTCGGTGGCGATGACGTTGGTGTTGTCGCCGTCGACATGGGCCGCGGTGAAGTCACCCTCGAGGGCGACGTCGACCGTCAGGTCACGGAGGACGTGACGGTCGGGCTCGCGGGCGACCGTGACCAGCCTGATCCGTGACTTGCCGTACCGGTTTGCGCCGAGCTCGAACACCGCTGCCTCCACGTTCAGCGCCGGACCACCCGGCGCGCCTCCCGACGGGTCACCCGACGCGCCTCCCGACGGGTCACTGCCGTGCGGCCGCCGCTCGGCGTGCCGCCGCGATGTCGATGACGGCATCGAGAGCCCGACGCAGCTCTGCCGAGCGGTCTGCCGTGAGCGCCGCCGCCATCTCCGGGATGAGCGCCGCTCGCGACCGGCCATCCACGAACACACAGTAGCGGAACCCGAAGCGCGCCTCGTAGGCGGCGTTGAGGCGCTCGAGCTCGGCAGCCACGTCGAGCTCGTCGGGCGCGCCCGGGCCGCCGGCTCCGGCGATCCGATCGTAGCCCTGCTCCCGGAACGAGAGCTCGCTGACGCTTCTCGGCGGCGCACCGAGGCGCGGATGGGCATCGATGAGCTCGACCTGGTCGATCTCGGGCATGGCGTGGGCGGTCGCCCGGGCGGCATCGAAGAGGACGTCCCAGTCGGCGAACGGCCGCGCCGCGACGAGCCGGGTGAGGAACCTGGGAGCGCCCTCGAAGAGCGGGGCGAGGGCCGCCGACGCCGCCGCCGGCGCGGCGGCGTTCAGGCCGTCGAGATCGAGCGCCTCGCCGCTCACCAGCCCCCGGCGTCCCGGACGATCCGGTGGAGGACGCGGGCGGCGACCATCCGCCGGTAGTCGGCGCTGGAGCGGACGTCGTCGATGGGCTCGAGCTCGGCGGCGAGGGCCTCCGCGGCCGCAGCCGCGACCTCGGGGGTTGGCCGGGCACCTTCGAGGACGGCTTCGGCGCCGGCCGCACGGATCGGGGTGGCGGCCACGGACCCGAGCGCAACGCGGACGTCGGACATGCCCCACTCTGAACCGCGGGTCCGCCAGGCGACGGCCATCACGACCTTCGAGATCGCCTGGGCACGGCGGGTCCCGACCTTGCGGAAACGGGTCTCGCGGCCGTCGACGAGCGGGATCCGAACGCGCAGGATCAGCTCGTCGCGGGCGAGCGCAGTCTGGCGATAGGCGGGGAAGAACTCGGCGGCGCGGACGCGCCGCTCCCCCCGATGGCTCCCGACCTCGACCTCGGCGTCCATCGCCAGGAGCACCGGCAGCGTGTCGCCGGCCGGCGAGGCGTTGGCGATGTTGCCACCGAGGGTGCCCCGGTTCTGGATCTGCGCGGCCCCGATCGTCGCCGCCGCCTCGACGAGGGCCGGGGCGTGTTCGCGGCACAGGGTCGAGCGTCGAATGTCCGTGTACGTCGTCCGGGCGCCGAGGACAAGCGAGTCCTCCTCCACGGTGATCCCCTCGAGGGCGTCGAGGTGCGAGAGGTCGAGCATCTGCTCGGGCACGGGCCCGATCTCGCCGGTGATGCGGACCATGATGTCGGTGCCCCCGGCGATCGGAACGAGCGACCCGCCGGCGAGGAGGGCATACGCGTCCGACAGGCGGCTGGGGGTCTCGATCGGCGGTTCGGGAGGCACGGCTCAGCCCTTCCGCCGGCGGCGCCGGGCGAGCCACAGGATGACCGCGGCGACGAACGCAAAGCCACCGACCACCTGGCGCGGCGACAGGCCGGTGAGTGCGGCCCCGCGGTCGTAGGCCGGTTCCGGCACCTCGCCGACCTGGCTGAGATCGACGGTGTCCGGGTCGGGCTCTGGGCGCGGCGCGGGCGCCGGCGTCCCGGGCGCATGCGTCGCGGCCTGATCGCGGGCGGCGTCGGGCGCTCGGTCGTCGGTCATGCCATCTCCCCAGCTGCGACGGTCGCGATCGCTTCGACGATCTTCTGGTAGCCGGTGCAGCGGCACAGGTTACCGGCGATCCCCTCCCGAATCGCGTCGCTGTCCGGCCCGCCGCCGGCATCCAGGTACGCCCGGGCAGCCATGAGCATCCCCGGGGTGCAGATCCCGCACTGGGCCGCGCCGAGCTCGAGGAACGCCTGCTGGAGCGAGTCGAGCGTGCCGTGCTCGCGGGCGGCGAGGGCAAGACCTTCGACCGTCCGGACGATCCGTCCATCGACCTGGCACATCGGCACGAGGCAGGAGTCGACGACCTGGCCGTCGAGGAGGACGGAGCATGCCCCGCACTCCCCCTCCCCGCAGCCCTCCTTCGTGCCCGTGAGGCCGAGGTCCTCCCGGAGGACGTCGAGGAGGCGGCGCATCCCGGGAACCTCGACCTCGGCCGGCGTCCCGTTGACGAGGAAGCGGATCGAGGTCATGCCGGGTCGGCCCCGGCGTCGGTTGCGGTGATCGCCGCGAGGATCCGCTCCGGCGTCGCCGGGAGCTCCGTGATCCAGGCCCCGACAGCGTCGTGGATGGCAGCCACGACCGCCGGCGCCCCGACGTCCATCGGCAGCTCGCCGACCCCTTTCGCCCCGTGGGGGGCGCCGCTGAACGGCGCCTCGACGAGGATCGTCGTCAGGCGAGGGGCGTCGAGGGCGGTCGGGATGAGGTACGTCGCGAGGCGATCGTTGAGGTACCGGCCGTCGTCGAGCTTGATCTCCTCGATCGTCGCGTAACCGACGGCCTGGAGGGTCCCGCCTTCGACCTGGCCTTCGCACAGGATCGGGTGGATCACGTGACCGACATCGTCGACGGCGATGACGTCGCGAACCGCCACCTCGCCGGTGTCGAGGTCGACGTCGACGGTCGCGACGCAGGCCGCCCAGCCGAAGGCGGGGTAGGCGTCGCCCCGATAGGTCGCATCGTCGAACTCGATGCCGGGGTAGGGCTCGAAGGTCTGGTCGATCCGTGTCGGGCCGTTGCTCGCGGCATCTGCGAGGAAGACCTCGGCGAACGGACGCCCGTCGTGGCGACTCTCGACTTCGGCCCGGAGGCGCCGGGCCGCCGCGATGCACAGGCCGCCGACGACCATCGCCGTCCGGCTGGCGACGGTCGGCCCGCTGTCGGGCACGAGGGCGGTGTCGACTGGAGCCATCTCGACGGCCTCGACCGGCAGCCCGAGCTCGCCTGAGACGAGGAGCGGGAAGATCGTCGTCGTCCCCTGGCCCATCTCCGTGGAGCCGATGAGGACCCGGATCTGGCCCTCGCCGGTGAGCTCGACGGAGGCGACCGAGCCGATGTGGACCTCGCCCGAGCCGGTGAACCCCGCCCCGTGCCAGCCCATCGCCAGCCCGATCCCCGAGGCCGAACGCGCCGCGCCGGACCGGTAGGGACCGGGCCGCCCCTCAACCGAGTCCCGCCGCTCGGCGGCGCCACGAGCCGTGGCCGCCCGCAGCCGCTCGAAGTCGCCGGCCTCGACCGCCAGTCGCAGGACGTCCTGGGCCGCGACGCTCTCGCGGAGGACCTGGCCGGTTGGGGTCACGTCACCGAGCTCGTAGGCGTTCCGCCGTCGGATCTCGGCGGGCGAGATCGCCAGTCGCTCGGCGATCCGGTTGAGGTGCGTCTCGGCGGCGAACTCGACCTGGGGAGCCCCGAAGCCCCGGAAGGCGCCGTTGGGCGGGGTGTTCGTGCGGGTCGCCCGGGCCCGAATTCGGACGTTCGGACAGCGATACGGGCCACCGGAGTGGAGCGCGCCGCGCGACAGGACCACCGGCGTGAGGGTGCAGTAGGCCCCGCCGTCCATGACGATCTCGATGTCCTGGGCCAGGAGCGTGCCGTCGGCCGCGACGGCCGTCTGGTGCCGGACGATCGCCGGGTGCCGCTTCGTCGTCGCGGCGATGTCCTCGTGGCGGTCGTAGATCATCCGGACCGGGCGACCGGCCTTCCGGGCCAGGAGTGCGGCGTGAAGGGCGATGATCGAGGGGTATTCCTCCTTGCCGCCGAAGCCACCGCCGGTCTCGGCCTGGACGACGCGGGCCTGGTCCGAGGTGAGGCCGAGTGACTTCTTCAACGCCTTGTGGACGTAGTACGGGCATTGGAGCGAGCCGTGGACCGCCATCCCGCCGTCCTCGGAGGGGACGGCGATCATCGCGTTGTTCTCGATGTAGAGCTGCTCCTGGTGGCCGACCCGGTACTCGCCTTCGACGACGTGGGCGGCCGCCGCGAAGCCGGCATCGAGGTCGCCGTTGACGACCTCGTACTCGGCGAAGACGTGGTCCGACCGCTCCGGATCGAAGTTCGGCGGGAGAGCCTCCGTCACGAGCCGGATCCGGCGCTTCAGCTGGCGGATCGTCGCGCGGTCGGCGGCAGCGAGGAGGGCCACCGGCTCGGCATGGTGGCGGATCTCGCCGCCGACCGGGACGAGGACCGGCTGGTCCTCCTTGATCGCGCTCACGAGGTTCTCGCCGGGGATGTCGGCGGCGGTCACGACGACGACCTTGGACCAGTCGACGTCGGGGTCCAGCTCGATGGCGACGAGGCGGGCTCGCGGTTCGGTGGAGCGGATGGTCGCGCCGTACCAGGCGCCCGGGAAGACCAGGTCGTCGGCGTACATCGCGGCCCCGGTCAGCTTGGCCGGACCCTCCCGACGGAGGGGGTAACCGCGGGCCCGGCCGCGGGTCGCCAGGCCGGGCGTGGCGACGAGGGCGTCCGCGGCAGAACGCTCGGGGGCAACAACCGGCCGCGGCAACGTTCGAGTCGTCATCGGACGACGAATCCCCTCCCGCCTGGTGGCTGTCCGTTGGCCGATGAGGGTATCACCCGATCCCGCCCGGACCATCGACACCCGGACCCGCCAAGCGGATTGCGACCCGGCCGCACCCGGCCGGAGGCTGCCGCACCGACGCTCAGTCGCGGCCCCGACGGAGGGCCCTGCCGGGCGTGGCGCCGGTGTGCTTGCCACCCTTCACGACCGGCACACCCGCGACGAAGACGTGCTCGATGCCCTCCGGGTAGCGTCGCGGCGCATCGACCGTGGCCAGCGACCGGACCTTCGCCGGATCGAAGACGACGATGTCTGCGACGTAGCCGTCGGCGAGCTTGCCGCGATCACGGAGGCCCAGGCGCGCGGCCGGCATCGAGGTCATCTTCGCGATCGCCTCCTCGAGACCCAGCAGCTGCTCATCGCGCACGAACTGGCCGAGGATCCGGGGGTAGGAGCCGTAGGTCCGAGGGCTCGGCTTCGCCCCGATGAACGTGGAATCCGTGCCGACCATGGCGAGCGGGTGGCGATAGAACCGCCGGATCCCGTCGAGATGCGGCCCCGGCGTGACCTGGTTGAGGCGGAGGCCTTCGGCCAGGAGCATGTCGCACAGGATGTTGACGAGGTCCTCGCCCGTCTCGCGTCCCACCTCGCCGAGCGTCCGCCCCTCCCATCGGGCATGCTCGCGCCGGCCGAAATAGCCGAGCCGGATATCGGCGATCCCACCGGCCCCGGCGTAGAGCATCCCCCGCTCCTGGAGCTCGCGCCGGATCCGGGCCCGGACGAGCGGGTCGGCAAGGCGCGCTTTGGTGGGCCCCGGGCCGCCCTCCTGGACCCACGTCGGGATCGTGATGAGGAGGCGCGTCGAAGCCCACTCCGAGGGATAGGCATCGAACGTGACATCGAGGCCGGCGGCCCGGGCCTCGTCGATGAGCTCGAGCATGAGCTCGGGGCTGCCGGCGAACGTCGCTCGATGGTAGAAGTGGGTGATGTGGACGGGCGCCTCGCCGAGCCGTCCGATCTCGATCGCCTCGCGGAACGGGTCGAGGAAGCGGTCGCCAAGCGTGTACCGGACGTGGGTGTGATAGAAGCCGCCCCCGAGGGCGGCCTCGTTCGAGAGCGCCGCCAGCTCCTCAGTCGAGGCGAACGACCCGGGTGGGTAGTCGAGACCCGACGACAGGCCCCAGGCGCCGGCTTCCATCCCCTCCCGGAGCATCGCCATCATCCGGCCGGTGGCAGTCGCGTCGGCGGGGACGTCGTCCCAGCCCAGGGCCGCGATCCGGAGCGCCGAGTTGCCGACGAGAAAGGCGATGTTGACGCTCACCCGACCGTCGAAACGCTCGAGGTAGCTCGGCACGCTGTCCCAGTCGGCGACCCCGCCGGGAGGGTGGCCGTCGAGCCCAGCGTTCAGCTCGACGAAGGCGGCCAGGTCGGCGGGATCGGAGAAGGGCGCATAGGCATTGCCGTCGACGCCGATGACCTCGGTCGTGACGCCCTGGCGGATCTTCGGCTCGTGACGAGGCTCGGACAGGATCGCCAGGCCGGAGTGGCTGTGGAGATCGATGAAGCCGGGCGCCACGACCCGACCCTTGACGTCGAGGCGGGCCGTTGCGACCTTCAGGGCGGCCTCAATCTCGGCGGGATCGCGCAGGATCCCCATCCGGTCGCCTGCCACCGCCACCGCGCCCGCGAACCCCGGCGCGCCGGTCCCGTCGACCAGCGTGCCCCCCGAGATCACGATGTCGAACCCCTGCACGGACGCATCTTGGCAGGACCGCGGCGATCGGGTCGCGGTCGACACGGTCGGTTCGAACGCGACCGGCCCCGTGCTAGCATCGCCGACCGTGAGCGCGTCCCGGGTTCCCGTCGATCACCCCGCCCTACCGGACCGACCACCGTTCGTGCTGCGAGGCCGGATGCTTACGCCGACCGATGCCGGTGCCACGGCCTTCCACCGAGACGGGATCCTCGAGGTCGACGCCGCCGGGCGGATCGCCTGGGTCGGGCCGGCCGACCTGCGCCCGGCGCCCGATTCGCGTGCCGCCGCGGTCCCCGAGACGGACCTCCGGCCACTCGTCCTGATGCCGGGGATGGTGGATCTCCACGCCCACCTGCCGCAGCTCCCGAACGCCGGCCTGGGCGCGGGCCTCGATCTCCTGACCTGGCTGGAGCGCTACGTCTTCCCGCTCGAGCGGCGGTTCGACGACGCGGCCGCCGCCGCGGAGCTCGCGCCCGCCGCTTACCGCGCGATCGCAGCCGCCGGGACGACGACGATCCTCGCCTACGGCGCGGTCTTCGAAGCCTCGATGGAGGGCGCCTTCCGGGCTGCCGAAGCCCACGGCATCCGGGCGATCCTGGGCAAGGTGATGATGGATCGCATCACCTACGACGAGAAGATCGACCGGTCGACGATCCTCGAGCGCTCGGTCCGCGAATCGGAGGAGCTGTGCGGTCGGTGGCACGGCGCCGACGACGGCCGGCTGGGCTATGCCGTCACCCCCCGATTCGCGGTCTCGTGCAGCGCCGAGCTCCTGGCGGCCTCGGCGGCGCTGGCAGCTCGGACGGGGGCCTGGTGGCAGACCCATGTCTCCGAGGATCCGGGCGAGATCGCCGAGGTCTTGCGGCTGTTCCCCGAGGCGCTCGACTACGTCGATGTCTACGACCGCGCGGGTGGCCTCGGGCCTCGGGCGATCCTGGCCCATGCCGTGCACCTCTCCGACCGGGAGCTCCGGCGGCTCGTGGAGACAGGCACCCGGGTGGCGCATTGCCCGGCGTCCAACCTGTTCCTCGCGTCGGGGGTCATGCCCCTTGGGAGGTTCCTGGAGGCCGGCCTCCGGGTCGGGCTGGGCTCGGACGTGGCCGGCGGCCCGGATCCCTCGATCTTCTCCGTGATGCGCGTGGGGGCCTACGCCCAGAACGCCCGCCGGACGCTGGCCGGCGATCGCCACCCGGTCCTGGGACCCCTGGACTGGATCCGCCTGGGGTCCCTGGACGGGGCGCGGGCCCTCGGGCTGGAGGGCCGGATCGGATCGCTCGAAGCAGGCAAGGAGGCGGATGTCATCGCCGTGGACGCGGGCCTGACGGCGCCGGTCCGGCACGTCGACCTCGAGCTCGAGGGCGCCCCGGGTCACTCGCCCGGCCATGCCCACGCGGGCGGCATCTACGGGGGCGGTGAGGACCCGACTGAGATCGCGAGCCGGCTCATCTTCCGGCCACATCCGGACATGGTCCGAGGCGCATGGGTCAGGGGTAGGCGGCTGGAGGGACCCGGAGCGGCCGGCTGATCGGCAGGGCGCCGCAGCGGCCCGAGCGCGATCGAAGTGGGCGCGCGGCGCGCGTGGCGCCGGGCGACAGTCGCGCGGCCTACTTCCGCTTCGTGCGGAACTGGTTCAGGTGGGTCGTCCAGTCAGAGCCGCCCGTGGCGTTCGTGGCGCAGCTCCCATGCCAGCCACAGACGCAGGTGATGAGCTGGTCCTTGTGACGATACGTCTCGATGACGTGGCGGAGGGGCTCGGGCTCACCGTTGCGCAGGGATGGGCGAGTCAGGGAGAGTGGGCGACCGTTCACTGGAGCTCCTGGGCACGGGAGTAACCGCGCGAGCGGCTGGGGGTTCCCATTGTGCCTGAAATCGACCGTTCGTGCTCGACGGCGGCGCACGCCTGGCCCGCGGCGCGGCCGCCAGGGCGCCGTCAGCCCGGCGCGGGCGGCCCGACGGCGACCTCGGCCAGGAGTGCCTGGGCTTCGATTCGCTCGATGGGATCGAGGGCCGGGCCCAGGGCCAGGGCCCGGGCGAGGAGACCGAGGGCGGCCCTCCGATCGCCCATCGCGGCGGCGATCGCCCCGGCGTGGAACAGCGTTCGAGCGTCCGCGGCGCCGGTCGACCGCACGGCCTGGCTCTCTGCCCATGCCTCGCCGTCGCGACCGAGCCGATGGAGGGCCCAGGCCACGACGTCCCGACCGGTGGCGTCGGGCCGGACGAGGAATGCGGCTCGCGCGGCGTCGAGCGTCGCGTCGGTGGCGGCCCCATGGTCGAGGTCGAAGAGGATGAGCTGACGATCGAAGACGGATCCGGCAACCTCCGACAGCGTGCGGGTGAGCCGAACCGTCCCGTGGGCGACCTCGGCGGCCCGGGCGTCAGTGGCTCGATCGGCCTTCGAGCGCGCCGGATCGGCGGCGCGGAGGGCCAGGAGGTCTCCGAGCAACGCCTCCGCCTCGGGCGTCGGGGCAATCGCCACCACGGCCTCGAGCGTGCCGATCGCGGCCTCGATCTCCCCGCTGAAGGCCTGGACGCGGGCGAGGCCCAGGAGCGCTCCGAGGTCATCGTCCCGAATCCGGAGGGCGGCTTCAAAGCCGGCGCGGGCGGCGTCGACATCACCGGCCAGCCGGGCGTACTCGCCGGCGGCGAACTCGTAGAAGCCCGGCTCCTCGCCGGCCAAGGTCGCGGCATCGCGGGCCCGGAGGGCGAGGTCGAGGGCGCCGGCCAGGTCGCCGCCGACAGCCGCGAGGCGAGCGAGCCGGATGTCGAGGGCCGGGCCTCCGATGGAGGCCCGGGCCGGGCCTCCGATGGTGACGGCGAGGCTCTCCAGGTCGCGCCGCGCGGCGTCGAGATCACCCAGCTCCAGCTCGGCGTCCGCGCGCGTCGCGAGCGCCCCGAGCTGCCCTGGGTCCTCGCGGTACAGCCGGTCGGCGGCGTCGAGGGCGCCGGCGAAGTCGTGGAGCGAGAACAGGACCGAGGCTTCCAGGAGACGGGCACCGGGCTGGGTCGGCGCGATCGAGATCGCGATCCGTGCAGCCTCGAGGGCCCGGTGGTAGTCGGCAAGATCGGCCGTCAGCCGGGCCCGGGCCTGGTAGAGGGTCCCGAGGTTGGTCGCCGAGATGAAGTCGAGCGGGTTCGCCTCGACGTTTTTCGACCAGGCGTCGATGTTGTGGTCAAGCTGGGCCAGCGAGCCCGTCGGCAGCGAGGCAGTGCCGGCGCCCGGAATGGGCACCGGCACGGCGACGGGCTGGACCCAACCGTTCGCCGGTTGCGGCCCGGAAGACGCGGCACCCGCCGGGGAGGCCGTCCGGTCACCGAGGCCGGACCAGCCGGCGAGGATGGTGCTGGCGGCGGCGAGGAGGGCGGTCGCGAGGATCCCGGCGGGCCGGGGCCGCGAGCACCGAAGCAACGTGGTCATCACGAGGCGGATCCGGGTCCTTCGAGGGTGGCGGGGCAGGGCTGGAGCGTGACCCCCCTGGAGCGCGCTCCAGCCCTGCTGGTCAATGCGGGACGCCGAGGTAGGGGAAGGAGCCGAGGTAGTCCGCGTGTGGGCCCACCCCGTCGCCATTCACGGCACCGGAGGCATCACGATCCGGGCCGAGGCCGGTCAGGCCGTCGGCGCCGAAGAGGTTGAGCGGGTCGCCACCGGTGGTGACGATGAGCTCGACGTCAATGACGTCGTCGGCCAGGGCGCGGCCGTTGAGCGGCGCGGGCAGACCGAGCGCATTCGTCCGGCTGTAGACGAGGACGTCGGGGACCAGGACCGAGGCCAGGAAGCCGGCCTGGTCGTCCGCGTAGGCGCCCTCGCTGTCGAGGCCGGAGAAGAACTGGAGGCCGTTGATGACGTTCGTCCGGAACTTGCCGCCCATCGCCGTCGCCTGCGCCGATGGCGCGGTGTCGTTGAAGGCGTCCTTGTCCGCGGCCGGGTTGAAGACGGTGTTGATCGCCGGCCGGCCCATCTGGTCGGCCTTGCGCCAGGAGTCGCCGTCGAGCCAGTAGGTCGTCGCCCACACGCCGATGGTGTCGGGCAGCTGGCCGTTCGGGAGGGAGATGACGATCGCGTTGGTGTTCAGGTTGGCGAAGAAGTCCTGCGGGTCATTGCCGAGGGCGTCGCCACCCACGGCCGTGCCGGTCGTCAGGAAGGTCGTCGTGCCGATGAACCCGGTGAGGTCGAAGAAGAACGGGTCGGAGCGCATGCCGGCCCAGGCCCAGACGTCGTTCTGGCCGACGGCCTTCGTCCCGTCGTTGGCGTGGCCCTGGGCGACGGTCCGGCCGCCGTTGAGGCTGCGGGCCCTGGCGCCCTCGTAGAGGGACAGCTTGAGCTTGAGGTTGTCGCTGCCGTCGTCGGCGAAGGTCGCGACGTAGGCGCGGTCCTGGACGTTGTCGCCGTTCGTGTCCATGTTGAGCACGTAGCGGACGTCGGTCCCGAAGTCGCCTCCGAAGAGGTTGATCGCCGGGTTGACCGTCATCGCGATCACCGTCCGACCGGGGTCGGCCGGCGCCTCGAAGACGTACAGGTCGTTGATGTCGCGGTCGCCGTGCTCGGAGTGCGGGGCGATCATCCCGTTCGCGGTGGTCCCGCCGAGGGCGGGGGCGTCGAGATGGTCGGCTGCGCTCGTGAGGAGCGGCGCCGCGCCGATCGTGAGGACCGTCATCGCGGCCCCCAGCGTGGCGAGCTTGCTGATCGTGCGCATGGCTGCGTCGTGGTTCCCTTCTGCATCCGCTGGGTCTTGGGGACTGGCCAGAAACGTCTGGCCCCCGGCTCGCGGTGTCGCGACTCCCCCACGGGCCGTTCGGGTGGTCATGCGCGGGTCGCGGCGGATCGGATGAATCGAGCCTGGGGCTGGTCGCGGCGCGCCCGGGGCTGGTCGCGGCGCGCCCGAGCTCGCGGCCCCGGAATCTCGCGACTCGCGGCCCCGTGCCGCTGCTAAAGCACCCGGCCCGGGTTCAGGATCCCCCCCGGGTCGAGGGCCGCCTTGATCGAGCGCATCACCGCGACGGCGCCCTCGCCGCGCTGGATCGGCAGCCACTCGCGGCGGGCGGCGCCGATGCCATGCTCGGCGGTCACGGTCCCGCCCATGGCAAGGGCCTCGCGGAAAATCTCGTCGCGGACCCGGTGGGTCAGCTCCGCGGCGGCCGGGTCGTCCCGATCGAAGATCAGGTTCGGGTGGAGGTTGCCGTCGCCGGCGTGGCCGAACGTCGCGCAGCGGACGCCGTGGGCTGCGGCGATCCGCTCGATCGCCCGGAGCAGCTCGGGGACCCGGGAGCGCGGCACCCCGACGTCCTCCATCCGGACGGTGCCCAGTCGTTCGAGGGCATGAAGGGCCTCGCGTCGGGCATGGCGCAGCCAGTCTGCTTCCTGGGCATCGGCCGCCCGCACGATCGACCGCCCGCCGGCCGCGGTGCAGGCGGCTTCAGCCCGGTCCAACTCGGCGGCCGAGCCCGCGCCCGGCGCGTCCGACTCGACCCTGAGCATGGCCGCGGCGTCGATGTCGAGCCCGAGGTGATGCCAGTCCTCGACGGCGATGACAGTCTCTCGATCCATGAGCTCGAGGGTCACCGGCTGGAGGCCGGCCTCGGTCATCCCCGCGACCGCGTCGCCGGCCGCTTCCAGCGTGTCGAAGAAGGCCAGCAGGGTCGCCCGCGGCGGCGGGGCCGGCCGCAGCCGGAGGGTCGCTTCGGTGATGATCCCGAGGGTCCCCTGCGAGCCGACGAACAGATGGGTTAGCGAATAGCCGGCGACGTCCTTGATGTTTCGGCCACCCGTCCGGATGACCGAGCCGTCGGCGAGCACGACCTCCAGGCCGAGGACGCTGTCCCGCGTCTGGCCGTACTTCACGCAGCACAGGCCGCCGGCATTCGTGCCTAGGTTCCCGCCGATCGAGCAGGTCTCGTAGCTCGCCGGATCGGGAGCGTAGAAGAGGCCCTCGGCCGCCACTGCCGCCTTGAGCGTCGCGTTGACTACCCCGGGCTGGGTGACGACGCAGAGGTTGGCCCGGTCGATCTCGAGGATCCGATCCATCCGGGTCAGGGCGATCGTGAGCGCGCCTTCGATCCCGGCCGCCCCGCCCGACAGGCCGGTCCCGGCGCCGCGCGGGACAACCGCCACGCGGAACCTGGAGGCGAGGCGCATGAGCCCGGCGACCTCGTCGGTCGACGCCGGCAGGGCCACGGCGCCAGGCAGGCCGGCGTCCAGGTAGGCCGTCTCGTCGAGGCGGTACGACTCGCGGTCCACGGCATCGGTGAGCAGCCGGACGCCGGGCAGCTCGACGCGCGCCGCCTCGAGGAGCGCGGCGAGGTCGGCCGGGTCAGTGATCGACGCGGGGATCCGAGGCGGCGGGCTGGTCACGCTCCGGATCGTACCGGCGCGGCGGGCCCTGAGCACGGGCACGTCTGTCACCTACGATCCCGGATCGTGGTATCCGCCCCGCGCCCGGGATCCGCGGTCACCTACGATCCCGGATCGTCGTAGGCGGTCGTCGCGCGGCTGGCCCGCCCGCCAGGAGCGCCACGACGAGCTCGCTACGTTCAGGGCAGCCCGACTGAGCCCGGTCGCGGCGCGCGGGGGTGATGGAGCCGCACCTAGTACGCTCCCGGATCGTAGATGGCAGGACCGGGTCGTCGTCCAGGCGCCGCCCTTCGACTCCTTCAGATCGCCCTCGCGATCGTCGCGGCCGGCTGCTCACCGGCGCCGAGCCCGCTGGTCGTCGACGAGGTCCCGCCTGCCTCGCCGTTGGCGACTGTCCACGCCACGCCGATCCGGACCTCGACCCCGGCGCCGACCGGCACCCCCTCCCCCACTCCGGAGCCGACGCCCGCCACGTCGATCCTGCCCGGCTCGGTCGGCCGTTCCAGCCTCGAGGTCAGCGCGACCTACGACGTCACGCTCGATGGCACCGTCGCCACCGGCGCCATCCACGTCGGCGTCGTCATCGAGGCCCGCAACGACTCCGACGAGCCGATCGACCGGCTCGAGCTGAACACGATCGCCGCCCGGCTCGGCAACCTCAAGGTCAAGTCGGCCGAGGTCGATGACCGGCCGGTCGACGTCGACGTCGATGACCAGACCCTCGTCGTGCCGCTCGGCGGCATCCTGCCGGCCGGTGCCTCGACGACCGTCGAGCTCAGCTACACGGCCACCCTCCGGACCGGGCTCAGCGGCTCGGACTGGCTCTTCACCCGGGCCGGCGGGACCCTCGCGCTGTATCGCTGGATCCCGTGGGTCAGCCGCGCCCTGCCCTTCGACCGGCCGAACCACGGCGACCCGTTCGTCACGCCCTCGAGCCCGCGGGTGAGCGTCCGGATCACGACCGATGTCCCGATGGACCTCGCCTCGCCCGGCGCGGAGCCCGTCCTCGACGGGCGGACCTGGAGCTTCGAGGTCGCCGACGTCCGCGACGTCGCGATCGTCCTCGCGCCGGACTTCGAGATCACCACCGGCGACGCTGGCGCCATCCCAATTCGTGCGTACACCCTGCCCGGCGGCCTCGATGGCGACCGGCTCGTGACCCAGGCGAGCCGGGCGATCACCCGAATGGCCGAGCGACTCGGCGTCCCGTACCCACTGCCGGCCTTCACCGTCGTCGAGACGGCCGGCGGCTACGGGATGGAATCGCCCGGCCTCATCTGGATCCCGCGGGGGGCGACGTCGGGCAACCTGCCGTACCTCGTCCACCACGAGACGGCCCACCAGTGGTTCTACGGGCTCGTCGGCAACGATCAGCAGGCCGAGCCCTTCGCCGACGAGGCCGCCGCGGACCTCCTCGCCCGGACCGTCCTGGGCAGCCTTCGCGGGAGCCGCTGCGATCGGGCCCCGCTCGACCGTTCGATCGTCCGCTACTCCCAGGCCTGCTACTACGAGACGATCTACATCCAGGGTGGCAACGTCCTCGACGACGTCCGCGAGGCGATGGGCACGGACCGCTTCTGGGAGGCGCTGCGGGGCTACATAGAGGTCAACCGGAACGGGCTGGGCGGGACGCGACAACTCCTCGAGGCCCTCCGAGCGGCGAGCCCGGTCGACCTCGGCCCGACCCTGCGGGCCCGCTTCCCGGACCTCTACTGACGCATCCCCCTTGAAGGCGGACAGCGCGGCCCCGGCGCCCCGGCGAGCGAGAGCGGCATGTCGAGGGCGAAGAGGGCGTGACCGCTCGGGCCGAGCGCCGTCGGGGTCAGCCACAGGCAGGCCTGCTCCGCGTCGGCCGGGAAGGGGAGCGAGGCCTCGAACCGGCGCCACGGCGCGGCGACCTCGCTCGAGGACGAGGACGTCTCGAGGTCGACGGTCTCGATCGCGAGCCGCGAGTGGTCCGGCGCAATCAGCTCAAGGAGGACAGTGCGGGCCGGCGGCCGGGCGAAGCCGATGACGTCGAGACTCGGCCCCTCGAGACGCTCCCGCGACTGCGGCGCCCAGACGATGAGGTGGTGGGCCGGCTCCAGGACGATGTCGACCGACGCGAGGGCCACGTCCGCGCTCGCCCGGCGCACCCCCAGGACCGCCGGCCCGCCGTCGACTGGCGGCAGGATCGGGACGACGGCCGAGACCGGGCCGTCGCCATCGACCTCGACCTCGATCGAGCCGACCTCGACGCCATCGACGTGCACATCGACCTCGAGCCGGCCGGGTGGCCCGGACGCGAGACCGAACATGGACACCAGGCCGGTCCCGAAGAAGACCGAGCCGGGAGCCGGCTCAAGGAGAATGAACGAGGCCGCCTCGCCACTCCCCGACCGGCTCGGGCCGGGGCCGGACCGCGCCAGCCAGCCCCCGATCACGGCGCCGACCAC
>DASWGY010000010.1:0-15512 GCA_036393495.1 Candidatus Limnocylindrales bacterium
TGAGGCCCAGCTGGGCGGCCCGGAAGGCGGCCGAGTAGCCGCCCGTGCCGGCGCCGAGGACGACGAGATCGAAGTCGTTGGACGAGCCGACGGCCATGGTCAGGCGGTCTCCGGACGAGTTGGGCGGTACGGGAGGAGCCCTTGGCCCGCGATGTCGAGGGCCGCGGCGAGGCGCGCCCGGGGAGCCCGGCGGGGCGGGTGGATCATCGGGGCCGATGGTACGCGCGGGGTCGCGAGGGGCGCAACCGAGGGGCGCACGGCGGCGCGGGCGTGCGGCGCGGGGCGTGCGGCGCGCGCGGGGGGGGCGCGTCCGGCGCGGCGGCCACGCCAAGACCCCGGGTCTTGGTTTCCTGCTGAACGGCCCCAACTTGCCGGGACTCGACCCCGTTCGATCGCTTCCAGACCCCCGGTCTGGATCTCGTGCGCAGCTGGCGCGTCAGGGTGCCGTCGAGCACGGATCCGAGACTGCCAGTCTGCGTTTCATGCGGAGCCTGGCCCTGGGCGCCGCTGGGAACGTCGCACGCAGGAATCCAGGACTGCGGGTCTGAGTGGCGGCGCCGCGACCGCGCCGGGTCGTCGCCGCTCCGCACTGCGCTAGACTCGCGGCCGTGGACGCGATCGTCCTTCGCGTGCTCCTCGTCCTCGCGGCGTACCTGTCGGGGTCCATCCCGATGGGCGTCCTCGTCGCGCGGGCATCGGGCGGGCCGGATCCGCGGTCCATCGGCTCGGGCCGGACGGGCGGCACGAACGCGTTGCGAGCCCTGGGTCGGAGGTGGGCGGCAGTCGTCGTGATCGGCGACCTGGCCAAGGGCGCCCTGCCGGTGCTCCTGGCCCGTCTCGTGACCGGCGGCGACTCGGTGGCCGAGGTCGCCTGCGCCTTCGCCGCCGTGGTCGGCGCGTCGCGCTCGATCTTCCTCGGCTTCTTCGGCGGCGGGCGCGGCGTCGGGGCCGGGGTCGGCACGATGCTCGTGATCCAGCCGCTCGCCGTGATCATCGCCGCACCCGTCTTCTTCCTTGCCATCCTCGTCACGCGCTACGTGTCGCTCGGCTCGCTCCTCGGATCGGCCGCGATGTTCCCGGCGATGCTCCTGATCTGGGCGGTCGCCTCGGGCGCCGTGCCGCCGGCATACCTGGTGTGGGCCGCGGTCGGGCCGGCCCTCATCTGGCTGGCCCACGCCGACAACATCGACCGCCTCATCCACGGCACCGAGCGCAAGTTCGACCTCGGGATGCTCGGCGGACGCCGGGGCGGTGGCGCGGCCTGATCGAGTCGGTCAGCCGGCTTGCCGGCCGGCATTCTCGGCGACCCGAGCCCGGACGATCTTCGTCACGAGCTCGACCGGAACGGCGATGCCGATCGGAATGCTGATGGTCCCTTTGCCGATGAGGTATGGCGCCAGCTCGTCGCCGCCCGCTGCGATGACGCCAGCACTGGCCGGGAAGATGCTGTAGTGGCGCTTGAAGGCGTCGTACGAGACGAGGAACGTGCCGTGGCTCTTGAAGCCCGGCATCTTGTAGGTGATGACCTCTTCGGCCTCGGGTGCGGCCGCCCGGATCGTCTCGCGCAGCGTCTGCATCCAGGCGCGCCGATCCTCGGGCAGGGTCGACAGGTAGTCATCGACGGGGGACGTGGCCATCTGACGCTCCTCGCGCTCGATCGAAGACCTCGATGATCCCAGATCGGCGTCACCCACGGCCGAGGTGAGGGGGGAGCGGCCGGCAACGGCGCGCTCCCCCTTCGAGCTCCGTCAGGCGACCTCTCGAAGCCGGCCCGATTCGACCTCGTAGACGAGGCCGTGGACGGGCACGTCCTTGATCCACGGGTGCTCGCGGATTCGATCGACCTGCGTGCGCAGGTTCGACTCCAGCTCGGGGAACGCGTGGAAGGCGAGGTCGATGTCCGTGCCGGTCTTGTCGACCAGGTCGCGGTGGACCTCGTGGTCCTGGAAGGTGAGCATGCCGCAGCCGGTGTGCTCGATGACGATGACCTCCTCGGTCCCGAGGAGCTGCTGGCTGATGACCAGCGAGCGGATCGCGTCGTCGGTGGCGAGGCCGCCGGCGTTGCGGATGATGTGGGCGTCGCCGGTCCTGAGGCCGAGGACCTCCTCGACCGTGAGGCGGGCGTCCATGCAAGCCAGCACGGCGAGCTTGCGGCCGGGTGGCAGCGGCAGGGCCGAGTGATCGAACTGGGCCGCGTAGCGCTCGTTCTCGGCCAGGGCGCGCGCGTACTCTGCAGTCTGCGTCTGGGTGGTCACTGGTTCCTCCGTCGAAGCTGGGACGTGGTCTCGACGGCGGCGACGCGGGGCTCGGACCGGAACGGCGGCTCTACGCGGTGCGGATGCCTCGCCGCTCGGAGGCGCACGCGTGAAGCAAGCCCGAGACCCGCCCAGGACATGTACAGCGGCGCACGATCGCGGCATTCACGGCGCCATCATCGGGCAGGACGGGATTTCGTGCCGCGGCGGCGGGCCATCACTCGCCGGGAATCGAACGACCCGGGCCGGCTGACTGCCCGGGTCGCGCATTGAGCTCTGGTTTCTCGCGGGGCCCCGTTGGCCCCGCGTGCCGAGAGGAGTCTTAGCCCCGCATCGTCCGGAAACAATCGGAGCAGTAAACGGGCTTGCCGCTGGTCGGGCGGAACGGGACGCGAGCCTCGTTACCGCAGTTGGAGCAGGTCGCCGTGAACATCTCCCGGGTGCCGCGGTCGCGGTTGCCGTAGCCACCGCCGCCGTAGCCGCCCGCGCTGTAGCTGCCGCCGGCGGAGTAACCCCCACCGGCCGAGCCGTAATCGCTGCCTGAGCCGTAGCCCGCGCCGGTCGAAGCGCGCGCGGCCTTGCGGCTGGCGCGACACGACGGGCAGCGACGCGGCTCGGTGAAGCCGCGCTGCGCGTAGAAGTCCTGCTCGGACGCGGTGAAGACGAACTCCTGTCCGCAGTCCGCACAAGTCAGGTTTTTGTCGCTGTACAAAGAAACTCCTCTCGGTAGCCGACGCCGATCCCGCGCTCGGGTTCTCGCGTCAGCCGTGAGAGGAGTCCGGTTCGTGGTCGTCTACGCGTATGCAGTCGCGACCGGTGCCGCGACATTGGGCTCCGGGAGTGTAGACGACATCCCTGAGCCTGCCTAGCCCCGAACTTCGCCGGCGGCGGGGCGCCGAGGGCCCGTCGGCACCTTCGTTACTCGCTGCCGGCCCAGCCCCGCACGCGATCGATCGCCCGGGTCCAGGTTCGGCGCATCGAGACCCGGCGCTCGGCCGCCATCGAGGGCTCGAATCGCCGCTCCAGCGCCCAGCTCGACTGGACCTCCGAGGTGTCGCCCCAGAACCCGACGGCCAGCCCCGCGAGGTAGGCCGCTCCCAAGGCGGTCGTCTCGGTCACGACCGGTCGCTCGACCGGCAGGCCGAGCAGGTCGGCCTGGAGCTGCATCAGCCCATCGTTCGCGGCTGCCCCGCCGTCGACGCGCAGCGCGGAGAGCGGCCGGCCCGTGTCGGCGGCCATCGCGTCGACGACGTCGGCGACCTGGTGGGCGATGCCGTCGAGCGTGGCCCGGGCGATCTCGGCCAGCCCGGTCCCGCGGGTGATGCCAAGGATCGCGCCGCGGGCGTCCGGATCCCAATACGGTGCCCCGAGGCCGGTGAACGCCGGGACGACCGCGACCCCGCCGCTGTCGGTGACGCTGGCCGCGAGCCGCTCGACGTCGGCCGAGGCATCGATCGCCCGGAGGCCGTCGCGCAGCCACTGGACGGCCGCGCCGGCGACGAAGACCGAGCCCTCGAGAGCGTAGGCCACGGGCCCACCGGCGCCGAGTTGCCACAGGACCGTGGTCAGGAGGCGATTGCGCGAGGCGACCGGGACGGCACCCACGTTCAGGAGCAGGAACGCGCCGGTCCCGTAGGTGACCTTGGCCTGCCCGGGTCGGAGACACGCCTGGCCGAACGTCGCCGCCTGCTGGTCGCCGGCAAGGGCCGCGATCGGGATCGGGAGTCCGAAGATCGAGGCGTCCGTCTCGCCGAGGACCCCGGACGTCGGCACGACCTCCGGCAGGACGGTCCGGGGCACGCCGACGTGTGCCAGGAGCTCGTCGTCCCAGGCCAGACGGCCGATGTCGAAGAGCAGCGTCCGGCTCGCGTTCGAGACGTCGGTCACGTGGACCCGGCCGCCCGTCAGCCGCCAGGCCAGGAACGTGTCCACGGTTCCAAAGGCGAGCTCGCCGCGCTCGGCCCGGGCGCGGGCGCCGGGCACGCCATCGAGAAGGTGGGCGATCTTGGGCCCCGAGAAGTAGGCATCGAGGGGCAGCCCGGTCCGCTCCCGGAAGAGCGGCTCCAGGCCGGCGGCCCGCAGGCGCTCGCAGGCCGGGGCGGTGATCCGGCTCTGCCACACGATGGCGTCGGCGATGGGAGCGCCCGTGACCCGGTCCCAGACGATCGTCGTCTCGCGCTGGTTGGTGATCCCGATGGCGGCGATCCGATCCGGGCCGCCGACCTCCCCGACGACCTCGCGGGCGGCGTCCAGCTGGGACCCCCAGATGGCTTCGGGGTCATGGGTCACGTGGCCCGGCTCCGGGAAGTGCTGCTCGAAGGCTCGTTGGGCGCTCGCAACCGGACGGCCGTCGTGCCCGAAGGCTATCGCCCGGGACGACGTCGTGCCCTGGTCCAGGGCCAGGACGAGGTCGGTGTCGGTCACGTGTCGCGGACGAGCGCCGCCGGGCTCGGCGGGAGCGCATCCTCGGCCGGCACCGCCATCGCGCCCGCCGTCGCGTCCGGCGTCGTCCCCTCGGGGACCGCGTACTCAACGGCCGCGGTGGTGACGTAGCGGGCGATCTCGGCCGCCTGGACCGCGGGGTCCCAGCCCAGCTCTGCACCGAGGATCGCGGCCACGCGGGGCGCGACGGCCCCGCCGTGATCAGACCGCTCCTGGGCCAGCCGCGTCCGACGGGCGAGGACGTCGTCGAGCGATCCGGCGAGCTCGTCGCGGGCGGCCCACGCGACCTCGGCCTCGAGGTGATCGATGTCGGGCGCGAGCTGGCGCAGCAGGTCCAGCTGCCGGCCCAGGGCGACGACCTCGAGGGCCCGGGAGCCATGACGGTCCACGAGGCGCCGCGAGACCTGGTCGGACAGGCCGGTCTGGCGGGCGATCGAGGTCGCCAGCGCGCCCAGCGCTTCCCGGGTTGCCGCTCCAACGAGTGGCAGCTCGGCCGTCGCCGTCGGCCGTCGCTTCGACTCGGCCGGCCCAAGCGCGGCATCGATCGTGTCGCGGGCCATGATCCGGTAGGTCGTGTACTTGCCGCCGCCGATCCGGACGACACCGGCGTCGTCGGTCGTCACCTTGTGCTCTCGCGAGGCCTTCACGGTCGAGCCGCCGACGTCGCCGACGAGCGGCCGAAGGCCGGCGTACGTGGCCAGGATGTCGGCCCGCGAGAGATCGATGTCGAGGCGATGGTTGACGACCTCGAGGAGCTCGTCGATGTCCTCGTCGAGGGCCGTCGGGCGCTCCGGGGGGCGGGTATCGGCGTGGTCCGTGGTGCCGATGATCCAGCGATCCGGCCAGGGGATCACGAAGACGACCCGGCCCGGGATCCGGAGGGTCATCCCGCCGGCGGCCTGAAGCCGTTCGCGATGGATGACGAGGTGGGCGCCGCGACTCGGGACGATCCGGGCGCCGCCGGCCGTGGGTCGGCCATCGCCTACGCCGCGGCCGTTGGCCGCGCCGCTGCCATCAGCCGCGCCCTGGGCGGCCCAGGCACCTGTGGCGTCGACGATCCGCGCAGCCCGGATGTCGAGCTCGTCACCGCTGACCAGGTCACGGGCCCGAACCCCGATCGCTCGGCCGGCCTCGGTCAGCGTGGCCTGGCCCTGGACTCGCGTAGCGACGACCGCCCCGGGACCGGTCTGGATCGCGGTCCGCAGGACCGCCATCGTGTAGCGAGCGTCGTCCTCGACGCCGTCGTGGTAGAGGATCCCGGCCTGGAGGCCCTCGGGCCGGAGCTGGGGGGCGAACTCGCGGGCGGCCTCGGGCCGCATGTGTCGGGCGAACCCGGCGCCGTGGCGGGACCCGAGGACGTCGTACAGGAAGATCCCTGCGCCATAGAAGGCCTGGTGGACGAGCGGCAGGCCGTAGATCGGGAAGAGGAACGGCTCGAGGCGGACGAGGTGCGGCGCGAGCCGCAGGATCCTGGCCCGCTCATCGAGCGCCTCGGCGACGAGCCCGAAGTGGAGCTGTTCCAGGTAGCGCAGCCCACCGTGGATCAGACGCGAGCTCCGCGACGACGTCCCGGCCCCGACATCGGTCTGCTCGATGAGGGCTGCCCGAAGGCCGCGGCTGGCGGCATCGAGCAGGACACCGGCGCCGACGATCCCACCACCCACGACGAGGACGTCGAAGCGCTCCGAGGCGAGCGCCTCGAGGGCAGCTCGCCTGGCCACGACCGCCGGCTGGAGCTGGGCGTTCACGGCTCGGGCGGCCGGCGGGTCGCGACCCGCCACAGGACGAACGCGGTTCCGGCGAGGAGCACGACGATCGTCACCGGCTCGTGGAAGAGGAAGCGCTGGACCCCCTCCGGCAGGAGGCTCGTCAGGACGGCCGCGCCGAGCACGGCGCCGACGGCGATCGCGGCCACGATGACGACGTGGCGGGCGCCGACGGGCGAGCGCTCAACCACGACCGACCTGCGAGCGCCTACCCACGGTCCGCCTCGAGCGGGATCCCGATCGGTGCGACGAGCACCTTGCCGGCGAGGGCCGCCCCGCGCCGTGTCAGGAGCCCGGTCTTGGGCCGGTGGAACGTGACCGTGAGATCGGCCTGGACGACCGGATCGGATGGGTCGCCCGAGGAAAGGTCGACCGCGGTGGGCGTGTCAACGGCGACGATCGGGATGCCCAGGGCGCGGGCCTTCGCGACAAGCTCGACGGCGCCGCGAATCGGCTCCCGGAGCGCCCCCTGGACGCCGGTCCCGAGGAGGGCGTCGACGACCACCGAGGCCCGATCGACGTCGGCCGCGAGGATCGCTGTGTCGCGCGCCACCGGGGTGTGGACCCGGGTCACCCTGGTCACGCCGTTGAGGCGATCCCAGTTGCGGGCCGCGTCGGGAGTCGACGGTCTGGGCGCCGTCGCGACGAGGGCGACCACGACGTCCCTGCCGGCCTCGGCCAGCCGCCGAGCGGCGACGAAGCCGTCGCCGCCATTGTTGCCGGGGCCGCACAGGACGAGGACCGGCCCCTTGCCCAACCGGTTCGTGGCTCGGGCGATGGCGTGGACCGCCGCCGCGACCGCTGCGCCGGCATGCTCCATCAGCCGCCCGCCGGGCACCCCGAGCGCCTGGGCCCGGAGATCGGCCCCGGTCATCGCCTCGGCCCCGATCGGCGAGCGCGCGGCGGCCGCGACCCAGCGAGCCCTGAGGCCGCGGAGGTCGCGCGAGAAGAGCTCCGGATCGTCGGCCGGCAGTGGCGCAGGATGGTCGGCGGCGGGCGCGGAGGGGTTCACAGCCGGTCAAGCCTAGCGGAGCGTCCGCGGAGCGACAGCCGCCACGGCCTGCGGCAGCCGGGCCAGCCACGGGTCCGACGGGTGGCGTTCGGCGAGGCCCTCGCGGGCGAGGCCGCTGAGAGCCGCCTCCAGGGCAGGCCCGTCGTGGCTGCCGAGTGGCGGTGAGACGCTCGCCCAAGCGTCGCCCGGTGCGTCCCGGAGGGCGTCGAGGATGCGGCCACGCAGCCAGCGGGACGTGGATCTGAAGGGAGCGACCGGTTCGCGGGCCGCCGCTGCATCGCCCCGGCGCCGCAGACCGTGGCCCTTCGCGGGCGCCTCCGCGGTCCCCTCGATCGCGGCCCGGCACCATGGTCGGGCCGGGCAGGCGCCACACCGCGGCGCCCGGGGACGGCAGAACGTCGCTCCGACGTCCATCAGGGCGTGTGTCCAGTGGCCGGGTCGGTCAGCCGGCACGGAGGCATCGGCGACGGCCTGAAGCGCCGCCTCGGTGAACTCCCCGGGGCGCCCGCCCACGGCCCGGTTGAGAACCCGACGGACGTTCGTGTCGACCGCCCCGACCGGTAGCCCGAAGGCGAGCGCCGCCACCGCCCGCGCGGTGTATGGCCCCACCCCAGGGAGCCGCCGAAGCGCCTCGATCTCGGCCGGCACGCGTCCCCCGTGCTCGTCGACGATCGAAATCGCGGCCGCCCGGAGGGCCAGCGCCCGGCGGTTGTAGCCGAGCCCGCGCCATGCCCGCAGGACAGCGGCGGGCGTCGCCGCGGCGAGGGCGTCGGCCGTCGGGAACTCGGCGAGGAATCGGCCCCAGGCCTCGGCCGCCCGGGCTGCCTGGGTCTGCTGGGCCATCGCCTCAGAGACGAGGATCGCCCACGCGTCGGTCGTCGCCCGGAACGCCAGCGGGCGGCCCTCGGCCTCGAACCAGGCCAGGACGGCGTCGCGGAGCGCGGCGGAGACGGCTGCGGCTGGTCGCGCTCGAGGTGCAACGGGGGCTCGAGGCACCACGGGGGCTCGAGGCACCACGGGGACTCGAGATGCCACGGGGACTCGAGGTACCACGGGGACACGATACCGGGATCCCCGGTCGACCGGACACGATCGGGCCGAATGGCCCCCGACCTCCCCGCCATCGGCCCATCAATGGCGCCGGCGAGGTCGGGACACTGTGAGCGATTCGACGGATTTGGATAGCTCCGAACGAATCGAGGAGGTCGGCCGATCCGATGAACGCTGCGCCCCGGGCTCCCCGTGCCTGGCTCACGATTCACGAGGCGAGTGACCTCATCGGCGTCTCGCCGGCCACCCTTCGGCGTTGGACGGAGGCCGGCGACCTCGAGGCCTTCGTCACCCCGGGCGGGCATCGCCGCTTCGCCCGGAGCTCGATCGTCGCTCTGCTGCCCTCCACGCGTCCTCGACGACGCCGGTTGCACGAGCTCGGTGAGACCCCTGACCGCATCGTCAAGCAGTACCGTCGAGAGCTCGCCGGCCACGCCGCCCAGCCCTGGGTCCGGGGCCTGCCCGACGCGGAGCGAGAAGCCTTCCGGGAGCCGGGCCGACAGATTCTCGCGGGCGTCCTGGGGTTCCTGGACGCGGCCACGCCCGAGGAGGGCGAGGCCTCGCTCGGCGGCGCCCTCGACGCAGCGATCCAGTACGGCGCCCTGGCGCGCGCCAGGGCCATCGACCTGGACGCCGTCACTGACACCTTCCTCCAGTTCCGGCTGCCCTTCCTCCACGAGCTGAGCCGGATCGCCCAGCGGCGTCGCCTGCATACGGACGAAGCGGCGGACCTGATCCTGGCCGCGTCGCGGGTCTTCGATCGACTGCTCCTGGCGCTCCTTCGCGGCCACCACGAGGCAGTCGGCGGAACGGCGGCCCTCCAGTGACGATCGCAGAGCGACCCCTGCTCAGCGACCAGAGCCACCCGGGCGACCAGCCGGATGCCACTACGGCCATCCCGGTCCAGGTGCGGAACTCCGTCGTCGCCCTGGTCACCCATGCCCGCTCGGTGCCCAGCCTCCGGCGCGAGGCGTTCGCCGCCGAGCTGGCGACGCTCGGTGAGGGTCCCGGACACATCGTCGTCCACACCTGCCATCGCGTCGAGCTGTACCTCGCCCCCGGGTCGTTCAGCGGCCGGCTGCCCGAGCTGCCGCCCGGTGGCGAGCGGCTCGAGGACGCCGCGGCCGTCCGCCATCTCATCTCGGTCGCCTGCGGGCTCGATAGCGCCGTGATCGGCGAGAGCCAGATCCTCCACCAGCTCCGGGAGCCGATCGCCGAGCGCGGCGCCGACCGGGCGCTCGACCCCGTCCTCGACCGCCTCTTCCAGGCGGCCCTCCACGCTGGCCGGATCGCCCATGGCTGGTTCACCGGCTCGCCGCGGTCGTTGGCCGACGTGGCCCTCGACCGGATCGCGGCCGCGATCGGCCCGTTGGCCGGCCGGCGGATCCTGGTCGTCGGCGTCGGCCGGATGGGCCGGCTCGCCGCCTTCGCGGCGATGCGCCGAGGCTGCTCAGTGGCGATCGCCAACCGGGGACCGGAGCGAGCCGACCAGCTCGCTCACGAGGTCGGCGGGACGACCGTCGAGCTCGGGCGGCTCGGCAGCCCGGACGTCCCCGATCCCGACGGCGTCGTCGTGGCGATCGGGGGACCGTGGCCGATCGGCGACGAGGAGATCGATCGCCTCCGCGGCGGCCGGATCCCGGTTGTCGACCTGTCGTCCCCGCCCGCGCTCGACGCGATCCGCCAGGCGGAGCTCGGCCTCACGTACGTCTCCGTCGACGACCTGAGGGACGACGATAGCGGCCCGGGGGAGCGCGTCCGGCGCCGCCTCGAGGACCTCATTTCGCGGACCGGCCGTGACTACTGCCACTGGATCAGGACTCGCGACGCGGTCCCCGCGATCCAGGCCTTCGTGGAGAGTGCCGAGGGCCATCGCCAGAACGAGGTCGAATGGCTCCGACGACGCCTCGGCTCGCTCTCGGACGAGGACCTGGCGGTCATCGACCAGATGAGCCACCGGCTCGTCGCCGCGCTCATCCACGCGCCCCTGGCTGCCCTCAACCAGGATCCGTCGCCGGATCTGGAACGGGCCGCCCGCGAGCTCTTCGGGATCTGAGCCGTGATCGACGCCGGCCCGACCCCCGCCGCCACCGCCTCCGCCTCCGAGGCCGTGCCGGCGACCGAGGCCGTGCCGGCGACGCCACGCCTTCTCCTCGGGACGCGTGGCAGCGCCCTCGCCGTGGCCCAGTCGTCGACCGTCGCCGACGCGCTGCGCGCGCTTGGCGCAGAGGTCGAGCTGATCACCGTCCGGACGCTCGGCGACGACCGCCCGCCCGACACGACGTGGGGCGAGGGGGCGTTCGTCGGGGCGCTCGAGGCCGGGCTCCTCGACGGCTCGATCGATCTCGCCGTTCACAGCGCCAAGGACGTCCCGACGAGCGAGCATCCCCGGCTCACGATTGCCGCCTATCCGGAGCGCGCGGATCCCCGGGACGCGCTCGTCGGGCGCGAGCCCGAAACGACCCTCGCCAGCCTGCCCCACGGTGCCCGGATCGGGACGGACAGCCCTCGACGCTCGGCGTTCCTGCGAGCCGTGCGTCCCGATCTCCGCCCCCACCCGCTTCATGGCAACGTCGACACCCGCCTGCGACGCCTCGACGAGGGCGCCACCGATGCGCTCGTCCTGGCGGTTGCCGGCCTCAGCCGGCTCGGGCGAGCCGACCGAATCGGCGAGATCCTCTCCCCCGAAGTCTGCCCGCCGGCGCCCGGTCAGGGAGCCCTCGCGATCCAGTGCCGCGCCGATGATCAGATCGCCCGGGCCGTCATCGGCCGCCTCGACGATCCCGCGACGAGGGCGGCGGTCGAGGCAGAGCGGGAGCTCCTCCGGGCAACCGGCGGTGGGTGCCGCGCCCCGATCGGCGTGCTGGCCACGGTCGAGGGCGCCGAGATCGCCCTCTGCGGGGCGGCCGGAGGGACGGCGGCCGGAACGACGGACGCCACGGCCGAGAAGGCACCGCCGCCGGTCGTGATTCGAGGCGAGGCGCGCGGCCCGGTTGCGAGCAGGCTGTCGCTGGCCCGCGACCTGGCGTCACGCCTGACCGGCGAACTGACCGGCGAGTGGCCCGGCGAGTGGCCCGGCGAGCCGGCCAGGGTGCTCGTCACCCGGACGGCGGCCCAGGCGGAGCCCCTCGTCACGGCCCTCGCCGCTGAGTCGCTCACGGCCGTCGTCGTTCCGACCATCGAGATCCGGCCCGTCGGGCCCGGGGCGGACCTCGACACGGCGCTCGAGCGGGCCGCCCGGGCCAGCTGGATCGCGATCACGAGCAGCAACGCGGTCGGGCCGGTTCTCGACGCCGCCGCCCGCCTCGGCAGCGACCTCTCGGCCGTCCGATGGGCAGCCGTCGGGACGATCACGCGGCAGGCCCTGGAGGCACGTGGGATCAGCGTGTCGTTCGTCCCATCGACGGCCGACTCCGCGACCCTGGCCGACGAGCTGCCGCTGGAGCCGGGCGAGACCGTCTTCCTGCCCCGCGCCGACATCGCCGACTGGAAGCTCGTCGCCGGGCTCGAGTCCCGCGGCGCGAGCGTCGAATCCGTCGTCGCCTACCGGACCGTCGAAGGTCCCGAGACGGCGCGTGAATCGCTCCGCGCGCTGTTCGCGGCCGGCGGCCCGGACGCGATCGTCTTCGCCAGTGCGTCGGCCGTCCGAGGCCTCGCCGTCCTGCTCGGGCGGGCACACCTCGAGGTCGCCCGGAGGACCGTCGCCTGCTGCATCGGAGAATCGACGGCCACGGCCGCTCGCCACATCGCCTTCGGGCTCGTCTTCGTGGCGCCGGCCGCCGAGCCGGCATCGCTCGCCCGTCTCGTTCGCACGGCCCTGTCGGCCCAACCCGCCGATCCGCCGCCGCACCCGCGCCCGGAGGATCCCGCGTGAACATCGTCAGCGACCCATTCGCCCCTGCCCCCGAGCTCGACAGCCCGTCGGCGGGGCTCGTCAACCCCGGCCATCGCCTCCGCCGCACGCGACGAACGGCCGCCCTGCGGGCCCTCGTCCGAGAGACGCGGGTTCATCCCCGGCAGCTCGTCGCACCGATCTTCGTCCAGCCCGGCCGCCACGTCCGGAGCCCGATCTCGTCGCTCCCGGGCGTCGATCGTGTCTCGCCCGATGAGGCGGCCATCGATGTCGCACGGTACATCGAGCTAGGGATCGGCGGGGTCATCCTGTTCGGCCTGCCGGCCGCCAAGGACGCCGATGGCTCGGGTGCCTGGATCGATGACGGGATCGTCCAGGAGACCCTCCTGACGCTTCGGTCCGCCGACCCGGACCTGGTCCTGATCGCCGACACCTGCCTGTGCGAGTACACGGCCCACGGTCACTGCGGGCCGGTCCTGGCCGACGGCAGCGTCGACAACGACGCGGCGATCCAGCTCCTCGCTGCCACCGCCATCTCCCAGGCCCGGGCCGGAGCGGACATCGTCGCCCCGAGCGCGATGATGGACGGCCAGGTCGCGGCCATCCGGGCCGGCCTCGATGCTGCCGGCCTCACCGGCACCTCGATCCTGGCCTACGCCGCCAAGACCGCATCGGCCTTTTACGGCCCGTTCCGCGAGGCCGCCGATTCGGCGCCCGCCTTCGGCGACCGCCGGGGCTACCAGATGGATCCCGCCAACCGCCGGGAGGCGATGCGCGAGATGGCGGTCGACGTCGAGGAGGGTGCCGACGCCCTCCTCGTCAAGCCGGCGATGCCCTCGCTCGACATCCTCGCCGCGGCCCGATCCCGCTTCGAGCTCCCGATCGCCGCCTACCAGGTCAGTGGCGAGTACGCCCAGATCGAGGCGGCGGCCCGCCTCGGATGGATCGACCGCCGTCGCACCCACCTCGAGGCCCTGACATCGATCGTCCGGGCCGGGGCCGACTTCGCCATCACCTACGCCGCGGCCGACCTCGCGGCGTGGCTCCGGGAAGGAACCGACCGATGAGCGCACCCAGCGACTCCTTCGCCCCCTCGCGGCAGGCGGGCCTCATCGCCCGCGCGGAGGCACTCTTCCCGGGCGGAGTCAACAGCCCCGTCCGGGCCTTCCGATCCGTCGGCCGCCCACCGGTCGTCCTGAGTGCCGGCGCGGGCGCTCGTGTCCGCGATGCCGACGAGAACTGGTACATCGACTTCATCGGGGCCTGGGGTCCGGCGATCGTTGGTCATGCTCACCCGCGGGTGGTCGATGCCGTCCGAGCCGCCGCCCTGAGCGGCTTTGCCCTCGGTGCGACGTCGCCGTCGGAGGTCGTCCTCGGTGAGGCCATCCGGGCCGCAGTCCCATCGATGGAACGCCTGCGGTTCACCTCATCGGGCACCGAGGCCGCGATGAGCGCCCTCCGACTCGCCCGCGGCGCGACCGGCCGTGACCTCGTCCTGAAGTTCGCCGGTGGCTACCACGGCCATTCCGACGGCCTGCTCGTCGAGGCGGGCTCAGGCCTTGCCACCCTGGCCCTGCCCGGAAGTGCCGGTGTGCCGGCCCAGGTCGCCGCGTCGACAATCGTGGTTCCGATCAACGATCTCGACGGCGTCCGGGCCGCGTTCGTGGCGTACCCGGGCCAGATTGCCGCCATCATCGTCGAGCCGGTCGCGGCGAACGTCGGGGTCATCGCCCCGGCGCCCGGCTTCCTCGAGGGCCTTCGCGAGGTGACGGCAGCGAACGGCGCCGTCCTCGTCTTCGACGAGGTCATCACCGGCTTCCGGGTGGCGCGAGGCGGGGCCCAGGCGCGATACGGCGTTACACCGGATCTCACGGTCCTCGGCAAGATCGTGGGCGGCGGCCTGCCCGTGGGCGCCTACGGCGGCCGGCGCGATCTCATGGCCAACATCGCCCCGGAAGGGCCGGTCTACCAGGCGGGGACGCTTTCCGGCCATCCCCTCACGATGGCCGCCGGCGCGGCGACCCTGGCGCTCCTCGACGACCACGCCTACGAGAAGCTCGAGGGGACCGGGGCCGAGCTCGAGGCCGGCCTCAGGGCCGCCGCGGGGGCGGCTGGCCGAACGGTCGCGATCGCCCGCGTCGGCTCGCTCCTGACCGTCTTCTTCCGCGACGGCGTCCCGACCTCGACCGACGCCGCGATGGCCGCCGACCGCGAGGCCTACGCCCGCTTCTTCAGAGCGATGCTGGACCAGGGCATCCTCCTGCCGCCGTCCCAGTTCGAGGCCTGGTTCATCTCCCTGGCCCACGACCGCGAGCTCATCCAGGAAACGGTCAGCGCCGCCCGGACGGCGTTCCGGGCATGACCACCGGAACCCCCGGCCGCGTCGCCCTGGCCGAGGCCCCCGTGGCCGTGGCCGATCCCCGAACGGACCGCTACCTGCGGGCGACGCTTCGCCTGCCGGTCGACGTCACGCCGGTCTGGTTCATGCGCCAGGCCGGTCGATCGTTGCCTGAGTTCCGGGCCATCCGCGAGCGAGCGTCGCTCGTGGAGATCACCCGTGACCCGGCCCTCTGCGCGGAGGTCACGCTCCAGCCCGTCCGGCGGCTCGGCGTCGACGCGGCGATCCTCTTCGCGGACATCACCACCCCGTTCACCGGGCTCGGCGTGACCTTCGAGATCACGCCAGGTGTCGGCCCGGTGATCGAGCGCCCGATCGCCTCCGCGGACGACATCGAGCGGCTCCTGCCGTTCGACCCCGCGGAGGCGGTTGGTCCCCTGCTCGAGGCGATCCGCCTGGTTCGCGCCGCGAGCCCGGTGCCGCTCATCGGCTTCGCCGGCGCGCCGTTCACGCTCGCCTGCTATCTCATCGACGGCGGCCCGTCGCGCGACTTCCCCCGGACTCGCCTGTTCATGCACGCGGAGCCTCAGGCATGGGACGCGCTCATGGCACGGCTGGTCGATGCGACCGTCGCCTACCTCGGCGCCCAGGTCGCGGCCGGGGCCCAGGCGCTCCAGGTCTTCGATTCGTGGGTCGGCGGCCTCTCGCCGCTTGACTACCGGCGCTCGGTGGCGCCGTGGATGACCCGGCTGTTCGACGAGCTCGCGGCGCTCCATGTCCCCACGACCCACTTCGG
>DASWGY010000011.1:0-4008 GCA_036393495.1 Candidatus Limnocylindrales bacterium
CCGCCGGGACCGTGACGGCAAGGGCCAGCGCGCTGGCGATCCGATCACCGAGGCCCGCTTCACGGTCGACGGCAATCGCGACCTCGCCGAGGCTGGGCCGGGCGCGGATGGCGAGGACCACGAGCCCCGCCAGCCCGAGGATAGGGAACGATGCCCCGATCGCCGGGGCGGCCTCGATGGGCACGAGCCGGGCGACGCCGAAGAGGGCGAGCTCCGCGAGGACGACCGCCGCCAGGACGATCCAGCCGCGGCGGACAGTGCGGCGCAGCCAGAGTCGGCGGCGATGGGGCCGCAGCCCGGTCCGGATCCGCTCCAGGGCCGGATCGAGCTGGCCGCCGAGCGCCAGGCGTGGATCGATCGGCACGTGGAGGGCCGGTAGATCCAACACACCCTCCACGCGCTCGGCACCGCGCCGGAACCGTGCCGCAAGGCGGAAGCTGAGGATCGGGCGATTCATTCGACGGACCTCCCTGGCCTGCGACGACGCGGGATGCCCGGCAGGCGAGGGCGCCAGCGACGAGTCGGGGTGACGAGCTGGACGGCTGCGGCCGTGAAGCCGACCGCGAGGAGCATGAGGGTCAGGGCGCTGCGCGGCCAGTACCGGTCGCGACCGTCGTCGAGGGCGCCGGCAACGACGTCGCCGACGACCACCACGCCGCCAATGTTTGCGCCAGGCCGCAGGTCGCCGCGCAGATTCCCACCCTCGGGCACCACACCGCCCGCCGGGACGACGAAGCCGTCCTTGCCCTCGAAGAAGAAGTCCCGCTCGGGCACGCCGAAATCGACGAACGTCCCGGTGACGGAGTCGATGATCCCGCACCACATGCCGGTGCTCCCTTCGGCGCCGCAGGCGACGTCGGCCTGGGCCACGAACGGGTTCAGGTAGAACAGCGCCTCGGGCGGTGGCTTCGCGAAGAAGCTGTTGGCCGACGTCGCCCGCAGAAAGACCCAGACGAACGACAGCCCGACCGTCGCGATGAGGACAGCCACGAACGTCAGGCCGGTGGCCGCGCCGCTGCGCCGGACGAGCGACGAGAAGAACGTCCCCAGCGCGCCGAAGGCGATGGCCGTGACGAACAACATCGCGTAACCGCGGAAGACGTCATCCGGGGCGACTCCGCCGTAGACGAAGACGAGGGCGGTCACCGGGATCGAGGCGAGGATGAGGACGAAGACCCAGGTCAGCGCGCTCAGCAGCTTGCCGACGACGATCGCGACCGACGAGATCGGGGTGACGGCCAGGAGGTCGAGCGTCTGCTTCTCGCGCTCGCTCGAGATCGTGCCGGCCGTCGAGGCGGGGGCGAGGACCAGGATCATGAGCGTCTGCAGGAACATCAGCGCGACGAAGATCCCGCGCCCGATGCTCGCCGACTGGAACTGGGGGTTGAAGCTCGGGTCGAATCCCCCGAACCGGGCCTGGTTGACGAAGTTGTTCTCGAGGATCTGGCCGACCATCCAGGCGAACCCGGCGACCAGGATGACGTAGACCGTCACGCTGACGAAGGCCCGCTTGCCCCGCATCCGGCCGCGGAGCTCCTTGACCCCGATCGCGGTGATGCCGGGCATCGCGATTCGCGGCACCCGCCGCCGGAGCGTCGCCCCGGTCATGCCGCCACCTCCCCGCCGGACGCCCCGTCACCGCCGGACGCCGGATCGTCCTGGCCGGTGACCTGGAGGAAGAGCTCCTCGAGGTCGCTCGCCGCACGGGCGAAGCTGGCGATCGGGATGTCGGCCGCGACGGCTCCCCGTAGGAGGGCCGCCGTCCCGGCGTCGTCGCCCCGGAAGCCGAGCTCGACCGTGCCGTCGGGAAGGATCGCCGCGGCGGCGACGTCGGGCTGGCCCGAGAACCAGTCGCGGGCGGCCTCGAGCACTTCACCATCGGCAAGGACCCGGACCCGCAGCACGGCTCCGACCCGCAGCCGCTGCTCGATGTCAGCGATCCGCCCTGACGCCAGGACACGGCCGCGGTCGACGATGGCGACGCTCGTACAGAGCTCCTCGAGCTCGGGCAGGATGTGGCTGCTGATCACGATCGTCTTGCCCAGCGCCCGCAGCTCACGAAGCAGCTCCCGGAGCTCGACCCGGGCCCGCGGGTCAAGGCCCGATGCGGGTTCGTCGAGCAGCAGGACCTGCGGATCGTGGACCAGGGCGTGGGCCAGGCACAGCCGCTGCTGCATGCCGCGCGAGAGCCCCTGGACGTAGGCCATCCGCTTGTCGGCGAGGTCGACCAGCTCGAGCAGGTCGCCGATGACCCGCTTCCGGGTGGCCGCGGTCAGGCCGTAGCAGCGGCCGAAGAAGTCGAGGTACTCCCAGACCCGCATGTCGTCGTAGACGCCGAAGACGTCCGGCATGAACCCGAGGACGCGGCGGACGTCGTTTGGGTTCCGCCGAACGGACCAGCCCGCGATCTCGGCATCGCCGGCGGTCGGCTCGAGGAGCGTCGCCAGGATCCGGAGCGTCGTGGTCTTGCCCGCCCCGTTCGGGCCGACGAGGCCGAAGATCTCACCCTCGGCGACGTCGAGGTCGACCCCGGCCACCGCGAGTGTCCTGTCGTAGCGCTTCACCAGCCCGTCGGAGCGAACGATCGCCGTCATGAGATCACCCCGCTGATGGCGATATTGAACTGGAAGCCGACACCACTGTCCTGCTGGTCGTTGACGAACCGGACCAGGACCTGGCCGGTGACCGGGTCGATGTAGCGCTCGGAGTCGGTGATCCGGTAGACGGCGCCGTGGCCCATGTGCGGGAAGCGGATCCACGCGCCCTCGCCGGAGCGATCGAAGATCTCCACTTCCGGGAGCCCGTCGAAGCGGGGGAGCTCGCAGCCGGGCGGATCATCGACCGCCGGGTCCCTGCAGATGACGGGGATCACCTCGACCGGCTTGAGGTCGGCCGCCCCCGCGCTCGGGAACGAGCCACCACCGAAGTTCAGGGACACCTGCAGCTCAGTCGGGGCGAACGAGCCTCCGAAAGCGATCGGCTGATAGGCCAGGGTCGCCGCGCCGGCGCCCATGTTGAGCCACTGGCTGTCCTTGCTGAAGAAGTCAGCCTCGGCCGAGACGACCGTCGCCTGGACGAGGTCCGTGGCGAAGGTGGTCGCGCCCCGGACCTCGAGGTCGACCGGGTAGTAGTACAGGACGTTGCTCGTCCGCCGGGCCGTCTGATTCTCGATCTCGAGGTCGAGAACGCCACCCCGACCCCAGGCCAGGATCACCGGGCTCGCCGTCCCCAGCGATGACGAATTGCCGGTGAACGGGTCGAAGCTGAGCTGGTCGAGCACGGCATGGCGGACGCGGAGCCGGAGTCCGTCGTCCGACAGCTGGGCCGTGTCCCCGAAGAAGACCTGGCCGAAGATCCGGTTCGAGAGCGTTTCGAAGAAGGCGTTGCCGGTCGGCCGCAGCGAGACGTCGGCCTCGGCTCCGGCGGCGATGTCGCCAACGACCGCGACGGAGTTGCCGAGCACCACCGCGACCCGCTCGAGGGTCAGCTCGGAGCGGTTTCGGATCGTCCCGGTGAGGAGTCCGTCGACGAGCTCCAGGCGAGCCTCGATGAGCGGCGCGGCGGTGGCCGATTCCGCCCGGATCGTCCGGAGCGAGCTGAATCCAACGGCGAGATCGCGAACGAGGGCCGGGTCGCCCTGGACGACATCGAGCAGGCCGGCGTCCCCGCCGACCACGAAGTCGCCGCTGATCGGTGCCGCGAGAAGCGCCCCGCCCGGGACGCTGAGCTGGTACGTGGAGCGGGACGGCGAATAGATGCCGACGTAGACCTGGGCGGTGCCTTCGGTTGCCCCCGGAGCGCCGCGGACGATCGCGACCTCGTTGAGGAGCAGGTCTGTCCCCCGGAGCGCGGTGCCGAAGCCATAGGCCGCGACGGCGAAGATCACGATCAGGACCGGCATCGTGACCCAGGCCAGCTCCCGCCGATCGAGGCGCCTGAGGACGATGTAGTTGAGCGGACCGATGAGCAGGATGTAGCCCCCGAGGATCGCGATGAGCCCACCGATCG
>DASWGY010000012.1:0-9916 GCA_036393495.1 Candidatus Limnocylindrales bacterium
ACGACAGGAGCCGCTGGAAGAACGGCCAGCGCCGGAACATCCCGCCGGGGCCGGCGTCGGAGGAGATCACCGCGTGGTGGATCCCGGCCCGGCCGAGGAAGTAGCTGGCCTGGAGGCCGCCCGGGCCGGAGCCGATGACCAGCACGGGGTACTCCCCCGGCGGGAACGGCCGGTCGGCCTCGGGGATCACGTCCGCCATCGTGCCGCTCAGCTGCGCATCCGGTTGGCGTTCCGGAGCCGGCGAGCCTGCGCCTGGAGCATCCGGTACATGACCTTGGGATGTCCGACGAGGAAGGGCTCGATCGCCGATCCGGCGAGGACGACGCAACGGAGGGGGCGGGTCGCGATCACGTCGGCCGAGGGTGGCTCGCCGAGAAGGATCGATACCTCGCCAAAGAACTCGCCACGGCCCAGGGTCGCCCGCTGCTCGCCGTCGACGACGACGGCTGCCTCGCCGTCGAGGATGACGTAGAAGGCCGAGCCCGAGATGCCCTGCCGAAGGACCTTCGCGCCCTGCGGGAAGAACGCTTCCTCGAGCTGGCTCGCCACGCCCATCAGCTGGGGCGTCGCGAGGTCGGCGAAGAGGGTGATGCCGGCAAGCGCGTCGGCGATCTCGTCGCGGGTGGCCATCGTGCGGGAGTCCCTCCCAGCCGTCCGATCGGTTCCGTCCAAGTTGACGCTCGGGCTCGGGCCCCCGCCGTCCGGCCTGCGTCGCACCCGATTGTGCACCCTCTGAGCGTCGCGCGAGCCGTCGGGCGGGCGGCTGTCGACCGCCGGCGATCGGTCCAGCCGCGGGCCGGCGACCGGTCCAATCTTGACGCGAGCACGGCAACCGCGCAGCATCGGGTGCATCCGTATCACGTCCCCGCGAGGAGCCAGATGTCCTTGCCCGCTCCGCGCCGCGCCGAGCTCCTGGCCGCCTGCCCGCTCTTCACCGGCGTGGGCGCCGAGGGCGTGGCTGCGCTCGCCGGCCGGGCCACGGAAGTCGACTTCCCGGCCGGTCACGTCATCGCCCGCCAGGGCGAGATCGGAACCGGGTTCTTCGTCGTGGTCGCGGGGAGCGTCCGCGTCGTCAGGGACGGGAAGGTGCTCGCCTCACTGGGCCCCGGGGAGTTCTTCGGTGAGCTGTCCGTCCTCGACGGCCGGCCCCGCAACGCCATGGTCGCCGCCGAGACGGCGACGACCTGCCTGGCCATCGCCTCCTGGGACTTCGAGGCCGTCCTCCTTGCCAATGCGTCGCTGACGCTCGCGATCCTGCGCGGGGTGGCCGCCCGGCTCCGCGAGGCGGGCGAGGCGGTCCGGCACTGACGTCGCAGCGAATGGCCACCCCCGAGTCGACCACTTCGACCTCCCCGACCGCCCGATGGTGACCTCCGGACCCGACGCCGCCCGGGCGACGGACACCCTCACGTTCCTGTTCTCCGATATCGAGGGCTCGACCCGCCTCGAGCAGGCCGTCGGAACAGTGACCTACGGGGCGATCCGGGAGCGACATCGGGAGCTCCTCCGGACCGCCTTCAGCGCCCACGACGGGCGCGAGCAGGGCACCGAGGGCGACTCCTTCTTCGTCGCCTTCGCCCGGGCCAGCGACGCGGTGGCGGCCGCGCTCGACGCCCAGCGGGCGGTCGCTGCCGAGGCCTGGCCGCCCGGCGGCAGTGTTCGCGTCCGGATCGGTATCCACGCCGGCGAGGCCGCCGTCGTCGGGGGCAGCCTGGTCGGCCTGGCCATCAATCGGGCGGCCCGGATCGCCGCTGTCGCGAACGGTGGGCAGATCCTCCTCTCGACAGCGGTCCAGGCCCTGGCCGGATCGGAGCTGCCGCACGACGTCTCGCTCGTCGACCTCGGCGCGCACCGGCTCAAGGACCTCCGCGAGCCCGAGCACCTCTACCAGCTGGCGGCTCCCGACCTGCAGGCGACGTTCCCGCCCCTGGCGACGCTCGACGCCAGGCCCAACAACCTGCCCACCCAGCTGACCTCGTTCGTCGGTCGTGACGAGGAGCTCGCGGCGGCATGCGGCCTCCTGGCCGCGAATCGGCTGGTGACCCTGACCGGGCCGGGCGGGACCGGCAAGACCCGGCTGTCGCTGCAGATCGCGGCCCAGGCGGTCGACGACTTCCCCGACGGCGTCTTCTTCGTGCCCCTCGAGACGGTACGCGACCCGGACCTCGTCGCGTCGCGGATTGCCGGGGAGATCGGGGTTGCCGAGAGCGGCGGGAGGTCCGGCCGCGACGTCCTCGTCGAATGGCTGGCGGGCAAGCGGGTTCTCTTCGTCCTCGACAACTTCGAACAGGTCCTGGATGCCGGGGCGCTCGTCGCCGACCTGCTGCGGACCGTCCCGGACCTGAAGATCATCGCCACGTCGCGGGCGCCCCTCCACGTCTCGGGCGAGCAGGAGTTCCCCGTGCCGGGTCTGCCCGTGCCCCCCGACACGGAAGGGCTCGGCGGCTACGAGCGAGCGCGGCAGGGAGGCGGCGCCGCGATCGACCTGGCCGTCCTCTCGACCTACGAGGCGGTCCGCCTGTTCATCGCCCGGGCCGCCGCCGTGCGACCCGGGTTCGAGGTCACGAACGAGAACGCTCCGGCGGTCGCCGCGATCTGTGCCCGCGTCCACGGCCTGCCCCTCGCGATCGAGCTGGCCGCGGCACGGGTCAAGCTCCTCAGCCCGGACGCGATCCTCGCCCGCCTCGAGCACCAACTCAGCCTCCTCGCCGCCGGCGCCCGTGACCTCCCTGCCCGCCAGCAGACGCTCCGTGGCGCGATCGCCTGGAGCTACGACATCCTCGACGAGCCGATGCGCCGGCTCCTCGACCGTCTGTCGGTCTTCTCCGGAGGAATCGACCTCGAGGCTGCCGAGACGGTCGCAGGTCCGTCGGGCGAGCTGGGCCTCGACGTCCTCGACGGCGTCGTCGCGCTCGCCGACCAGAGCCTGCTCACGTCGCTCGACGTCGACCCGCCGCGGTTCCGGATGCTCGACACGATCCGCGAGTTCGCGGCCGAGATGCTCGACGCGCGGCCCGACGCGGCGGCAGTCCGCGATCGCCACACTCGGTGGTACCTCGACCTCGTCGAGGCCACCGCCCCCGGCCTGTCGGGCGCCGACCAGCGGGCCCTCCTCGAACGGCTCGAGATCGAGCACGACAACATCCGGACGGCGCTCGACCGCGCGGCGGCCGCCGGCGACGCCGCGGCCACGATCCGCATGGCCTTCGCGACCTGGCGGTTCTGGCAGAAGCGTGGGCACCTCAACGAGGCTCGCCGGCGCCTCGAAGCCTATGCCGCGGCGCCGTGGTCCAGGGACGACCTGCGGCTCAGGGCCCGGCTCATGGAGGCGCTCGGTGGGGTCCTGTGGTGGCAGGCCGACATCGTCGCGATGAGCCAGGCCTACCGCGAGGCGGTCGAGCTGTGGCGCAAGATCGGGGACCGGGCCGAGATCGCGAACGCCCTCTACAACTACTCATTCGCCTTCGCCGTCCGGCCGAATCCCAAGGAGGACCCCCGCCTCGCCGACAAGGACGGGATCGGCCTGGCGTCGCTCCACGAGGCACTGGGCCTGTACCGCGAGCTCGGCGACCGGCGAGGCCAGGCGAATGTCCTGTGGGGCCTCGGGAACCGCGAGTACTTCAACCCGGAGTCGAGCGACGGCGGCGAACCCAGCTTCCGCGAAGCCCTCGAGCTGTTCCGCGAGGAGGGCGACGTCACGATGGAGGCCTGGTCCCAGCACATGCTCGGCAGCACCCTCCTGCGCTTCGAGCGGTTCGACGAGTCACGGCCGCTGCTGCGCCACGCCCTGCACCACTTCTACGACGCCAGCGATGCCGCCGGGATGTCGCTCGTCCTCGACGACCTTCATTCGCAGGCCGTCAGCGATGGCGACCTGGCGCGGGGCGCCCGGCTCCACGGGGCCGCGCGGCATCTGGCCGTGACGACCGGGACCGGCCTGGCCGGCTTCGTGGACGACGCCTTCGAGCACCGCTACCGGGCCCACATCGCGGGCCGGCTGTCGCCCGAGGAGCTCGCCCGGTACGCGGCCGAAGGCGCTGCGCTGAGCCTCGACGAGGCCGTCGCCTACGCCCTCGAGACCCCGATCACGGAGCTCGGCGACCATGACCACGGGCCCGGCTGAATGGCTACGATGGACCCGCTGACCGGGCCCTGAACCGCGCCTGAACCGCCGCCCGCACGTAGCCCCGCCCGGCCCGATCGCCGGAGCTGCGTCCCAGGAGGTCGTCACATGGACGCCGCACCGGTCGCGCCGATCCGGCTCCTCGTCCGGACCGCGGCGCCGCCAGACGTCGCGTGGGCCTACGTCACGGAGCCGGCCCATGTCGAGGAGTGGCTCACCGCCGCGAGCCCGATCGGGGCAGTCGGCGACCCCTACGTGCTCGACTTCGGCGAGGGCAGCGTCGTCCAGGGGGCGATCATCGCCCTCGAGCCCGGTCGCCGGTTCGCCCACCAGTGGGCCTGGCTCGACGCCGAGCCTCGCCAGGAGACCCTCGTGACCTGGATCGTCCGGGACCTCGAGGACGGTGGCTGCGAGATCGAGCTGGTCCACGACGGCTGGACCGAGTCGGGCGCCGACGACGCGATCCGTGACGACCACGAGGCCTACTGGTCGGGCTACCTCGATGACCTGCGCGACCTGCTCGAGGACGTCGCGACATCGTGACGGCTGCCTCCCTCGCCGGCGGAGAAGCGCGACCGGCGCCTCACGGCGGGACGGACTAGACTCCGCCGCATGACCGTTCAGGCGTCCGGACGCGAGGTGACCGGGATCCCGAAGAACCCCGGCCGGGCCGACCTGGGGATGAAGGCAACACTCCTCTTTCCGTCGCGCGAGATCGTCGAGCAGTACTACGTCCCGCTCATCTACACGGCCTGTCGGACGTGCTACTCGGAGCTCCCGCCGGAGGAGATCTTCCGCAAGGCCACGGCCGGCGAGATCGACGTCGCGAAGATGCAACGGCTCATCAACGGGGTCATCGAATCGGGGCACGGCAGCACGATCGAGCACGTCGTCTTCACCTTCGGGATCACGGGCGTGTCGCGAACCCTGTCGCACCAGCTCGTCCGGCATCGGGCCGGTGTCGCCTTCGACCAGCAGAGTCAGCGCTACGTCACCTACAAGAGCGCAGCGACGATGTTGCCGCAGACGATCGCCGACGCCGAGCCCGACCTGCGCGAGCGATTCGAGGACCAGGTCGAGGGCTCGATGGCCCTCTACGGCGAGCTCGTGGGCGCCGGCATTCCCGGCGAGGACGCCAGGTTCGTCTTCCCCAACGCGACCCGGACGAACCTCGTCATGACCACGAACCTCCGGGCCCTCATCCACATGTCCGGGCTGCGGCTGTGCACGATGGCCCAGTGGGAGATCCGGCGGCTGTTCCAGCTCATCCGTCACGAGATCTTCAGCGTCTCGCCGTTCCTGGGGTCCTTCCTCGCCCCCAAGTGCGTGCCCCTCGGGTACTGCGACGAGATGAACAACCGCGACGGGCACTGTCCCATCCGGCCCCACAAGGATCGCGTGCTCGAGGCCTGGGCCGAGAAGGCGAAGGCCGCCAGGGCAGCAGGACGCGAGCTGCCCGTCCAGTCGTGAGGATCCGGCTCCAGTTCGACCGGATCGCCCCGGGGGTCGAGATCGGGCCGCACCGTCACGGGGTCGAGACCATCGTCTTCCTCGCCGCCGGCGAGCTCGTCTTCGAGCACGGCGAGGAGCTTGAGCGGCGGGCCGTCGTCCGGGCCGGCGATGTCCTCTACGAGGCGCCTTCCGAGCATCACCTCGTCCGGAACGAGGGCACCGTCGATGCGCTGGCGCTCCTTGCGGCGACCGATCCGGATCCTCGCCGGATCGGGACGATGCTCCGGCGCTGGGATTCGGACGACGAGCCGGTCAGGCGGGCGATGGACGCGACCGTCACCGCCGACCAGGGGATCCGCCGACGGCGGCTCGCAGGGCCCGGCGACTTTGGCTCGGCCGCGTTCACGGTCACCGAGATCGAGATCGAGCCCGGCGTCGCCGACGCCTGGCATCGCCATCCCCGATCCGAGCACGCCCTCGTCGTCTTCGAGGGCCGGGGCGTGGTGACCGTCGGTGACGAGACCGAGACCCTCGAGCCGCTCAAGGGCATCCGGGTCGAGGAGGGTCGACCCCATCGGGTCGAGAACACCGGCCGGACGACGCTGCGCTACCTGGTCTGCTCGTCGCCCGGACTGGACCCGATCGAGGATCGCGAGACCGCCGAAGCCCCGCGCCGCCGAACCGACGCCTGACGTCCCGGCCGTGATGGTGGCTGCGGCTGCCGGATGGCACCGGATCGCTGGGCCGCCCAGGCGGCCGCATCGGCGGTCCTAGCTCTCGTCGAGCTCGGCGACGAAGCGGCGGATGACGCGGGCCAGGCGCGGCCCGGCCTCGGCGCCGGCGGCGAGGACCTCCTCGTGGCTGAGGGGCTCGCCGCTGTAGCCGGCGCCGGCGTTGGTGACGAGGGAGACGCCAACGACCTCGAGGCCGGCCCAGCGGGCGGCGATGCACTCGAGCACGGTCGACATCCCGACGGCGTGGCCACCGAGGGCGGCGAGCATCCGGACCTCGGCCGGGGTCTCGTAGTTGGGGCCGAGCAGTCCGACGTACACGCCCTCGGCGAGCGTGATCCCCTCGGCCGCCGCGGCGGCGCGCAGACGGGCCCGCAGCCGTGAGCTCCAGGCCTCGGTCAGGTCGGTGAAGCGCTCGCCGATCGCGTCGGCGTTCGGCCCGATGAGGGGGTTCTGCCCGGTCAGGTTGATGTGGTCGCGGATGACCATGAGCGTGCCCGGCCCGAAGCTCGGGTCGAGGCCGCCGGCGGCGTTCGTCAGGAAGACCGCCCGGGCCCCGAGGCGGGCGAAGAGGAGGACGGGCTGGACAACGAGGCCCGCGTCGTTGCCCTCGTACAGGTGGAATCGCCCCTGGAGCATGACGACGGGCCGGCCGCCGAGACGGCCGAGCAGGAGCCGCCCCGCGTGGCCCGGCGCGGTCGCCGCCGGCCAGCCGGGCAGGTCCGAGAACGGGACCGCGACCGGGTCCTCGAGGTCGTCTGCCAGCCCGCCGAGCCCCGACCCCAGGACGATCCCGATCTCCGGGATGAGGTCCGTCCGAGCGCGGACGGCCGCCTCGAGCGCGTCGAGCCGGGCCGGCTGGTCGCGTGGTGAGATCCGTGCCGCGCCGTCGACGTTCGCGGTCATGCGGGCCTCCAGTGATACGTCCAGGGGGTCGACGGCCGGGGCCCGCGGCTTCTGCCGCCCGACGGAAGTACCGACACCGGGATGCCGGTCACGTCCCGCCGGGCGACCAACCCGGGGACGGCCACGAAGGACCGTCGCGACCGGGTACTGAAGCGCCCGAAGCGACCGGTCCGGAACGGGGGCCCTTGATGCAATCTCGGTTCCTCGTCCCCTGACGGCCCCTTCGGGCAAGACGCACTGTACGCGCGGCGTTTCCGGGCCATCAACGCGGTTATCCACGAAGTTGGCAGCACCGAGCGACACCGCGTCCACGAGTTTTCCTCACCTGTGGACGAGCGGTGGATAAGACCGCCCCGTTCCGGTAGCCCGCTATCCCGGGGGGTTCAACGCAAGCGGTCAGGTCCGTTGACGTCCGGGCCGTACGTCGCCGAGGCCGGACCGACGGACTGCCGGCGGGCGATGAGGATTCCGGCGAGCGCGAGTCCCAGGACGACGAAGAGTAGAAGCGGCGGCCCGGACCCGCGGTCGCGGGTCGTCGCGGGCGCATCGGTCGGCGGCACCGTGGGTCCGGTGGTCGGACCGGCGCTCGGGCCGGCCGCGGCGGCCGTGATGTTCGCCGAGCAGATGACCAGGGCTCCGCCGCCGTTGGCCGAGCCGTTGCACTGGTTGATCGTGACCCCGAAGGCCGAGGATGCGGTGCCGGTCGCGGTGCACGTGAGGCCCACCAGCGTCCCGCCGTTGGCCGAGCCGTTGCACTGAGTGATCGTCGCGCCGGACGTTGTCGCCGGGAAGGGGCTGCAGCCGGTCGTGATACCGTCTCCCGACCCCACGCACTGGTTCACGGTGGCCGCCGAGGTCTCGGGGTCCAAGCCGACGAAGGTGTTCGTCACCTGGACGCTGCAGCGGAGGGTGCCGCCCCCGCCGTTGATCGCGTCGTTGCATTGCGTGACGGCGGTGACCGGCGCTGTCAGGACGGTCGTCTCGGTCGTACAGGAGGCCTCCGGGTCGCCTGCCGCGCCGTGGCACTCACGAACCGTGACGGTCGCGGATCCGCCGGTCGCGGTGATCGTGTTCGCGATCGTGACCTCGCAGATGAGCCCCAGGCCGCCGGTGTTGTCGACGCCGTTGCTGCACGTCGTGGTCGACGCGATGGTCGCGGCGCTCGCGCTGCCGGCGAGCCCCAGCGAGCCGAGGAGCAGAAGGCCGCTGGCCAACAGGATGGCGAGAGAGCGACGCATGTGGATCACCTGCCCTGCGAAGCTGGACCGGGCCGGTCCTCGAGGGATCGGCCCGGTCGGCGTTGGTCGCGCGTGATGGCCTGCCCGGGGCCCTGCCCAGGCTCAGCCGGCACCCCGGCGAAGTCCGCCCGAACGATTGAGCGCTCGCGCCACGAAGATGACCCCGATGGCCCCGAGCGTCGCGATGAAGATGCTCTCGAGGTTGATCCCGTCGACGGTGCCCATCTTCAGGACACTCGCCGCGACGAAGCCTCCGATGAGGCCGCCGACGATTCCCAGCACGACCATCATGACGAGGCCGTCCTTGGAGCCCATGAGCTGGTTGGCGAGGAAGCCGGCGATGGCGCCGACGACGATCCAGGCGATGAATCCCATTGCACTTCGTTCCCTTCATGGTGTGATCGACCGCGACCGGTCGTCACCGTTCGACATCGGTCAGCCGACGATCGGCACCTGTGGCCCGGCCGCGCCGAGCGCCGCCGGGAGCAGGACGAGGATCAGGAGCATCGCGATCGCGATGAGGGCCCCTCCCCGGAGCAATCCCGCCGCGACCGCCCGGACCAATGCCGGTCGCAGCGTCGCAACGGGGGCGGTCATGCCGGCGCGCGCCGGAAGATCCCGACGGCCCACAGGACGATGAGCTCGAGGATCGTCCAGCCGACGAAGGCGACGATCGCGGTGACGTCGAGGATCGATCCCGACGCGTGCAGAGCGTCGGTCCGGAGAATCCCCTCGAACGGGGCGACGAAGAGCTGGCTGATGTTGAGGATGCCCGAGACCAGGCCGTTCGCCTCGCGCGCGTCGAGCAGGAGGAGGACGAAGCGCAGCCCGATGACGACCTGGACGAGGCCGAACAGGAGGACGACGACGCGCCGGGTCATCTCCGACCCGCCCGGGCCGGACGCGGTGGTGTGGCGGCTCTCGGTTCGAATGGTCTCCGGGCCCGCCGCCGTCGCGGGCTCCGTGGTGACGACCTTCCGGTCGACTTGATCGATGGCCATGACATCTCCCTCTGCCTCGGAGATCCGGGGAAGCGAGCCGAAGGGCCGCCGCGCTGAATGCCGGGCATGAGTGTCCGCTCGGTCGACCCTGGTGTCATGACGCCACGTCATCCGCACGCTAGGGTCGATTTCGCGTGCACGGCCGATTAGAATCGGGGGCCGTGCCTGAGGATCGGCACCCTAGGACCGAAGGAGTTTCGCGCCGTAGATGGACGCGCAGTCAACTGAGCCCCGGCGCGCGCTCGTCCTCCACGACCGTCCCATCGTGGTGGACCTCATCGAGCTGACGTTGAACCACGGCATGTTCGTGGTCCGGGCAGCGAAGGACCTGGCCGAGGCGGAGACGATCCTCACCGAGCAGCAGCCCCACCTCGCGGTCATCGACATGGACCACGACGACAGCACGGCCCTGCTCGGGCGCCTGGGGGTCTCGAACACCCTGACACGGAGCGTGACGCCGGTCCT
>DASWGY010000013.1:0-4381 GCA_036393495.1 Candidatus Limnocylindrales bacterium
GACGAGGCGGCCAAGGAGACCGTCGCGGAGCTGGTGCGGTCGATCGGGCTTCGCCCCGTGGATGCCGGACCCCTGGCCGGCGCCCGTGAGCTCGAGGCGATGGCCTGGCTCAACATCGCCCTCCAGCTGCGGACCGGCGGCGCCTGGAACACGGCCTTCGTGCTCGTCAACGCCCCCGAGCAGGCGATCGCCGCCTGAAGCCCGCTCCCCCTCCCCGGCCCGGGCGCGCTACGCGGCCCGGGCCGGCGGATTCAGTACCCGCCTCGCGTCCTGGAGCCACCCGTGACCACGCCCGATCACGCGATCGACCACTCGATGCCCGCGCTCTACCTCGGCCACGGCGCGCCGCCGCTGCTCGAGGACGAGGGCTGGATGGCCGAGCTCGGCAGCTGGGCGGCGAGCCTCCCGCGCCCGAGCTCGATCCTCATCGTCAGCGCCCACTGGCAGACGGCACCGATCGCCCTCAGCGCGACCGACCGGGTGCCGCTCGTCTACGACTTCTACGGCTTCCCGCAGCACTACTACGACATGACCTACGACGCGCCCGGCGCACCCGAGCTGGCCGCGAAGGTCAAGGGCCTCATGCCGGCCGGCGAGCCGGTCCTCGAACGGGCGACCCGCGGCCTGGACCACGGCGCCTGGGTGCCCCTGAAGGCGATGTTCCCGGACGCGGACATACCCGTCCTCCAGATGTCCATGCCGGACCTGGATCCCGGCCACCTGTTCGAGGTCGGGCGGCGGCTGGCGCCGCTCCGCGACGAGGGCGTTCTCATCGTCGGCAGCGGCTTCCTGACCCACGGCCTGCCCTTCATCCGCGAGTACTTCATGGGCAAGCCCGGCGCGCCGCAATGGTCGATCGATTTCGACGACTGGGCGCGCGAGGCGCTCGTGCGGGGCGACCTCGACACGCTCTTCGACTTCCGGGAGAAGGCCCCCGGGATGCCGTACGCCCACCCGACGGTCGAGCACTTCGCGCCGCTCTTCGTGACCCTCGGCGCGGTCGCGAGACCGGATGACGCCCCGAAGTTCGCGATCGAGGGCTACGCCTATGGCCTCTCGAAGCGCTCGTTTGAGACGCGCTGACGCATCGGTTTCCGGGCAGGCCCGCGGGCCCGGCGGCGGCTGATCGAGGGCCGCCGTCAGTCGACATGGGACGGGAGGACCGGCGGCCGCTGGGTGAGCTTCAGGACGGTCACGAGGCCGGCGTCGGGATCACGCTCGACCTCGAGGTCCAGCTCGCCGCGCTCACCGCGGAGTCGCCACGTGGCGGACTTCGTCCCGTCGCCGGCGACGGCGGGCCCGAGCTCGAGCGGGGCGTGCCGGGCGGCGGCGATGCGGAGCGCGCGGGCCAGGGCGGCTCGATCGACGCCCGGGCCGAGGTCGAGGTCGCCGGGCAACGCCGGGTCGACGGCGTTGACCGCTCCGACCGCGGCGGTCGCGACGGCCGCGAGCGCCTCGGACGGCGCCTGGACGACCTTGAGCGCCAGCCGCTGCACGAGGGGCGTGCCTTGTGGCGACAGGAGGATCTCCACGCGGACCCGCCCGCCGCGCTCGCCGGCCAGCCACCACGCGATCTGGAGTGGCGTGTCGGACTCGTCGGGAAGCGCCGGATCGGCGCTGAGCCGGCCATGCGTCTCGCGGAGCCGGTCGATCTCGGCGCGCCGGAAGGTGATCGGCTCGTCGAGCTCGACGTTCATGGCGAAGAGGCGATCCGCGATCTCGTCGTCCCAGGCGGCGAGCAACCGCTCCACGTCGGCCCGGGCGGCAACCGTCGGCGGGGCCGGGCGGATCCGCCGCGCGGGCGGGGCGTCGGCGGCGAGGAGCGCGGCCATAAGGTCGGCGGCGAGCAGCCCGCTGGGCGCGTAGCGATGGTTGGCGAGGACCATCACGCCCAGGCCGGACGCCGCGAGCCAGCGCATGTTCGACCCGAATCCCGGGTAGCCGCCGCCGTGTCCCAGGATCCGGCCCCATCGCGAATCGTCGATCGTGTAGAGGCCGTAGCCATACCCGCCGCCGATGCCGACCGGATCGGCGTCCAGCCCCGGAAGGGTGATGTCGAGGGGCCACGGCCGATGGACCTGCTGCATCTCGCGGCGGCTGGCCCTGGAGACGGGCCACGTACCCTCCGGGTCGTCGCGGGGCGGGAAGGCGTCGGTGAAGAAGGCCACCCAGCGGGCGAGGTCGCGGAGGGAGGTGAAGATGCCGCCCATCGCGGCCAGCGCGCCGTACCCATCGATCGGCTCGTCGACGTAGGCATCGTCACGCCAGAGGTAGCCGAGGGCCAGGCGCTCCGGCGGCACGTCCGCCTGGAGGTAGGTCGTGGCGGTCAGGCCGAGCGGCTCGAGGAGGCGCTCGCGGACGACCTCACGGTATTCCGCGCCGGCGACGTTCGTGATGAGCCGGCCGAGGATGCCGTAGCCCAGGTTCGAGTACTCGAAGCGGGTGCCGGGCGGCCAGGCGAACGTCAGCGGCCCGCCCAGGAGCTCGGAGAACGACGCGGAATCCAGTCCCTGCTGCCGGTCGCCCCAAGGGTCGTCGGTCGCGAGCCCGGCCGACATCGTGAGCAGGTGGCGGGCGGTGACGACCGGCGAATCGGCCGTCGGGCCGCGGAGCCCCGCGAGCTCCGGGACGTCGCGCCCGATCGGGTCGTCGAGCGAGAGCCGGCCCTCGTCGCGCAGGCCCACGATCGTCGCCGCGGTGAAGCTCTTCGTCATCGAGGCGATCCGGAACACGCTGTCGGCGTCGGGCGGCGCGTCCTCGCCGACCCGCAGCGTCCCGATCCCGCGGCTGTGGACGAGCTCGCCCCCGGCGACGACGCCGTAGGCGACGCCGGGAATGTGCTTGCCGTCAAGGAACGTGTCGGCGACCAGGTCGGCCGCTCGGAGAGCGTCCTCGAGGGCGGTCACTGGACTACCCTCGGTTCGGCAGCGGCTCGCAGGAGTGCTGCCGCTCGGTGAGGATCGGGGAGACGGCCTAGGTCGGTTGCCCTTCGTGGGCCACGATGACACCGCCGCCCCCGGTCCCCCGAGATCTCGAGACCGGCAACAGAGGGACGCGCCGCAGAGCGCCAGTCAGTGACCGCCCGGGAGAGGTCTCCATCGCCGAGCTCGTGCTGCCACACGAGGGAGGAACGATGTTCGCTGGGATCGACTGGGCGGCCGACGAGCATGCCGTCTGCGTCATCGACGGGGATGGTCGGGTCGTCGAGCGGTTCACGATCGCCCACACGTCCACCGGCTTCGAACGGCTCATCCGTCGGCTCGCTCGGTACGGCGGTCCGGCCGCACTGCCCATCGCGATCGAGCGACCCGATGGCCGCCTCGTCGACCGACTCTTGGACGCCGGCCACCCGGTCGTGCCGGTCAAGACGACGGCGATCAAGGCGTGGCGCGAGGCTGAGGTCGGCTCGGGCGCGAAGAGCGATTCGGGCGACGCGCAGGTGATCGCTGACTACCTGCGTCTCCGGCGGTCCGACCTGCGCCAGCTGCGGCCGTTCAGCGACGAGACCCGGGCCCTGCGGGCCGTCGTCCGGACGCGCTCGGACCTGGTCGACGCGCGGGTTGCCGCCGGCAACCAGCTGACCGCGATCCTCGGCGCGTTCTGGCCCGGCGCCGGTGAGCTGTTCGCCGACGTGTCGAGCGAGATCGCGCTGGCCTTCCTCGAGCGCTACCCGACGCCGGCCGCGGCGGCCCACCTCGGTGAGGCCCGGATGGCGGGCTTCCTCCGGAAGCACGGCTACAGCGGGCGGCGCACCAGCGCCGAGCTGCTCGAGCGCTTGCGCTCGGCGCCGGCGGGCCTGGCCGACGGCCCCGAATCGGAGGCCCGGCGCGATGCCGTCCTGGCGATGATCCGGGTCGTCCGGGCGCTCAACCGCTCGATCCGCGACCTCGACCGCTCGGTCGGCGCCCATCTCGACGAGCACCCGGACGCCGTGGTCTTCCGCTCGCTGCCACGAGCCGGTCAGGTCAACGCCGCCCAGATGCTCGCCGAGTGGGGCGACTGCCGGGAAGCGTACGACGGACCGGAAGCGATCGCCGCCCTGTCGGGCATGGCGCCGGTCACCCGCCGCTCGGGCAAGCACTCGGCGGTGAGCTTCCGCTGGGCATGCAACACCCGCTTCCGGAACGCCATGGCGACGTTCGCCGACAACAGCCGCCACGCCAGCCCGTGGGCGGCCACCGTCTACGGCGACGCAATCGGCCGCGGGGCCGACCATCCGCACGCGGTCCGGATCCTGGCTCGCGCGTGGATCCGGGTGATCTACCGCTGTTGGGTCGACGGCGTCGCCTATGACCCAGGCCGGCACGGCGCCGCCCGCCGGCTCGAGGAGGCGCGGTCGCAGTCCGTCGCGGCTTAGGGTTGACACAGAGGGTGTCATCGG
>DASWGY010000014.1:0-7890 GCA_036393495.1 Candidatus Limnocylindrales bacterium
GAGGTCGTCCGGCCGCAGCCGGGGCAGGCGCTGACCTGGGGCAGGAACGACCGGAGGCCCAGCGACTGGAGGACCTGCTGGGCGACCCGGACCTCTTCCTCGCGCTCGCCGCCCGGGGCCGGTGTCAGGGACACCCGGATGGTGTCCCCGATCCCCTCCTCCAACAGGATCGCCAGTCCGGCGGTCGAGGCGACGATGCCCTTCATCCCGAGCCCGGCCTCGGTCAGTCCGAGGTGAAGCGGATAGTCGGATCGTGGCGCGAGCAGGCGGTAGACATCGACCAGGTCGCGGACCCTCGAGACCTTGGCCGACAGGATGATCCGGTCGTGGCGGACGCCGGTGGCCTCGGCCAGCTCGGCCGAGCGCATCGCCGACTCGATCATCGCCTCGATCATCACGTCGCGGGCGTCGCGCGGCGTCGCGCTCCGGGCGTTGGTGTCCATCAGCTCGGTCAGGAGAGCCTGGTCGAGGCTGCCCCAGTTGACCCCGATCCGGACCGGCTTGTCGTTGTCGATCGCCACCCGAACGATCGTCTGGAAGTTCTCGTCGTGGCGCTTGCCGCCGACGTTGCCGGGGTTGATCCGGTACTTGGCCAGGGCCGCAGCCGTGGCCGGATGCTCGACGAGGAGCTGGTGGCCGTTGTAGTGGAAGTCGCCGATGACCGGGACCGCAACGCCGAGATCTGCGAGCTTCCGGAGCATCTCGGGGACGGCCGCGGCGGCCGCATCGGTGTTGACCGTCACCCGGACGAGCTGCGAGCCCGCGTGGGCGAGCCGCGCGACCTGGATGGCGGTGGCATCGGGGTCGGCGGTGTCGGTGTTCGTCATCGACTGGACCACGACGGGATGGGCACTGCCGACGAGCACCCCACCGACGTCGACCGAGACGGTTGCTCGACGGCGCGGGCGCAGCTGATCGGGCGAGGTCATGGATGCGATCGGCCGGCCGCCGTTCAGCCGCCGCCGAGGCCGCGGGCGATGTCGAACGCGGTCACCCAGACCAGGAACAGGAGGAGCATCGCGAAACCCACGAAATAGGTCAGTCGCTCGGCGCGCAGGGACAGGCGCTCGCCGGCAAAGCGCTTGATGACGAGCATCAGCATCCGACCCCCGTCGAGGGGCGGGAACGGCAGGATGTTCACGACCGCGAGGTTGGCCGACAGGAAGCCGGCGAGATAGAGCGTGATCGTCGGCCCGAGGGCGAAGAACACGTCGCCGATGCCGGTGGCAATGCCGACCGGACCCTGGGCGAGCGGGGGCTCGGTCGGTCGCTGGACGATCCCCTCGACCAGCTGGCCAACACCGTCGATGATGAGGCCGGTGGCGCTGACGGTTCGCTGCAGCCCTAGGTCGACGGCCGCCGCCGGCGAGTAGGTCACCCGGTCCGCCGTGGTCACCGATGCCAGCGACCCGACGCCGAGGGCGCCCTTGCCCGCCTCGACGTCGGCCTGGCTCCGCAGGTTGGCCGGCACTTCCAGCGTTCCATCGCCACGTCGCACGGTCAGGCTGACAGTCGTCCCGGCCTTGGACCGGATGTCGCCGATGATGTCGCCGGGGCCAAAGGCCCCGAAGAACCGGCCGTCGACGCGCTCAATGACGTCGCCCGCCTGGAGACCCGCGGCGGCCGCTGGCGAGCCGGCTTCCACGAGACCGATGCGATAGCCGATGGCCGGGTCACCGGTGAGCGTGATCCCGGTGAAGATCACGAACGCCAGGGCGAGGTTCATCGCCACGCCCGCAAGGAGGATCACGAGCTTGCGCCACAGCGGCTGGGCCACGAACGAGCGAGGGTCGTCACCGGCGTCGCCGTCCTCGCCCTCGAGCCGCACGAAGCCCCCGATCGGCAGCCAGTTCAGGGTGTAGACCGTCTCGCCCTGATCGCGGAGGACCTTCGCCCGGGGCGGGAAGCCGACGCCGAACTCTAGGACCCGGACCCGGAAGAGTCGGGCGACCACGAAGTGGCCGACCTCGTGGATGAGGACGAGGATCCCGAGAATCCCGAAGAACAGGACGATCGTGATGAGCGTCCGGACGATGTCGTTCAAGCGATCAACCCCGTTGCGTACCGGCCCTGGATCTCCGCCTCGAGGGCGACAAGGGCCTCGACGTCGGGGTCCACCCCGCCGGTTCCGTAGCGCTCGACCGCGGCGGACAGGAGCCGCGGGATCCCCGGGAAGTCGAGGCGGCCGTCCAGGAACCGGGCGACCGCGACCTCGTCGGCGGCGATGAGCGCGGCCGTCGCCCAGGGACCCAGGCGCCCCGCCTCCCGGGCGATCCGCAGGGCCGGGAAGCGAACCTCGTCGGGCGTCCGGAAGTCGAGCCTCGCGATCGCGACGAGGTCCGGCGGCGTGACCGGCGACGGGCGGCGATCGGGATGGGTCAGGGCGTACTGGATCGGGAGACGCATATCCGGGGTACCCAGCTGGGCCTTCAGGGAGCCGTCGACGAACAGGACGGCCGAGTGGACGACCGACTGGGGGTGGATGACCACATCGATCGCGTCGTACGGGGCATCGTACAGCCAGTGGGCTTCGATGACCTCGAGGCCCTTGTTGACGAGGGTGGCGCTGTCGATCGTGATCTTCGAGCCCATCCGCCAGGTCGGATGGCGGAGTGCCGCCTCTGGGGTGACCGTGGCCAGCGGGCCCGCATCGAGGTCGAGGAACGGGCCGCCCGAGGCGGTGAGGATCAGGCGGGCGATCCCCGCGGCCGGCTCGCCGACGAGGCACTGCCAGATCGCCGAGTGCTCCGAATCGATCGGCCGGAGCCAGCCGAGCGCCCGGCCGAGCGGGTCCCGCGGGTCCGCCGCCGCCCTGGCAGCCCCCAGATCGCGGGCCAGGGGCATGACGAGGTGGCCGCCGGCGACGAGGGTCTCCTTGTTGGCCGTGGCGACGATCGTCCCGGCGCGGAGCGCCGCCAGGACGGGCCGGAGGCTGACCATCCCGCCGGTTCCGACGATGAGGATGTCGAGGTCCTGGCGCGCGGCAAGGGCCTCCACGGCGGCCGCACCCACCTCGAGGCGGGTGGTCGACGGGAGCTCACCCAGCTCCGCCCGGGCCGCCGGGTCGGACAGGATCACGACCTCCGGCCGGAGCCGGCGGGCCTGCTCGCCGAGGATCGCAGCGTTCCGCCCGGTCGCGAGGCCGACGACCTCGAACGCGGCGTCACGATCGATGACATCGACCGCCTGGCGCCCGATCGATCCGGTCGAGCCCAGGAGGGCCACGCGCCGGCGCGGCCGCGACTCCTCTCGTCCGCGGCCCGCGCCGCCGTCAGCGGAACGCGACAACGACATAGAGCAGCACCACCGGCGCGGCGAACAGGAACGAATCGACGCGGTCGAGGAGGCCCCCGTGGCCGGGGATGAGATGGCCCGAGTCCTTCGCCCCGGCCGCCCGCTTCAGCATCGACTCGGCGAGATCGCCGGCCTGTGCCGCCGCGGCAACGATCGGACCGAGGAGCGCCCCGGCGACCCACGGCCGGCCGAGGGCGGCCGCCAGAAGCGTGGCCACCACGGTGACCGCGATCGTCCCGCCGATGACTCCCTCGATCGTCTTGGCCGGCGAGATGTGGGCCATGAACGGCCGCTTCCCGAAGCGCCGGCCGGCGAGGTACGCGCCGGTGTCAAAGGCCCAGACGCACAAGATCAGGAGCAGGATCCAACCCCGCTCCGGCCCCAGGAAGCCCAGGACGGCGTCGTCCGGGACCGCCGGCGCCTGGATGCCCAAGCGGGGCACGAACCCGAGCAGGCCGACATACATCGCCCCGAAGACGGTCGTCGCAAAGCTTGCCAGCCCGTCCCGCGGATCGGCCCTCGCGATCGCCGCCGTGCCGACGAGGACGACCCCGATCGATGCGACGAGCAGGCCGGCCCCACCCGGGACCGAGGTCAGCGTGTCGGCCAGGGCCACCGCCAGGGCGAGGACGATGCCGAGCGCCGGGAACGAGGGGTGCCCTGCCGCGTCGAGGAGCCGGAACGCCTCACGAGCCCCGATGGCGACGGCCACGGCCACGAGCGCGGCGATCCAGGGGCCACTCAACCACAGGACGACAAGGACCGGCGGGATGAGGAGCGCGGCACTGCGCGCCCGGTCACGGAGCACGCCCGATCCTAGCGGCCGAAGCGTCGCTGGCGGGACGCGTACTCGTTGAGGGCCACGTCGAGCGCCTCAGGCCCGAAGTCCGGCCAGAGGGTCTCGGTCGTCACCAGCTCCGCGTAGGCGGACTGCCAGATCAGGAAGTTGGAGAGGCGCTGCTCGCCACCGGTCCGGATGACGAGGTCGGGATCGGGCGTGCCGGCGGTATACAGGGCGGCGGCGATCGTCGCCTCATCGACCTCGTCCGGGCCGAGGCCGGCCGCGACGATCCGCCGGACGGCGTCGACGAGCTCGGTCCGGCCGGCATAGTTGAAGGCGATGTTGAGGAGCATCTCGGTCCCGCCGGCCGTGGCATCGAGGGCGTCCTCGATCGAGGCCCGGGTCTCGCGCGGAAGCTCGTCCGTCCGGCCGATCATCCGGACCCGGACGCCCTGTGCTCGGAGCTCTTCCGTCTCGCTTCGGATGGCCGCCTCGAGGAGGCCGAACAGGGCGACGACCTCAGCGTCGGACCGGGCCCAGTTCTCGCGGCTGAAGGCATACAGGGTCAGGACCTGGAGGCCGCGGCGTCGGGCGTGGCGCAGGACGCCCCGAATCGCCTCGACCCCGGCCGGGTGGCCCTCGAGCTCGGGCAGGCCCCGAGCGCGGGCCCAGCGGCGGTTGCCGTCCATGATGATCGCCACGTGGCGTGGCAGCTCGGACGGGGCCGCCTCGTCGAGTGATGGTCCATCGATTCGTTCGAGCGCCTCGACGGCCACCGATTCGTGCGCCGTGGGGGGCGCGTCGGTCGGGCGAACGAGCGGTGGACGGGTCACTAGACCTCGAGGACCTCCTGTTCCTTGGTCCCACCGACGCGATCGACTTCGGCGATGTGACGGTCGGTCGTCTTCTGGATGACGTCGAGGAGGCGGTGGATCTCGTCGGTCCCGAGGTCGCCCTCGCGCTCGAGCTTCTTGAGATGGTCGGCAGCGTCGCGGCGGAGGTTCCTGATCTCGACGCGGGCCTCCTCCATCCGCTTGTGGACCACCCGCACGAGGTCTCGCCGGCGCTCCTCGGTGAGCTGCGGGATGTTCAGGCGGACGACGGTCCCGTCGACGTTGGGAGTGAGCCCGAGGTCGCTCTTGATGATCGCCTTCTCGATCGCCCCGAGGACGCTCCGGTCCCAGGGCTGAATGACGATCTGATGGGCATCCGGGATGCTGATCCCGGCCAGCTGGTTGAGTGCGGTCTGGGTCCCGTAATAGTCGACGTGGATTCGCTCGACGAGGCTCGTCGACGCGCGTCCCGTCCGGATTCCCTGGAGGTCGCGCTCCATGGCTTCCACGGCCCGGGCCATCTTGTGGTCGGCCCCGGCGACGATCTCCTGGCTCATGACGCGACGCCCTGGCCGGCCGCCGGCCTGATCAGGGTCCCGACCGACTCGCCGCGCGCGACGCGGGCGATGTTGTCGGGCTGGTTGAGATCGAAGACGACGATCGGCAGGTCGTTCTCCATGCACAGCGACACGGCCGCGGCATCCATGACCCTGAGCTGGTCGCGGAGGAGATCCGCGTACTCGAGGTGGTCGTAGCGGCGGGCGTTCGGCTCGGTCATCGGGTCCGCATCGTAGACCCCGTCGACCTTGGTTGCCTTGAGGAGCACGGAGGCACCGATCTCGACGGCCCGGAGCGCGGCAGCCGTGTCGGTCGTGAAGTACGGGTTGCCGGTCCCGGCGACGAAGATGACGACCCGCCCCTTCTCGAGGTGACGGACGGCCCGGCGGCGGATGTATGGCTCGGCGATCTCGTTCATGGCGATGGCGCTCATGACCCGGACGGGGATCCCGACGCGCTCGATCGCGTCCTGGAGGGCGAGGCCGTTCATGACCGTCGCCAGCATCCCGATGTAGTCGCCGGTCGCCCGGTCCATGCCCCGCGCCGAGGCGGCGAGGCCGCGGAAGATGTTGCCCCCGCCGACGACGATGCCGACCTCGACGCCCGAGGCGTGGACAGCGCCGACCTGGCGGGCGATGAACGTGCAGAACTCCGGATCGACACCATAGGTCCGGTTCCCGAGAAGGGCCTCACCGGACAGCTTGAGCAGGATTCGCGCGTACCGCGGCCTCGACGAGTCGGTGGTGGCGTCGGTCACAGGTCTTCCCCGAGAGCGTAGCGAACGAAGCGGCGAACCCGAATGTTCTCGCCGATCGTAGCGATCCGGTCCGTCACCAGGTCGCGCACGGTGCGCTCCTCGTCGCGGAAGGGCTGATCAAGGAGGCAGACCTCCTTGAGCCACTTCTTGAGCTGGCCCTCGACGATCTTCTCGCGGATCTCGACCGGCTTGGACGCGGCCGTGGGGTCGGCCGCCAGCTCGGCCCGCTTCGCCTCAAGGTCGGCGGCCGGGATGGAATCGGCATCGACGTACAGCGGCGCCAGGCCGGCGACCTGGATCGCGAGGTCCCGGACGAGTCGCTGGAACTCATCGGTCCGGGCCACGAAGTCGGTCTCGCAGTTGACCTCGATGAGGACCCCGACCCGACCCCCGGTGTGGATATAGCTCGAGACGAGGCCCTCGCGGGCCTCCCGGCCGGCCTTCCTGGCCGCTGCCGCGAGGCCGCGCTCGCGCAGCAGCACGACCGCCTTGTCGACGTCGCCGTCGGTCTCCTCGAGGACGCGCTTGCAGTCCATGAACCCGGCTCCGGTGAGCTCGCGGAGGTTCTTGACTGCGTCGGCGCTGATCGTGGCCATGCTTGGTTCCTGCTCCCTGTTGGCGCGGGCCTCCGGGCCCGCGGTCGTGATCTGTGGTCGAAGCGGCGTCAGCCGGCGGCCGGTTCCGTCGCCTCGCGCTCGGCGGCCTCGCGGGCGAGCTCGGCGGCGATCTCCTCGGCCGACGCCGACGCGGCGGCCTCCTCGGCTGGGGCCGGCGTCGGTGCGCCGGGCAGGAGGTCCTCCTCCTCGTCGGGGGCGAAGCTGAGGGCCGCGCCTCCGGCCAGGGCCGCGACGAGGGCATCGCTCGCCTCGACGTCGTCGTACTCGGGCTCGGCCACCACCGGCTCCGGCTCGGGCTCCATCGTGGCCCGGGCGGCCCGCTCGTTGGCACCCTCGATCGCCGCGTCGGCGACCAGCGAGCAGAGGAGGCGGATGGCCCGGATCGCGTCGTCGTTGGCCGGGATGATGTAATCGAGCTCGTCCGGGTCGACGTTCGTGTCGCCCGTCCCGACGACCGGCACTTCGAGCTTGTTGGCCTCGGTGACCGCGATCCGCTCCCGGTGCGGGTCGACGATGAAGACCGCGCCCGGGAGGCGCTTCATCTTGCGAATGCCGCCGAGCGTGCCCGACAGCTTCGTCAGCTCCTCGGTGAGCTTGGCGGCCTCCTTCTTCGGGAGGCGCTCGAACTCGCCGGCCTGCTGTCGCGCCTCGAGCTGCTCCATGAGCCCGACCCGCTTCTTGATGGTCACGAAGTTGGTGAGCATGCCCCCGAGCCAGCGCTTGTTGACGTAGGGCATCCCGGCCCGAGTGGCCTCCTGGGCGACCGGCTCCTGGGCCTGCTTCTTGGTCCCGATGAACAGGACCGGCTCGCCCCGAGCGACCGTCTCACGGACGAAGTCGAGGGCGGTCTCCAGCCGCTGCGCGGTCTGGGCGAGGTCGATGATGTGGATCCCGTTGCGCTCGGCAAAAATGAACGGGCGCATCTTGGGATTCCAGCGGCGAGTCTGGTGGCCGAAGTGGACTCCGGCTTCGAGCAGCTGCCGCATCGAGACGGACGGCACGGGGCAGGACCTCCTGTTCGGTTGCTTCCGCCGCGGGCCTCGTCGCCGG
>DASWGY010000015.1:0-3050 GCA_036393495.1 Candidatus Limnocylindrales bacterium
GCGCCGCGCCGTCCGGTTGGCGTCGATGCGCTCGAGCGCGGCCGTCACCAGCTGCCCGAGGAGGCTCGTCGCCGCCTCGCGTCGCGGGGCCTGGCCGAGGAGCTCGGCCTCCATCGCCAGGTCGACGGTGCCACCGGCGACGTCGAGGGCCAGCTGTTGGGGCGCGACGTCGTATTCGAGGAGCGCCATCGCGAAGGGCAGGGCGACGCCCGAGGCAAGGCGCGAGCGATCGCCACCGACGTACCGGTCGACGACCTCGCCGGCGAGGGGCCGTCCTTCCCGATCGATGCCGGTGACGCCGATCAGCCGGAGCGCGGCGCGCTCGCGGCCGAGGGTCCGGGAGGCGGTTGCCACCGCCCCGAGATCGGCCGCCAGGGTCGAGGCAAGCGCGCGGAGGCGGTCGAGCTCCGCGGCGAAATCCCCCGGTCCGAGCATCGGCGCCATCGAGAAGAGGATACGAGCCATCCCGCCGTCCGGTGCGGCCGATCGTCGGCCGTGCCCGGAGCTATGCCTCGGTGCGCCGAGCTACCCGTCGGACCTCGGAGCGTCCCGTGCCGGCTCACCGAATCCTCGGACCGAGGGCCTCGCGGAGCTACACCTCGGTCCTCGGAGAGCTCCGGGGCGGTTCCCCGATCCAGACGTGGCCTCCCGAGAACCGCTCGGCCTTCCAGATCGGAGCGCGGGCCTTCGTCTCGTCGATCGCGTAGGCCGCGGCCTCGAAGGCCGCCGCCCGGTGCGGGGCACAGGCGACGATCGCGACCGAGGCCTGCCCCAGCGGCACCTCGCCGGTCCGGTGGACGATCGCCAGCCGCTCCACGGCGAATCGGTCGCGGATCTCGTCGGCGATCTGGTCGAGGATCCGGAGGGCCATCGGCTCGAGGGCCTCGTAGTCGAGGGCCTCGACCGCGCGGCCGGCGTGGCGGGCGGCTTCGGCCTCCTGGCCCGGGGCCGGCGTGCCGGGTGAACGGCGGGTCACCCCGAGGAAGCCCACGATCGCGCCGTCCTCCGGCGTCGCGAGTCGCGCCGCGAGCTCCTCGAGGATCGCCCCTGGCAGGGGCTCCGCGCGCAGCTCCAGGATCCGGCGAGGCTCAGTCGGGGGCTTCGATGCGGACGCCTTCTCCGCTCCCCCGCTCACCGGCGGGATCATCGCCACCTCGTCCCCGTCGACGAGCGCGGTCTCCGGCCCGGCGTACTCGCCGTTCACGGCGAATCGCACCGAGCGGCGACCCGGCGCCAGGACAGGGTGCCGGGCCACGAGGGCCGCCCATGCGTCCTCCACGGTCGAGCCGGGCGCCAGCTCCAGCCCGACCTCCCGGGTGGCGGCGAGCTCGCGCTGGATCGCGAAGAGGCGGACCCGGACCCTCATGGCCGTCACGGCCGACTCACCGTCACGGCCGACTCTCCGTCACGGCCGGTAGGCCGCCACGAGCAGCCCGTCGCCAACCGGCAGGATCGTGCCGCTGAACCGCTCGTCGCCGAGGACCCCGGCGCAGAAGGCCCGCAGCTCGGCCGTCCCGTCTCCCGGCCGGGAGGGTCTCGAGCCGGCGGTCCGGCCGCTCCAGAGGACGTTGTCGGCGACGACCAGGGCGCCCGGCTGGAGGCGCGGCACGAGCTCGTCGAGGTAGGCCGCGTATTCCTGCTTGACGGCATCGAGGAAGGCCAGATCGAACGGCCCGTCGAGGGCCGGCTCGCCGCCGCGCAGCGCGTCGAGCGCCTTCGCCGTCACGACGGTGATCTGCGCGTCGGGCACGCCGGCGCGTCGCCAGTGGTCGCGAGCGACCGCCGTCCGCGAGGCGTCGGGGTCGATCGTCACGATCCTGCCACCCTCGGGCTGGCCGAGCGCCATCCACAGGGTCGAGTAGCCGATCGCGGTGCCGATCTCGACGACCCGCGACCGGTCGGCGACGAGCGCCCCCAGGACCCGGCCTGATTGGCGGCTCACGATCGGGACCCCGCCCGGCTCGGCGGCGATCTCGAGGTCGCGGAGCACAGGCGGGAGCGGACGGGCCACCGATTCGATGAAATCGAGCTCGGCCTCGCCGGGGAACCAGTCCCGATCGGAGCTCATCATCCCCTCCTACACCAGCAGGCCGGCGCCGAAATACAGGCCGGCGGCAAGGATCGTACCGGCCGAGATCGTCCCGACGTTGATGTACAGCAGGCCGGTCGCCGATTCCATGGACCGAGTCCGGGCCGTCTGGATCGCGGCCCAGCTGACGACGAGCGGAAAGACGATGCCCACGATCAGTCGAAGCCAGACGAAGAGCGCCCAGCTCCCGGTCAGGGCCCCCAGCCCGGCCACGCCATCTGGACCGGCTCCGGTGACGACCCAGGCGACGAATAGCCCCAGCTGGATCGCGACGACCCCGGTCAGGACGCGGGCGAACAGGACCAGCGGCGCCTCGGGGAGCTTTGGCGTCACGAGATACCAGTGGCCCAGGATCATCGCCGCCCAGACGCCGCCGGTGGCGGCTGCCAGGACGAGGAGCTGGACGAGGAGGAGGGCCGCCCCGAGCGTGCCGCCGCCCCACGACCATGCGGCCGCCACGAGGACGAAAAGTCCGATGGCGAGCGCCGCGACGGCGAGGAGCCTGGACCGGGCACCAAACAAGATCCCCAGGCCGTTCACGAGCGCGAGCCCGGCGAAGAGGCCCAGGGCGACCGACCGGGGCGCCGACCAGGAGAGGTCCCAGATCGCCATGAGGTCCGAGTCGGCGGGGTTCGGGAGGGCCCCGTCCGAGAGCCAGGCCAGACCGCCGAAGGCGGCCGAGGTCAGGGCGACGAACCCGAGGTAGCCCTTCGTCGCCGACGTCCGAAGGAGTCCGAGGACGACCGCCGCGAACGAGCCCACCGCGAGGCCCGTCAGGACCGTCCAGTTGATGAACGCGAGGCTGGCGGCGATCTGCTGGGCGGGCACGCGAGCGAGTGTAGCGTCGCTCGACCGGGTGACCCCGCGCGCGCGTACGATTCAGGCCGGAGGTGCTCCAATGCGACGAGTCGGCGAGACGGCGATCACCTGGTTCGGGCATGCCTGCGTCGAGGTCGTGACC
>DASWGY010000016.1:0-5581 GCA_036393495.1 Candidatus Limnocylindrales bacterium
CAAGGCCGGCGGGGTCCGGGTCAAGGGGGTGGGGGACCTCCTCGTGCGATTCGCCCGCTGCTGCCACCCGATCCCGGGCGACCCGATCCAGGGCTTCATCACCCGGGGCAAGGGGGTGACCGTCCACCTCCGCTCCTGCCCAACGGTCATCAACGAGCGCGAGGTCAGCCGCCTCATCGAGGTCGAGTGGGAGGCCGCGCCGGCCCAGACCTACCCGATCGCGATCCGGGTCGAGGCCTACGACCGGACGGGGCTCCTCAGCGATATCACTCAGGTCGTGGCCGAGGCCAAGGTCAACATCCTTGCTGCGAACGTGACCGTTGGCCCGGATCACGTGGCCGTCGTCCGGGCCACGCTCCAGGTCGCGAGCGTGTCGCAGCTCGCCCGCGTCCTCGGCCGGATCGAGCAGCTGAAGGACGTCATCAGCGTCTCGCGCGACCTCGGCTGAGGACGGCGATGCCCTCCTTTCGAGCCCCCCGCGGCACTCGCGATCTCCTGCCCGACGACGCGGAGCGCTTCGACCGGCTGGTTCGGATCGGGCGGGAGCTCGCAATCCGCTACGGCTACCGGCCGATCGAGACGCCGCTCATCGAGCAGGCGGCCGTCTTCGAACGGGGGATCGGCGAGGTCACCGACGTCGTCGAGAAGGAGCTCTTCCGGATCGTGCCGCGGACCGACGATTCGGAGGCCTGGGCCCTCCGGCCCGAGCCGACGGCCGGGATCGTTCGGGCCTACGTCCAGCACGGCATGCAGACCTGGCCGCAGCCCGTTCGACTGACCATGACCGGCCCGATGTTCCGCTACGACCGGCCCCAGGCCGGGCGCTACCGCCAGTTTTGGCAGTTCGACGTCGAGGCCATCGGCGACCCGGGGCCGGCGATCGATGCCGAGATCATCGAGCTCGGCCTGCGGTTCTACGCCGAGGTCGGGGTGCAGGGCGTCGAGGTCCTCGTCAACTCGATCGGCGACCCGGCGTGCCGGCCGGAATACCTCGAGATCCTGGTCGGCTACTACCGCGACCACGCGGCCTCGCTACCGCCGAACGAAGGAGAGCGACTGGAGCGGAACCCGCTCCGGCTCCTCGATTCGAAGGACCCGGCGATGGCCGCGCTGAATGCCGCCGCGCCGCGGATGGTCGACCACCTGTGCCCCGCCTGCGCCGAGCACTTCGACGCCGTTCGCAACCATCTCGACGCGCTCGGGATCGGCTACCGGATCGAGCCGAGCCTGGTGCGCGGACTCGACTACTACACCCGGACCGCGATCGAGTTCTTCGTCGCCGGCCGCGAGGGTCAGCAGCAGGCGCTTGGAGGCGGCGGTCGCTATGACGGGCTGGTCGAGCTCCTGGGTGGCAGGCCGACGCCCGGGATCGGCTTCGGACTGGGCCTGGACCGGGTCGCGCTCGTCCTGGAGGAGCAGGGCAGCGGCACGAGTCAGGACCACCCCGCGCCGGTGGCGGTGGTCGTGGGCGCAGACCCTGCGGCAACGGCTGCGCGGCTCCGGATCGCGACCCTGCTCCGCGCCGAGGGCATCGCAGCACGGGCCGAGCTCGGGACCCGGAAGCTCGGAAAGCAGCTCGAATCGGCCGCTCGGGAGCGAGCTCACTTCGCGATCATCGTCGGCGACGAGCTGGCCGACGGACAGGTCCAGGTCAAGGACCTGGAAGCCGGGACCCAGAAGCTCGTCGGGGTCATCGACCTCGCCCGCGAGCTCGCTCGAGCCGACCGCCAGCATCGCCACGGCAACCGGAGCTAAGCGGATCGCCGGGGGGCGCCCGGCGTCCGGGACCCGGCGCCCGGACCCGGCGCCCGGACCGGCGCTAAGACCTGGCGCTCGGACCCTCAGTCGCGGCGGTTGAACACCACGACGGCGCTGCCCAGGAGCATGACCCCGAGGCCGCTGATGATCGCCACCTCCTCGACGAGGGTGACCCGGTGGTCGCCGATCGTGACCCCGATCCCGGGCAGGGTGCCGAGCAGGACCTGGCGGATCGCGTCCACGCCGTAGGTGAGCGGGTTGACCTTCGAGATGACGGCCAGCCAGTCGGGCACGTTGTCGACGGGGAAGAAGACGCCGGCCAGGAAGATCAGCGGGAAGATCAGCAGCTGGATGACGAGCTGGAAGCCCTGCTGGCTGGTCATGAACGAGGCGATGAGGATCCCCAGACCCGACAGCCCGAGCGCGAGGATGATCACGATCGGGATGAGCTCCAGGACGATGTCGAGGCGCAGCTCCACCCCGAGGAACGGGGCGAGGATCAGCATCAGGAGGACCTGGAGCAGGCCCGTGATGGTCGCCCCGATGGCCTTGCCCAGGACGATCCCGGTCCGGCCGATCGGCGCGACGAGGATCTCGCGCAGGAACCCGAACTCGCGGTCCCACACGACCGAGACGCCGGCGAACAGCGAGCTCGTGAGCACGGTCTGAGCGACGATGCCGGGGTACATGAACGCGATGAAGTCGACGCCCGGCGCGAGCGAGCCGATGATCTGCCCGAAGCCGGCCCCGAAGATCACGAGGAACATCAGCGGGAACGCCAGGCTCGAGATGATCCGGGAGCGCTCGTTGACGAACCGCAGCAGCTCGCGGTAGGCCACGACCCAGGTCCCGCGGACGATCTCGGTCACGGTCGACGACCTCGGACGGTCATCGATGCCACCGCCCGGACTGGAGCAGCATCTGCCGGGCATCCAGTTCCGTGTCGCGGATCTCGTGGCCGGTCAGCGTCAGAAACACGTCGTCGAGGCTCGGCCGGGCCAGGCTGATCGTCTCGATCGGCTCGGGGAATGTCCTGACGAACTCGGGCAGGAACGAATCGCCAGTCGCGACGTGGAACCGGATCGTGCCGTCGCGGAGCGTCGGCTCGGCCCCGTAGCGCTCCCGGACGGCCGCCAAGCCGGCCTCCGCGTTCGGTGTCGTGAAGGTGATGAGATCGCCGCCGATCGAGCGCTTCAGGCCGTCGGGCGAGTCGAGGGCGACGATCTCGCCGCGGTCGATGATCGCGATCCGGTTGGCGAACTCGGCCTCGTCGAGGTACTGGGTCGTCAGGAAAATCGTCAGGTCCTCGGCCTCGCGGAGGCGCAGCAAGTAGTCCCAGATGTGGCGTCGCGTCTGCGGGTCGAGCCCGATCGTCGGCTCGTCCAGGAACAGGACCCTGGGATGGTGAAGCAACCCTCGGGCGATCTCGAGCCGTCGCTTCATCCCGCCCGAGAACGTCCGGACGCTGCCGCCCCGGCGATCCCACAGCTCGACCATCGTCAGTAGCTCGCGGATGCGGGCCGTTCGAACGTCGGCCGGGACCGCGTAGGCGTAGGCGTGGAAGCGGAGATTCTGCTCGGCCGTCAGGTACTCATCGAGCGTCGTCTGCTGGAAGACGAGGCCGATCGAGCGGCGCACGTCGCTCCGCTGGCGCTCGACGTCGAAGCCGTTGACGGTCGCTCCGCCGCCGCTCGGCTTCAACAGCGTGCAGAGCATGTTGATGGTCGTCGTCTTGCCGGCCCCATTGGGTCCCAGGAAGCCGAACACCTCGCCGCGGCCGACCGCGAAGGAGACGTCGTTGACGGCGACGAGCTTGCCGAACTCGCGGCGGAGCTCGCGGACCTCGATGACGTTCACCAGCCAACGGTAGCGGAGCTCGGCCCGGTGCGCGGCCAGGAGCGCGGGGCCCAGCCCTCTTGGCCCGAGCGGCGGCTACGATACGCCCGCCATGACTGACTCCCAGCCCAGCCTCGCCACGCCCTACCGAACCCACACCTGCGGCGCGCTGCGGGCCTCCGACGCCGGGTCGCCGGCTCGCCTCGCCGGCTGGGTCCATCGGCGGCGCGACTACGGCAAGCTCACCTTCATCGACCTCCGCGACCGCCACGGGATCACCCAGGTGGTGATCGACGCCGGCGATGCCCCCGACGCGAGCGCGGTCGCGGCCGAGATGCGGCCGGAGTTCGTCGTCAGCTTCGAGGGCGAGGTCGCCCTCCGTCAGCCCGGGACCGAGAACCCGAAGCTCAAGACCGGCGCCGTCGAGCTCCAGGCGCGGACGGCCACGATCCTCAACGCGGCGAAGACGCCGCCGTTCTACATCAACGATCCCGACGCCCAGATCGACGAGACGCTGCGCCTGAAGTACCGCTACCTCGATCTCCGCCGCGAGGCGATGCAGCGCCGGCTCCAGCTCCGAAGCCAGCTCGTCCAGGCGATCCGCGAGGTCCACCATGCCTCGGGCTTCGTCGAAGTGGAAACTCCGAACCTCATCAAGTCGACCCCCGAGGGCGCCCGCGACTTCATCGTCCCGTCGCGGCTCCAGCCAGGCGAGGTCTACGCCCTGCCCCAGAGCCCCCAGCAGCTCAAGCAGCTGCTCATGGTCGCCGGGGTCGACCGCTACTTCCAGATCGCCCGCTGCTTCCGGGACGAGGACCTGCGCGGCGACCGCCAGCCCGAGTTCACGCAGCTCGACCTCGAGATGAGCTTCGTCGACGAGGCGACGGTCATGGACTTCGTGGAGCGGATGGCGATCGAAGTCAGCCGATCCGTCGTCCCTGAGCGGCCGCTCCTCGAGACGCCCTTCCCGCGGTTCACCTACGCCGAGGCCATGGAGCGGTTCGGCTCCGACAAGCCTGACGTCCGCTTCGGGATGGAGCTCGTCGACCTCGGGCCCGAGATCACCGGCCCGGAGGGCGCGGCGGCCTCCGGGTTCCGGGTGTTCGACGAGGCGATCGCGGCCGGAGGCCGGGTGAAGGCGATCACCGTTTCAGGACTCGGCGAGGCCCCGCGGAGCCGGATCGACGAGCTGACCGAGACGACGAAGCGGTTCGGGGCTCGGGGCCTGGCCCACCTCTCGGTCGAGGCAAGCGGCGCCGTGAAGGGCCCGATCGTGAAGTTTCTCGGCGACGACCTCGCGGAGCGGCTGGTGGCCCGGGCCGGCGCCGACCCGGGCGACCTCGTCCTCATCGTCGCGGACACGAGCGCCGTCACGAACGATGTCCTGGGCCGGCTCCGGGCGGAGCTCGGGACCCAGCTCGGACTGGCCGATCCGGACGTCCTCGCCTACGCCTGGGTCCACCGCTTCCCGATGTACCAGTGGGACGTCGAGAACGGTCGATGGGACGCGACCCACAACCCGTTCTCGGGCGTCGTGCCGGAGGACGAGGCCCTGCTCACGACGACCTCCGGTGACACGGCCCGTCCCACGCCCGACGACCCGGCCGGCCGGGCGCGGGCGATGCAGTACGACATCGTCCTCAACGGCTGGGAGCTCGGTGGCGGGTCCGTCCGGATCTGGCGCCACGATCTCCTCGAGCGGAGCTTCGCCCTCCAGGGCTACACCCGGGAGCGGATGCAGGCCATGTTCGGGGCGATGCTCGAGGCGTTCGAGTACGGGGCCCCGCCCCACGGCGGGATCGCCCTCGGCATCGACCGCTGGGCGGCGCTGCTCGCGTACCAGACGAACATCCGCGAGGTGATGGCCTTCCCGAAGACCCAGTCGGGCAGCGACCTCATGCTCGATGCTCCGTCGGCCCCTGAACCGGCCCAGTACGCAGAGCTGGGGCTCCGTTTCGTCGGGATGGCCGGCGGGCCGGGGACGGCG
>DASWGY010000017.1:0-3522 GCA_036393495.1 Candidatus Limnocylindrales bacterium
AGATCTCGTGAAGATCACGACCTATGTCGTCGGCGACCTCGACCGCGCGCGACGCGGCGAAGTCCTGGATCGTGCCTTCGGCGACCACGTCACGACCTCGACGCTCGTGTTCGTTCCCGCCCTCGCGGCCCCCGAGTACAAGGTCGAGATCGAGGCCTGGGCTTCGCGCTGAGGCACGCGGACCGACGGCCCCGGCAACCCTCAGGCGCCGCGTGTCCACGAGTCAGCAGTTCGTGGCCCAACGACGTCCGAGGCGGGCGTCCTTCGCTCCTCAGGCCTTCCTCATGACCCTGGGTCACGCCGGCGGCCGCTGGCAGGCGAACATCGCGGCCCGACCTTCACTCGACCGCCCGCTGCTGACTGCCAGTCACGTCGGGACGGGATGGGGAGCGGACGCGACCCTCAGGCGCCGCGGGCGACCGCCGGCAGCGTGACCGTGATTCGGGCCCCGGTTGGCGCCAGGTTCTCGGCCACGGCGTCGCCGCCATGGGCCAGAGCCAGGGCCCGGACGATCGAGAGCCCCAGGCCGGTCCCGGGCCCGGTCCGCGCGGGGTCGGCCCGGTAGAAGCGATCGAAGGCCCGCTCAACTGAGCCGGCCGGGAAGCCCGGGCCGTCGTCGCTGACCCGCAGGGCCACAGCCCCGCCCGCGGCGAGCCGAGCCTCGACGAGGACGTGGCCGCCGCTCCGGGCCACCGCCAAGGCGTTGTCGATGAGGTTGCCGAGGATTCGCTCGACCGCCGCCCGGTCGGCGGCAAGGGACAGCCCCGCGTCGGCCTCGGCCCGGAGATCGACCCCGGCTGCCGCGGCACGGGGCGCGAACCGGGCAACTGCCTCGACCGCAAGGGCGGCCGGATCGAGGGCCTCCGGCCGGAGGGCAACCCCGCCCGTGCCGAGCTCGTCGATCGAGCGCAGGTCCTCCACGAGGCGTCCCATCCGCTCGGCTTCCTGGGCGATCGCATCGCCGGCCCGCGCCACCCCATCCCCGGTGGCCGTCCCGTCGCGGAGCGCCTCGGCAAACCCGGACACGACGGTCAGCGGAGTCCGGAGATCGTGGCGGACGTTTGCCAGGAGGTCGCGCTCCTCGGCCCGGATCCGGTCGAGCTCGGCGGTCATCGCGTTGAACCGGTGGGTGAGGTCCCGGACCTCGCGCGGGCCCTCCGGCGCGAGCGGAGGCGTCGGCGCGGCGCCGCCCGCCGGCACGATGGCGGTGGCCTCGGCGAGCTTCCGGAGCGGCCGGGTGATCGAGCGTGACAGGAGCCAGGCGATCGGGATCGCAAATAGGGCGGTCACGATCGCGACGGCCGGCAGGACACGCAGGAGGTCGCGCAGGGCCATCGCCCCCGACGTATCGGGCGCGGTCAGCACGATCGCGATCGGCCCGGCGACGGGGCCCTCGCGCCGGACGACCGTCGCCGAGTAGAGGACCCGCGAACCGTCATTGCCCGCCAGGAGCCCGCCGACCGCCTGGCCGACCTTCACGGCCGCGCCGATCTCGATGTTCGCGATGTCGGCGCCGGGCACGCCATCCTCGGACGTGACGACCCGTTCGCCGACGAGCGCATACAGCCCGACCTCGGGCCGCAGGTCGCCCTTGATCGCGGCCAGCGCCGGCCGGAGCTCGCCGACTGCGGTGATCGTTCGGACCCGGGCTAGGACCGGTTGGGCGACATCGCCGAGGGCGCTGATCGTCGCTTCCTGGTGGAGAGTCCTGAGCCCGACGAACAGGCCCGCGCCGACCGCCAGCGCCGCCACGAGACCGACGGCCGCGAAGGCGATCGCGATGCGCGACGAGACGCGATCAGGCATCGGCGATCAGACGGTAGCCGACGCCGCGCACGGATTCGATCGTCGGCCCGTCCGGGCCGAGCTTCTTGCGGAGCTCCGAGACGTGGACATCGACCGTCCGGGTCTCACCCGGGAAGTCGGTGCCCCAGACGTCCTCGAGGAGGGCCTCGCGACTGAGGACGACGCCGGGCTCCCTGGCCAGGGCGGCAAGGAGGTCGAACTCCCGCGCTCGTAGCTCGATCGCGCGCTCCCCGACCGTGGCCTCGCGGCGTCGGGGGTCAAGCCGCAGCGTCCCGACCTCGATCGGACGACCCAGCCGGACCGTTCCGTCGGTCCGGCGGAGGATCGCCTTCACCCGCGCGACGAGGGCCCGCGGGTTGAACGGCTTGGTGACGTAGTCGTCGGCGCCGAGCTCGAGGCCGACGATCGCATCGACGTCGTCGGTCCGGGCGGTGAGCATCAGGACCGGCGTGTCGGCCTCGCGCCGGATCGCCCGACAGACCTCGAAGCCGTCCATCCCGGGGAGCATCAGGTCGAGGATCACGAGATCCGGCCGGTGCTTTCGGTGCGCCTCGACGGCCGAGGGACCGTCGGTAGCGACGACGGTCGCGTAGCCGGCACCCTCCAGGTAGAGCCGGAGGAGCTCGACGATGTTCGGCGCGTCGTCGACGACGAGGATCGTCTTCATCGATCGGGAGTCTACGCGCGGCGAACGGCCGCTCCGAGGCTCAGGCGGTCCCGGAGCGGCCCCATCACTGCGACGACCGAGCCGGTCAGGCCGCGAGGGCGGCGATGACCTGGCGAGCCTCGGCCAGGGCCGTCCGGAGATCGGCTCGCGCGTCGGCGATCGCCTGGCGAGCCTCGCGCAGGACCGGTCCGGCGGTGCCGTCGTTCCAGTCGGCCGGGGTGAGTGGCAGGACATCCTCGGCGACCCCATCGACGCCGGCGAGGGCCTCGTCGATCGCGGCCACCATGGCTGCCAGGTGGGCCTTGGCCTCGGTCACGTCCTGGCCGGCTGCCTCGGCCCGCTCGATGAGCACGGCCAGGTCGGCGGCGGTCTCGTCGAGCCTCGCCCCAGCGACGTCGACGGTGTCGGCGGCGATGACAAGCCAGACCTGGCGGACGACGAGGACGTAGATCCGGAAGTCCTCGAAGATGCTGTGGATGTCCTCGCGCAGCTCGGCGAGGGTCGTGTCGGCCTCGATCTCGGCGCGCAGGGCGCGCAGACCCGCCGCGGAGTCGTCGAGGATCGCCTGGAGGGCGGCCTGGTGGTCATCGGTCAGGGCCCGGGAGGTCTCGATGGCGTTGCCGAGCCGCTCGATCGCGGCCAGGCGCCGATCGATCTCGCACAGCCCGACGACCTTGTAGGTCTCGACCGAGGGGTCGGCGGCGGCGGCACGCCAGGCGTTGGCGCAGCGGGCCCGGTCGGTGAGGTGGTCGGCCTGGCTGACCGGGCGGGTGCCGGCATGGGCACTTGGCGCCGAGGCCGCGAGGGCCGGCGTCGCGGTGACGGCGACGGCGACGGCGAGGAGAATGCCGGTGAGCGGGCGGGCGAGACGGGCGAGACGGGCGTGGCGTGTGACGGTCCGGTTCATTGTGGGCTCCCTTCATCGGTATCGGCGGTGGCGTCGGCGCCGAGGGCGGCGTCGAGGTCGGCGAGCAGGCGCTCGATGTCTGCGAGGTCCGGTGCCTGGAGCGGCGCCGCGGTCGGCTCGGCACCCTGCGCCGGCGGCTGGC
>DASWGY010000018.1:0-5078 GCA_036393495.1 Candidatus Limnocylindrales bacterium
CGGTTCCCGGACGCCTCCGTGATCGAGTCCGGGCGTCCGACCGCCGACCGCCTCCGGGTCGACGTCGAGGACCCTGCCCTGTGCTCCCGATTCGTCGGCCGCTGGGTCGAAGGCGTGACCGTGGGGCCGTCACCGGCTGGCGTCCAGATGCGGCTGATCGCGGCCGGGATGCGGCCGGTCAGCAACGTCGTCGACGCCTCGAACTACGTCATGATCGAGCTCGGCAAGCCGATCCACACGTTCGATGCGGCGGCCGTCCACGATGGACGCATCACGGTCCGGCTGGCCCGGCCGGGCGAGCGGCTCGAGACGCTGGATCACATCGACCGCGAGCTGGATAACGCGACCCTCCTGATCGCCGACCCGGCGGGCCCGATCGGGATCGCCGGCGTGATGGGCGGCGCAGCCTCGGAGGTCTCGGATGCAACGACCGAGGTCGTCGTCGAATCGGCGATCTTCGACCCGGTCAGCATCCGCCGGACGGCCTTCCGGTACGCCCTCCGATCCGAGGCCAGCCTGCGGTTCGAGAAAGGCCAGGAGCATCGCCTGGCACGAATCGGTGCCGATCGCACGGCCCGCCTCGTCGCCGAGTGGTCCGGCGGGACGGTCGCGCCCGGGGCGGTGGACACCAGCCCGGCCGATCCGCCCCCGGAGAGCGTGGCGTTCCGGCCGGCCCGGGTAAACCGGCTGCTGGGCACCTCCCTGACGACCGCCGAGCAGCGCGAGCTCCTGGATCGGGTCGGCCTGGCCACCGATACGGCGGTGCCCGGGACAGCCGTCCGGGTGGCCGCAGGGGATCGGCCGCTGGCCGTCGCCGTCGACACCGGCGAGGTCCTCGTCGCCAGCGTCCCGACGTGGCGCGGGGACATCGAGATCGAGGCCGACATCGCCGAGGAGGTGGCGCGCATCCAGGGCTACGACCTCGTCCCGGCGACGCTGCCGTCGACGCCGATGCCCCCCTTCCGGCCCTCGCCGCTCGAGGTCCGCGACGGCCTTCGCCAGGCGCTCGCAGGGGCAGGCCTGACCGAGATCGTGACCCACGCCCTCGTGGCGCCGGCGAGTCTCGATCGGGTCCGGTGGCGGGAGCCGATCGACGTCGCGGACGGCGAGACCGAGGCCGGCGGGATCCCGATCAGCGTCACGAACCCGCTCTCCGCCGACCATTCCGTCCTGCGCCAATCGCTCGTCGGGAGTCTCCTCGACATCGTCTCCTCGAACGCCCGCCGCGGCCGAACCTCGGTTGCGATCTTCGAGGTCGGCAAGGGCTACGGCCGGGTCGGCGAGGCGACGCGGGAGTGGTGGCGCCTCGGGTTCGCCCTCTGGGGCCCGTTCGAGCCGCCGGCCTGGAACCGGCCGGTCCGCGACGCCGACCTCGAGGATGCGAAGGGCGTCATCGAACACATCGCCGGCTACCTCGGGCTCGGTCTGCCGGCCTACACCCCGGCCTTCGGTGAGCCGACGCTGCATCCGGGGCGGGCGGCCGACGTTCGTGCCGCTGGCCTGGCCGGCGAGTCGAGCGGCGCACCCGGGACGCCGGAATCCATCGCCCTGGCCGGTCGCGTCGGCGAGATCCATCCGGAGCTCACCGAGGCTCACGAGATTCGCGGCAGGGTCGTCGTCGCGGAGCTGTCCATCAGCGGCCTGACCGCCGGCCAGCTTCCCGTCCCGCGAGCCGCGGCCCCATCGCGTCAGCCCGACGTCGAGCGGGACATCGCCGTCGTGGTCGCCGAGGCTCGAACGAGCGGCGAGCTCGAGGCGGTCATCCGGGCCAATGGCGGGCCGCTCCTCCGCGACGTCCGTCTCTTCGACGTCTACCGGGGCACGCCGCTCGGGGCGGACGAGCGGAGCCTGGCCTTCCGGCTTCGCTTCGGCGCCCAGGACCGGACCCTGACCGAGGCCGAGGTCGAGGCCTCGATGACCGGCGTCATGGGGGCCGTCGCGGCGGTCGGAGGGCGGATCAGGGGCTGACCTGCGGCTGACGGGGGGCGCTGACCGGGGGCTGACGGGGGCTGATCGGGACCGGCCCGGACACCCGCGGGGCGGCCGCGAATGGGTGCGCCGCGGCACCGACGCGGTTGCGGCCGCGGAAACGGCGCTGCTACCCTGTGGGCCGCCCGGGAACGGTGGCGCCCGAACGGCCGCTCCGACGCGCCGGGCCGGGGGAGTGGAGCACCTTGGACATCATCGGGGCTATCACGTCGATCGAACCGATCGACCTCCTGGTTTTCTTCGCCCTCTTCGGGATGTTCATCCTCGGCTTCATGCAGGGGATCATCCGGCGGCTCCTGGGGACCGCCTCCATCCTCATCTCGCTCCTCGTGGCGGCCCAGGTCCAGGCGCCGCTGGGCGAGTTCCTGGCCCGCAACTGGACCCAGTACCCGGCCGAATACAACTACATGATCGCCTTCGGGACGGTCTTCGTGGCCGGCAGCGTGGCGGCGACGATCGCCATCCAGCTCTTCTATCGGCCGCTGCCGCTCTTCGGCCAGTACCCGGCCATCGACGAGATCCTGGGCGGCGTCATCGGGGTCATCGAGGCTGGCCTCATCCTGGGGGCCTTCTTCCTCATCACCGATCCCTTCTTCCTGACCGTCGGCGCGGAGAAGTCGGGGCCGGAGTTCCCGTTCATCCGCGAGATCCACGAGGCGTTCGATGGTTCGTTGACGGCGACGATCGTCCGGGATCGGATCGGGCCGTTCATCCTGCTCATCTTCGGCGCCATCTTCCCGCCCGCGGTGAAGGACGTCTTCAGGCTCTGAGCGAGGGTCTCGACGCGGCCGGTCGCGGATTCCCGAGGTCGGACCTCTCCGGCTCGTCGCTCGAGGCGGCCGAGGCGTTGCTCGGTGCGCTCCTCGTCCGGGTCGCGGACACCGCCGATCATGACGCCGGCACCCCTCGGGCCGAGACGCGGCGACGCGTCGGCCGGATCGTCGAGGTCGAGGCGTACCTTGGCCCCGAGGACCGCGCCTCGCACGCCCGGGCCGGGCGGACCGCCCGGACGGCGCCGATGTTCGGGCCCCCGGGCGTTGCCTACGTGTACCTTGTCTACGGGATGTACGACTGCCTCAACGTGGTTGCCGGGCCGATCGGCCAGGCCGGTGCCGTCCTCGTCCGGGCCATCGAGCCGCTCGAAGGCGCCGCCGCGATGCGCGAGGCGGTGGCCGCCCACCGGGCCGCCCGCAGGCGCCGGCCACGGGATGAGTCGCCGCCGGGCGAGGCGGCGCCGTCGCGCCGGGTCGACGAGCGCGTCATCGCCGACCACCTCGTCGCCACCGGCCCGGGACTCGTCGCGGCGGCCTTCGCCATCGATCGGGGATTGACCGGGGTGGACCTCTGCGACGGAGCAGCACCGGTGCACCTGGAGCCGGCCCCGGCCGGATCCCGCCCGGTGGCGCTCGAACGCAGCCCCAGGATCGGCGTGGCCTACGCCGGCGAGCCGTGGTCATCGCTGCCGTACCGGCTCGTGGATGCCTCGAGCACGTCCGTTCGCCGCCGGATGTCCTGAGGTGGACGCCCGGTCCATCGCACTGCTCGAGTTCCCGCTCGTCCGGGAGCGGCTGGCAGGGCACACGTCCTTCCCGCCGAGCCGCCGCCTCGCCGATGCCCTCATTCCCGAGGCCGATGCCGTCCTCGTCGCCCGCGGCCTCGACGAGACCGACCAGGCCCGTGCCCTCCTCGAGGAGCGACCCGGCGTCGGGATCGGGTCGGCCCACGACATCGGGCCGTGGATCGAGCGGGCTGCCCGCGGCGGCCGCCTGGACCCGGCCCACTTCCTGGAGGTCGCCGAGACCCTCGAAGGGGCCACCCGCCTTCACGCCGCCGTCTCCGAGGACCGCCGGCCGCTCCTCAGGGAGCTGTCGCGCGACCTCCACGGGCTGCCCGCGATCCGCTCGACGCTGGCACGCTCGTTCGATCCGGTCGGCGAGCTGCTCGACACGGCGTCGCCGCGCCTGGGCTCCCTCAGAGCGGCCGTGCGGATCGCCTACGACCGCCTCCGCCGGCGCCTCGACAGCCTCGTCGGCTCGGAGCTCGCCGGCGCCCTCCAGGAGCCGATCGTCACCCTCCGCAACGGCCGCTACGTCGTGCCGGTCCGGGCCGAGGCGAAGACGCGGGTGAAGGGGATCGTCCACGACTCGTCGGGCTCGGGGCAGACGCTCTTCGTGGAGCCCCTCGTCGTCGTCGAGCTCGGCAACGCCTGGCGGGAGGCCCAGCTGGCCGAGGAGGAGGAGGTCGGCCGGATCCTCGACGAGCTCTCGGCCCTCGTCGCGGCCCACGCCGGGCCGCTCCGCGAGACGCTGGGCGCGCTCGCCCGGTTCGACCTCTGGGCCGCGAAGGCCCAGCTCGCGGCGGACCTCGACGGCGTCCGCGCCGAGACCGCAGACCGGCCCGAGGTGACCCTCCTCTCGGCCCGTCATCCGGGGCTCACCGGGCGCGTCGTCCCGATCGACATCCGGCTCGGCGACGGGTTCAGCGCCCTCGTCGTCACCGGCCCGAACACCGGCGGCAAGACGGTCACCCTGCGGACCCTCGGGCTGCTCGCCCTCATGCACCAGGCCGGCCTCCACATCCCGGCGGCCGCGGGCAGCCGCCTGCCGGTCTTCCGCGACGTCTTCGCCGACATCGGCGACGAGCAATCGATCGCCCAGTCCCTGTCCACCTTCTCCGGTCACCTCCGCTCGATCATCCGGATCGTCGACGCGGCAGGACCGGGGACGCTGGTGCTCCTCGACGAGCTCGGCGCGGGCACGGATCCGACCGAGGGCTCGGCGCTCGCCCAGGCCCTCCTCGACCACTTCATCCGGGCCGGCGCGCTCATCGCGGCGACGACCCATTACGCGGAGCTGAAGGCCTACGCCCACACCACGCCGGGTGCCTCGAACGCGGCCGTCGAGTTCGACCTCGAGACGCTGTCACCGACCTATCGCCTGACGATCGGCCTGCCGGGCGGGTCCCAGGCGTTCGCGATCGCCGAGCGGCTCGGGCTGGCGGCGGCGATCGTGGCGGATGCCCGGTCGCGGCTGACGGAATCGCAGCGGGCGTTCGAGGCGACGCTGGCCAAGATCCGGGCGTCGGAATCG
>DASWGY010000019.1:0-3069 GCA_036393495.1 Candidatus Limnocylindrales bacterium
TTGCCGGCGATCGTGAACCCGAGCGGCTCGAAGCCGAGGAGCTCGTGGAGGTTGCCCTCCTGGAAGATCCAGACCAGAGCCCCGAAGCTGGCCGACAGCGACAGCAGGGTCATGACCACGGCCTTGATCGGGATCGCGACCGAGCCGAACAGCAGGAACAGGATCAGCGCGGAGGCCAGGAGGGTCGTCCCGACGGCCCACGGCAGCCGCTCGTTCTGGGCGACGAGGAAGTCCTCCGAGACCGCGGCCGTCCCGCCGACCATCACCCGCTCGATCCCTTCGCCTGCCTCGACGCCGCGGACGCGCGGCACGACGGCGGTTCCCGCGGGGGTCGTGGGTGGAAGCGGGCTGATGGCGTCGAGGCGGACGGTCGAGCCCCGGATGTAGGCCTCCTCAAGGGCGGCGACGGCAGCCTCGAGCTGGGGCGGCAGCGTCCCCGCCGGGGCGGCGTAGAGCTGGGCGACCTGCTCGGCATCGAGGAGGGCGCCGGTGGCGGGATCGGTGATCGTGAAGGGACCCTCGACCCGGTCGATTCCCTCGAGGTCGTCGAGCGCGGCCGTGTAGGCCATGACGGCCTCGATGCTCGTGCCATCGGTGGCCTCGGCCGTCGTGTCGAGGACGACCGTGATCGGGTTCGTCTCGCCGGCCCGGAACTCCGTGGTCAGCGCGACCCAGGCGTCCCGGCTGGGGACGCCGGCCGGGTAGACGGTCGCATCGGGCACGCCCTGCTGGAGCCGGAAGAAGGGCGAGCCGGCGACGAACAGGAGCGCCAGGACCGGGACGAGCACGGCGAAGGGCCGGCGCATGACCGCGTGGGCGATCTGCTCCCAGCGCGAGTGGCGAGCCGTCGGCTCGTCGCCGAGGACGCCGACCCGGCGCAGCAGCGACCGAACGGACAGGGCGTTGACCCGCGGCCCGAGAATCCCGAGGACGGCCGGCAGGAAGGTCAGCGAGAAGATGACCGAGGTCAGGACGACGATGGCGCCGCCGAGGCCGATGGAGCTGAGCGCGGAGGCATCGAACCAGAGCAAGCCGGACAGGCCGATCGCGACGGCGATGCCCGAGAAGAGGACCGCCTTCCCGGCCGTGCCGACCGCGATCGTGACGGCCCCCTCGACCGTCCGGCCCCTGGCCAGCTCCTCGCGGAAGCGACTCGTGATGAAGAGCGAGTAATCGATCGCCAGGGCCAGGCCGAGCATCGTGGCGATGTTCAGGACATAGATGCTCATCTCGGTCTGGCGGGCGACGAGGTTGATGATCGCGAGGGAAGTCGGGATCGCCAGGCCGGCGACGAGGAGTGGCATCCCGGCCGCGATGATCGAGGCGAATACGAGGATCAGGACGAGGGCGGCGATCGGGAGGGAGACGACCTCGGCCCGCTGGAGATCCTGCTCGGACAGCTCGGCCGAGTCCTTCTGGATCGGCCCGAACCCAGTCAGGCCCAGGCTGTAGCCCGCCGGCGGCGTGAGCTGGGCCGCGATGTCGTCGACGACCTCGACGGACTCGTCCTCGGTCATGTCGAGGCCGATGACGATGTATGCGGCATCCCCATCGATGCTGATGAAGCGGTCGTCGCCGGTCTCGGCGTAGCCGGTGATCTCGCCGACCCGCTCGTCCTCGACGAGTGAAGCGACCGTCTCGGCGATCGCCCCCTGGAACCCGGCGGAGCGAGCGTCGGCGGTCGGGTCGTCGGAGCGGATGACGGCGATGAATGCCGTTCGTGAGCCACCGAACTCGGCCTCGAGGCGGTCGGCCACGGCGGCGGACTCCGAGTTCGGATCCAGCCAGCCGCCCGAGCTCAGCTGGTCGGCCGTGCCGGCGGCGAGGGGCGAGGCCGCGGCAGCGAGGACGAGCATGACGAGGAGGACGATCCGGCGTCGTCGGTAGACGAACGCACCCCAGCGGCTGAACATCTCGAGGCCTTCCTTTGTCGTGATCGGCGGCGCCCGCAGGCGACGCATGACGGTGGCGTGAGCGGAGCAACCATAGAGAACAGTCATTCTCCTTGTCAAGCACTCACGGGTTGCCGTTGTGTAAACGACGCGCTAGGATAGCGAGGACATGTTCTCTTTGAGCGGGTTGCGATGCCTCGCGTGACCGCCGCCCACGAGCAGGAGATCCGCGATCGGATCGTCGCCGCGGCGCTCCGGGTCTTCGGCGAGCGGGGCTTCCACGGTGCCACGATCGCCGATGTCGTCCGCGAGAGCGGCCTCTCGGTCGGCGCGATCTACACCTACTTCAAGGGCAAGGACGACCTCTTCCTGGCAACCTGCGACCTCGCCTCGGGGCGAGGCCTCGGCGAGCTCGCGGCCAGGCTCGCGAACGGCGCCACGATCGCCGAGAAGTTCGCGATCGCGGTCGGCTTCTACTTCGACAGCGCCGAGGGCGAGGCCGAGGTCCCCGGCAATGCCGAGTTCCTCGTCCAGGCCTGGGCCCAGGCCGACGCCGAGCCAGCGGCCCGGGAGATGCTTCGGCGACGCCGGGAGCAGCTCGAGATGGCCGGCGCGTTCCTGCTCGAGGAGGGGATCGCCCGGGGCGACCTCCCGCGGTGGGTGGACGCCGGCGCCGTCGCACGGGCCTACGTCGCCCTGCTCGACGGCATGCTCCTCCTCCGCGCCGAGCAGGGCGAGGCCTATCGGAGGGCCGACGCCGAACGCGCGGCCCGCGAGGTCCTGACCCTGGTCGTCGCCTCGGCCGCCAGCCCGGACCGGCCGGCCGTTCCCGAGATCCCTCCCAGCCCGTACTCGATCGCCGGCTCCGCCAGCGGGCCCCGGAGCGTCCGGGCCGCGTCGTAGACTCGCCGCAATGCCGCCGTCACGATCGCCGGACCCGTCGCCCGAGCCCGTCCGGGCCGGCCCCCACGTCCAAACCGTCCTCGGCCCGGTTGACCCGTCGGCGATCGCCTTCGCCCTGCCCCACGAGCACACTGCGATCGCGCTGTGGCAGATCCCGAACCGCTGGGACTACTGGGAGCTGACTCGAGACGAGGCGATCATCACCGCCGAGCTGGTCCGCTACCGCGAGGCCGGTGGGACGGCCCTCACCGACCTGACCCTGCCCGGCGTCGGG
>DASWGY010000020.1:0-9245 GCA_036393495.1 Candidatus Limnocylindrales bacterium
GGCTTGTCCCACGCGACGGTGAAGCCGAGGCCGGCGTGGAGGGGCGAGTCCTCGTCGGTCATGTCGTGCCCCCAGTGGCGGTAGGCCTTCTCGATCCGCAGCGAGTCGAGGGCGTGGTAACCGGCATGGCGGAGCCCGAACGCCTCGCCGGCGCGAACGAGCTCGTCGTAGACGTGGATCGCGAACTCGGTCGCCACGTAGAGCTCCCAGCCGAGCTCCCCCACGTAGGTGACCCGGGCCGCGCGGACGAAGGCAAGCCCGAGGTCGATCTCGCGAGCGGTCCCGAAGGGGAACCCGGCATTGGAGAGGTCGCCGTCGGACATCGACGCCAGGAGCTCCCGGGAGCGCGGCCCCATCACGCTGATGACGGCCTCGGCCGAGGTCACGTCGGTGACGGCCACCCGGGCGTCGGGGTCGATCCTCCGGCGAAGGTGGTCGAGGTCGCGCATCGTCGAGGTGCCAGTCGTGACGACCATGAACCGCGGCTCGTCGAGGCGGGTGACGGTGACGTCGGACTCGATGCCGCCGCGCTCGTTGAGCCAGGGCGTGTAGACGATCCGGCCCGGTTCCACGGCGACATCGGCGGCGCAGAGCCGGTTCAGCTGGGCCTCGGCGTCGCGGCCCTGGACGAGGATCTTGCCGAACGACGTCTGGTCGAAGAGGCCCACCCCCTCGCGGACCGCCCGGTGCTCCTCGGCCGACCACGGGAACCAGTTCTGGCGCCCGTACGAGTACTCGTAGCGAGGCTCGACGCCGGCCGGGGCGTACCAGTTCGCGCGCTCCCAGCCGGCGACCTCGCCAAAGCAGGCGCCCCGGGCGGCGAGCCGGTCGTGGAGCGGGGAGCGCCGGACGCCGCGTGACGTCGTCATCTGCCGGAACGGCCAGTGCATCTCGTACAGCAGGCCGAGCGTCTCGGTCGTCCGCTCGTAGAGGTAGCGCCGATTCCGCTGGAACGGCATGAACCGCCGGATGTCGACCTCCCACAGGTCCATCGGGGGGTGGCCGTCGACGACCCAGTCGGCGATCGCCCGTCCGGCGCCCCCGCCCGACGCGAACCCGACCGAGTTGAACCCGGCCGCGACGAAGTAGCCCGGCACGCCGGGCGCCTCGCCGAGCACGTAGCGATCGTCCGGGGTGAACGATTCGGGGCCGTTGAAGAAGAGCTGGATCCCGACCTGGCCGAACGCCGGGATGCGCCGGGCCGCCCGCTCGATCCATGGCTCGAGGTGGTCCCAGTCGGGTGGCAGGGTCAGGAACTCGGCGTCGTCGGGAATGCCCTCGCTCGCCCACGGCTTGGCGTGCGGCTCGAAGAACCCGACCATCAGCTTGCCGGCCTCGTTGCGGGCGTAGGTCGCGTCGTCCGGGAGCCGCAGGACCGGCAGATCGTCGGGCAGGCCGTCGATCGGCTCCGTCACGAGGTAGAAGTGCTCGGCGGCATGGAGCGGGATGGCGACGTCCGCCGCGGCCCCCAGCTCGCGGGCCCACATCCCGGTGCAGTTGACGACGTACTCGCAGGCGATGTCGCCGCGCGGCGTGCGGACCCCGGCGACGCGGCCGTCGCGCCGGGCGACCTCGGTGACCGGGGTCCCCTCGTGGACGGCGGCGCCGGCCATCCGGGCCGCGAGGGCCAGGGCCTGGGTGACGTCGACCGGGCTCGCCACCCCGTCGCCAGGGATGAAGGCGGCCCCGAGGACGTCGCTGGCGTCCATGAGCGGCCACAGCTCGGCCACCCGGGCGGCATCGATGAGCTCGAGATCGACGCCGATGAGCTGGGCCATCGAGGCGTTGCGGCGGATCTCGTCCCACCGGCCAGGGGTCGTGGCGACGAGCAGCGAGCCGGGCTGGGAGAAGCCCGTGCCCGTGCCGGTCCGGCGCTCGAGCTCCGCGAACAGCTCCTTCGCATAGCTCGCCAGGCGGCTCATGTTGTAGGTCGCCCGGAGCTGCCCGACGAGGCCCGCAGCGTGCCAGGTCGTGCCCGAGGTCAGCCGCTTCCGCTCGAGCAGCACGACGTCGGTCCAGCCGCGTGCGGTCAGGTGGTAGAGGACGCTGGCCCCGACGATCCCGCCGCCGATGACGACGACGCGGGCCGCCGCCGGGAGGCCGCCGCCGGGCTCGGGGCTGGTCGCGGGGGGAGTCGGCATGAGGAGATTGTTCATAACCCGGCGGCCGTGTCTTCGGTCGTGCCATCCAGCCCGGACGACGCGGGACCTTAGGCCCGTGACCATCGGGGCGGCCCGCCCCAACGATGCCCCATCACGCCCAGACGGGCGTGACAGTGCTCAGCGTCGGACGCCCGGACCCGCCAGCGGCGGGCGCGATCCCACCGAGCGTCTCGCCGTTTCTGGCGAAAACGAAGCGGGACGGTCCTTGCGAACTCACGCGCGAGTTGCGGTCATCGGCGGCGGCGCCCTCGGTGCCAGCCTGCTCTACCACCTCGCGCTGCGCGGCTGGACCGACACGGTCCTCCTCGAGAAGGACGACCTGACGAGCGGCTCGACCTGGCACGCGGCCGGCCTCTGCACCCAGTTCAACGCCAGCCTCAACGTCACCCGGCTGCTCATGCGCGGCGTCGAGCTGTTCCGGGACCTAGAGGCGGGGCCCCACGGGCCGATCGACTTCCGCGCCGTCGGGAGCGTCCGGCTCGCCACGGTTCCCGCGCGGCTCGACCAGTACCGCGACGCCCGGGGCCTCGCCCGGATCACCGGCCTGCCGCTCGAGATCATCGGGCCGGGCGAGATCGGCCGGCTGGTCCCGCTGCTGTCCCTCGAGGGTGTCCTGGGCGGCGCCTGGACGCCGACCGACGGCTACGTCGATCCGAGCCGCGCGACCCTGGCCATGGCCGATGCGGCGACCGGGCTCGGCGCCGGGATCGAGCGCCACACGACGGTCACGGCGCTCCGGGAGCTGCCATCGGGCGAGTGGGACGTGGTCACCGACCGCGGCACGCTGCGGGCCGGGATCGTCGTCAACGCCGCCGGGATCTGGGGCCGGGACGTCGGCCGGCTGGCCGGGGTTGACCTCCCGATCGTGCCGATGGAGCACCAGTACCTCGTCACCGACGCGGTCCCCGAGCTGGCCGCCGACCACCCCGAGATGCCGGTCGTCCGCGACACGGAGGCTTCGTTCTACGTCCGCGAGGAGGCCGGCGGGCTGCTCGTCGGGCCGTACGAGCCGAACCCCAAGCCGTGGGCCGTGAGTGGCATCCCGAGGGACTTCGGCCGGCAGCTGCTGCCGTCGGACTTCGACCAGGTGTCCGGCGTCCTCGAGCTCGCCACCCGCCGGATCCCGGCCCTGGCCGGCGTCGGGATGAAGCAGCTCCTGAACGGCCCGACCAGCTACACGCCCGACGGCAACGCGCTCATGGGCTGGGTCCCCGGCCGCCGGAACCTGTTCGTCCTGTCGGGCTTCAGCTACGGCATCGTCCAGAGCGGCGGGGCCGGGCTCAACGCCGCCGCCTGGGTCGTCGACGGCGAGCCGGTCGACAACCTGTGGGAGCTCGACGTCCGGCGCTTCGGCCCGGACGCCGCGGACCTGGACTACGTCGTCCCGAGGGCCCGCGAGACGTACGAGCGCGAGTACGCGATCCCCTTCCCGTTCGAGGAGCTCCAGGCCGCGCGGCCCCGCAAGACCGACCCGCTGTACGACCTGCTGGCTGCCCGCGGGGCCGTCTTCGGGGCGCGCAACGGCTGGGAGCGGCCGCTGTGGTTCGTACCCGACGGCGGACCGCGCGGCGACGAGCCCACGTACCGCCGCCCGGCCTGGCTGCCGTACCAGATCGCGGAGTGCCGGGCCATCCGCGAGCGGGCCGGCCTGCTCGACATGTCGAGCTTCGCGAAGTACGAGGTGAGCGGGCCCGGGGCGGCGGACGGCCTCGACCGGCTATGTGCCAACCGGCTGCCAGCCGTCGGCCGGGTCGCACTGACGCCGATGCTCTCGCCGCGAGGCGGCATCGAATCCGACCTGACCATCACCCGCCTCGCGCCGGACCGGTTCTACGTGGTGACCGCCGCCGCCACGCAGGCGCGCGACCTCGACTGGATCGAGCGCCACCTGCCGGCCGACGGGAGCGTGACCCTGGAGGACGTCACCGCCGACTGGGGCGTCCTGATGCTCGCCGGACCGCGGGCTCGCGACATCCTCGGGGCCCTGACCGACGCCGACCTCTCGACCGCGGCCTTCCCGTTCATGGCCGCCCGGGACATCGTCGTCGGGCCGGTTCCGGTGCGAGCCCTCCGGGTGACCTACACCGGCGAGCTCGGCTGGGAGCTCCACCACCCGATCGAGTGGTCGCGAACGCTGTACGGCCTGCTCCTCGACGCCGGCGCCGGCGCCGGGATTGCGGACGTCGGGTACCGGGCCCTCGACTCGCTGCGGCTGGAGAAGGGCTACCGCCTGTGGGGCAGCGACATCGGCCCCCAGGACAGCCCCCTCGAGGCCGGCCTCGATCGCTTCGTCGCCTTCGACAAGGGCGACTTCATCGGCCGCGAGCCACTCCTTCGGCAGCGGGCGGAGGGCGTCGACCGCCGCCTTGCCTGCCTGACGATCGAGCTCGCCGACGACGACGACCTGTTCCCGCGTGGCGGCGAGCCGGTGTTCTCCGGGGAGAGCCTGGCCGGCTACCTGCGGGCCGCGCACCCCGGCCACGCCGTCGGAAGGACGATCGGCCTGGCCTACCTGTCCGACACCACCTCGGCGTCCGGGACGGTCCTCGAAGTCGAGATCCTCGGTGAGCGCCGGCCGGCCTCGGTGGTCGCGGCGCCGCTGTACGACTCGGAGGGAGGCCGCATGCGCGTGTGACGAGGCCGCCCCTGCGTGGCCTCGTGTTCCGTCAGGCTTCAGAAGGAGGAGAAGAGATCGTGTTCCGCTCACATTCGGGGTTGCGGGTTGCCGCCCTGGCCGTTGTTGCGGTGCTCCTGGTGGGAGCCTGCGGCACCGGCGTCGGGACGACCGGCCCCAGCACCGGGCCAGGTGGCTCGGGAACGACAACCGAGACGATCAACATCGGAATCGGCGGACCCTTCACCGGCACGTCGGCCCTCACCGGCAGCGAGATGAAGAACGCCGCAGAGATGGCCTTCGAGGCCATCAACTGGACGGTCGGCCAGTACAAGATCAATCCGGTCTACGTCGACGACCAGGCCGATCCGGCCAAGGGCACCGCGGCGCTCGAGCAGGCCATCGTCGGCCAGAAGCTCGTCGCCGGCATCCTGAACTGGAACAGCTCGGTCTCGGTCGCCGAGATGGAGCTCACGGCCAAGTACAAGATCCCGTGGTTCTTCGGGATGGGCGCGGCCGGAACCGTGAACGAGAAGTTCGCGGGCGACCAGGAGGAGTACGGCTACTGGACGTCGAAGGGCTGGCCGGATCCGGTCAAGCTCACGACCGCCTACGTCGGCGCCATCAATGACGCGATCGCCGCCGGCACGTACACCCCGGCGTCCAAGGTCGTGGCCATCTACGGCGAGGACACCGACTGGGGTCGCTCGTTCGGTGCCGGCCTCAAGAACGACTTCGAGGCCAGCGGCTGGACCATCAAGAGCGAGGACTACTTCCCGCTCACCCAGACCGATTTCTCGGCCCTGATGGCGAAGTACGCCAGCGACGACGTTCCGGTGATCGCCGGGACGAGCACCGCCGCGGCGTCGATCACGGCCTTCATCAAGGCCTATGGCGAATCCGGGCTCAAGTCCCTCGTCATCGCCGACGGCCTCGGCTGGTTCGGCGACTGGTACGCGATGACCGGCCCGGCCTCGGACTTCGTCCTCGACTCGGTCCCGGGCTTCGCGACCGAGAAGGCGCAGAAGTTCGCGGCCGACTACAAGACGAAGTACGGCAATGACCCGAGCGCGGCCGCGGCCGGCCTGACGTACGACTGGACCAACTTCTTCATCAAGCTGCTGCAGCAGACCCTGGAGGACCAGGGCTCCCTCACCAGCGCGACGATCTACAAGGAGGCCCAGGACAAGCTCTGGACGGGCGAGCTGACCTACACCGACGGGATCATCATGACGAGCTACGACTTCGATGCGGACTCGATCCCAGATCCCGTCGTCGGCAAGGGTCACTACATCTTCCCGGTCACCCAGTACAGCGGCGGCGAGCAGACCGTCATCTGGCCTGACGACCAGGCTTCCGGCGAGCTCAAGTCCAAGCCCTGACCCGACCATCCGATCCGTATCGGGAGGCCGGCCCCCGGCCGGCCTCCCCTTCACCCGAAGCGAGGCTCCATGTCACTCATCGAGCTGAACGGCGTCACGAAGCGGTTCGGCGGCCTGACGGCCGTGGACGACGTCACTTTCAACGTCGAGGCCGACGAGATCTTCGGTCTCATCGGTCCGAACGGCGCGGGCAAGTCGACCCTGCTCAGCTGCCTCGCGGGCGACCTCCGGCCGAACGGCGGCACGATCCGCTTCGACGGCCGCGACACGACCGGCCTGCCGGCTGACCGCATGTGCCGGCTCGGGTTGGGTCGGACGTTCCAGATCCCGCGGCCGTTCCCGCACCTGACGGTCTTCGAGAACGTCCTCGTGGCCGCGACCTTCGGCGACCCCCGGATCCATGGCGACGACGTGACCGCGCGGGCGATCGAGATGCTCGACTATGTCGAGTTCCCGCGGGCGGTCACGACCCTCGCCGGCCAGCTGAATGCGGTCCAGCTGAAGCGCCTCGACCTGGCGCGCGCCCTGGCGAGCAAGCCGAAGCTGCTGCTCCTCGACGAGCTCGCCGCCGGCCTGACGTCGGGCGAGCTGGCGAGCATGGCGGCGCTCCTGCGGCGGATCCGCGGCGACGGCGTGACGATCCTCATGGTCGAGCACGTCATGCGGCTGATCCTCCAGCTGTGCGACCGCCTGTCGGTCCTCCAGTACGGCCAGCTGATCGCCCACGGCGACGCCGCCGCGGTGGCAAGCGACGAGCGGGTCCGCGAGGCCTACCTCGGCACGAACTACATGCTGTGAGCGGGACGATGACGAACGGACGGGTGCTCGACCTCGAGAACGTCGAGGCGGGCTACGACCTCCTCCAGGTCCTGTGGGACGTCACGCTCCACGTCGACGAGGGCGAGTTCGTCGCCCTCCTGGGGCCGAATGGCGCCGGCAAGACGACGGCCCTCCGGACGATCGCGGGGTTCCTGAAGCCACTGGAAGGTGACATCTCCTTCCGGGGCCGGGCCATCGGCGGCGCGCCGGCCCATGCGGTCAGCCGGATGGGCCTCGGCTACGTCTCCGAGTCGCTCAACCTGTTCCCGGCCATGTCCGTGAACGAGAACCTCCAGGTCGGCGCGAACGCCGTCCGGGACAAGGCCCGGATCGCCTCGACGATGGATCTCGTCTTCCAGCTCTTCCCGAGGCTCCTCGAGCGCCGTGACCAGCTCGCGGGGACGCTCAGTGGCGGCGAGCGGAAGATGCTGGCCATCGGTCGGGGGCTCATGGGCTCTCCCACCCTGCTCCTCGTGGACGAGCCGTCGCTCGGCCTCGCGCCGATGGCGACCGTTGCCACGTTCGAGGCCCTCAAGGCCCTCCGGGAGCGGGGCGTGACGATCCTGCTCGTCGAGCAGAACGTCAACACGACGCTCCACCTCGTGGATCGCGCGTATGTCCTCGAGCAGGGCCGGATCGTTCTCGAGGGGACCGGCGCGCAGCTCCTCCGCAACCCCCACGTCCAGTCCGCGTACCTCGGGATCTGAGGCCGACGATGACGACCGCCGCCACCAACCTGCGCCCGGCGCCATTCCTGCGGCGCTACCTCACCTTCACCTGGCTGACGCTCGCCATCGCTGCCGCGATCATGGTCTTCGAGGCGTTCGCCAATCCTTCGCTTGTCGTCAACACGCTGGTGACCGGGGGGATGTGGGCCCTTATGGCCGCCGGGCTGGCGATGGTCTTCGGCGTCATGAACATCCCGAACTTCGCCCATGGCGAGCTGTTCCTGCTGGGCTCATTCACGGCCTTCACGGTGTTCTCGCCGATCCAGGACGCCCTGTTCGACGATCCGTCCCTCACCTGGCTCAAGGTCTTCGGACCGATCCCTGGGATGGTCGTCGCGCTCGCGGTCGGGGCAATCACGGGAGTGCTCCTCGAGGTCGTGCTGTTCCGGCCGCTGCGCCGGCGGAGTCGCGACCAGTGGGTCATGAACACGTTCCTGCTCACGGCCGGCGTCTCGGTCGTCGCCATCAACAGCTATCGGCTCGTGGTCGGCAACGACTTCCACGGCGTGTCGGGCTACTGGATCGTCCCCCCGGTCAACGTGGCCGGCGTGCCGATCTCGGTCGACCGGCTCATGGTCCTGCTGATCGCGGTGGTGACCATCGGCCTCTTCGCCCTGTTCCTGCAGCGGTCGCGCCTGGGCCGGGCGATTCGGGCCGTGTCGCAGGACGAGACGGGCGCCCAGATGGCCGGGATCGACCTCAACGGGATCTTCATCCTGACCATGGCCATCAGCTGCGCCCTGGCGGCCCTCGCCGGAGCGTCCCTGCTGTTCCTGTTCCCGGCCTATCCGGACGTCGGCCTCCAGCCGCTCTACACCGCCTGGTTCGTCGTCATCCTGGCCGGCCTCGGCAACATCCCGGGAGCGGTGGTCGGCGCCTTCCTCGTCGCCCTCCTCCAGAACCTCACGATCTTCTACGTCGGCGTCGGCTGGGTCGACGTGCTGCCGACGTTGTTCATCATGCTCATCCTGCTGTTCAAGCCCTCGGGGCTGTTCGGCAGCGCGGTGAAAGGCGTGTGGGAGCAGTGACCGCCATGGCAACCCACCCCTCCGCCTGGGCCGCCCTGTTGCGCGCGAATCGTCGCCGGATCGCGCTCATCGCGGTCCTCGTCGTCGCCCTCGTCCTGCCCTTCATCCCGCCGTTCACGGGCGAGGACTACCGGCGCTGGCTCGTCGGGGCGGCCTTCATGGCGGCCCAGGCGGTGGCCTTCGACTTCACGGCGGGGTACATCAACATCGTCAACTTCGGGTTTGCCGCGTTCGTCGGGCTCGGCGGCTACACCTCGGGGTTGCTCGCCGTGGAGCTCGGCATCCCACCGGTGATCGGCATGGTCGTCGGTGGCGCCGTGTCGGGCTTCGTCGGTCTCGTGACCGGCGCGCTGACGCTCCGGTTGCGCGGGATCTACGCCGCCGTCATGGCCTGGTTCGTCGGCCTGGCGCTGATGGGCATCGTCCGGAACGTGCCCGAGCTCACCCGAGGCTCGCTCGGCCTGGCGGTGCCATCGCTGCTCGACTCCCCGGAGAACCTGCCGTACTACTAC
>DASWGY010000021.1:0-13983 GCA_036393495.1 Candidatus Limnocylindrales bacterium
ATCCTGGGCCAGCGCGGAATGGACGAGCGACCGCAGCTCCTGCTCGTCCTTTGGCGACGCGACCACGAGATACGGGAGCTGCCGCTGCGCCGACAGGGTGAACATCCCCTGATGCGAGGTCCCGTCCTCGCCCACGAGCCCGGCCCGGTCGACGCCGATCAGGACCGGCAGGTCGTTCTGGCAGACGTCGTGCACGGTTTGATCGAAGGCCCGCTGGAGGAATGTCGAATAGAGGGCCACGACCGGCCGCATGCCGCCAAGGGCGAGCCCTGCTGCGAGCGTCATCGCGTGCTGCTCGGCGATTCCGACATCGATCACCCGGTCGGGGTACGCGGCGGCGAGCTTCGCCATGCCCGTCCCCGTGGGCATGCCGGCGGTGATGCCGACGATTCGGCGGTCGTCGGCGGCCAGGGTCACGAGCTCGTCGGCGAAGACGGAGGTGTAGTTGGGGTGCTTCACCGGCGCGTCCGGCGGGCTCGCCGGTGGCACGGCATCGCCGTTCAGGCCGGCGCCGGGCGGCATCGATGCCCCCGTCCCGTGCCCAGGTTCGTGCCCGTGACCGTGCCCCGGATCGTGGGCATCGGCGCCCGGCGCGAGGTTCATCGGCGGCAGCGCGGCCCCGTGGAACGAGACCTGGTCGGTTTCCGCCGGCCGGTAGCCGCGGCCCTTCTGCGTCCGGACGTGGACCAGGACCGGGCCCTTGAGCTCGAGGGTTCGCCCGAAGGCCTCGAGGAGGGCGTGGAGATCGTGGCCCGGGAAGACCCCGACATAGGTGATCCCGAGGTCCTCGAAGAGCTGGCCGGGTGCCGCGAGGTTGACGACTGATCGCCGCAGTCGCTGGCTCCACTCGAGGGCCTCGCCACCGACGACCGGGATCCGCTCGATGAGGTTGTCGTAGGCGGTCTTGGTCTGTTGCCAGGGGGTGCTCAGCTTGAGCTTCGAGAGGTAGGTCGAGAAGGCGCCGACCGTCGGGCTGATCGACATCTCGTTGTCGTTGAGGACGATGAGGAGCTGGGTCCGCTTGTGGCCGATGTCGTTGAGCGCCTCCAGCGAGAGACCGCTCATCAGTGCCGCGTCGCCGACGACGACGACGATTCGCTCGAGCCCATGGCGAAGGTCGCGCGCGGTCGCGAGCCCCTGCGCGATCGAGAGGCCCGTCCCGGCGTGGCCGCCGTCGAAGACGTCGTGCTCGCTCTCGCTGCGGCGCGGGAAACCGCCGACGCCATCGATCTGGCGGAGCGTTCCGAACCGATCGAGTCGGCCGGTCAGGAGCTTGTGGGCATAGGCCTGGTGACCGGTGTCCCAGACGATCTTGTCGTGCGGGGATTCGAGAACTCGATGGAGCGCAATCGCCAGCTCGACGACCCCGAGCGAAGAGCCGAGATGCCCCCCGGTCGTCGCGACCGTCTTGATGATCGTCTCGCGCAGCTCCGCGGCGAGGATGGCGAGCTGGCTCTCGTCGAGGCCGCGGAGATCGCCCGGCCCGCTGAGGCGCTCGAGGATGGAAGACACGTGTGGCGGCGCTCCTGGAGCGAAGGTGGCGGCGAGTCTACCGCGGAATGACGACCGGCCTGCCCGATGCGTTGCGCGGGTTCGGCGATCGAGAACGTGATACCACAGAGGCGCAGGTTTCAGCAACTCGAGGTCTCGAGCTGCCGCCCGGCATCCATCTCCCCGCCGTTCAGACGGGCGCGGACGTGCCGATCCGCACTGGCGGTCACCATTGCCCGCGGCGACCGTTGACGCATGACGACAGCCCATCGCGCGCGAGGCGCCATCCTCGCCCTCCTCCTCGTGTCCGGCGCCTGCGCCAACCCAGCCGCCTCGCCCGGCGGGTCCCCGAGTGCGACGCCGGACGTCACACCGTCTGCGGTGCCGTCGCCGGCAACGTCGCCGAGCGCGGACATCACGGCGGACCTCCAGGGCCTGCTCGACACCCGCCGCGAGATGTACGGCGCACCTGGAGGCCTGGCGCTCTTCCGCGACGGCGAGGCCACCTGGTCGGCCATGTCCGGAACGGCCGATGTCGAGGGGGCGCCGATCACCCCGGAGACGCGCTTTCGAATTGCAAGCATCACCAAGCCGATCGTGGCGACCCTCGTCCTCCGGGCCGTCGATCGCGGCGAGCTGTCGCTCGACGACGTCGTCGCGGAGGTGCTGCCGGGCAGCCTTCGGGTCGATCCACCGGTGACGGTCCGACAGCTGCTGAACCACACGAGCGGGGTCTTCGACTATGGCAACGAGGGCGACCCCGTGGCCGACGTCGAGCTCCTCACCGACCCGGCCATGAAGGCCGAGGTCGCGACGCTTCTCGAGCGCTACGCCGCCGGTGAGCGCGTGATCGGGCCAGATCGGGTGATCGTGGCGCTCGCGGAGGTCCACCCGCGCTACTTCGCGCCGGGTACCGGGTACCACTACAGCAACACCAACTACCAGCTCGCCGCGATGGTCCTCGAGAAGATCAGCGGCAGGTCGCTGTCCGACCTCCTCCGGACCGATATCGTCGAGCCACTGCGGCTCAGTCACACGACGATCGCGCCGCCCGACATCGCCTCTCCGGAGCTTCGCGGCTACGGCACGAGCGCGGCGGACGGCTCGCTCGTGGACCTGACCGACGATCTCGTCGCCTTCGGCAACGGCGGCAATGGCGGGATCATCTCGACCGCCGACGAGCTGCTCACGATCATGCAGGCGATGGTCTCCGGAGACCTCCTCCCGGCCGAGCTCGTCGAGGACATGAAGACGCCGGCCATGCAGTCATACGGCCTCGGCCTCGCGACCTACTCCCTGACGTGCGGGGCCTTCTTCGGCCACGAAGGCGCGGTCAACGGCACGGGCTCGATCGCGATCGTGAGCGATGACGGAGCGAGGGGCGTCGTCATCGCCCTGAACCTTCGCAGGGGCGACGATCCGCGTCTCCCGAGCCTCGCCGACAACGTCCTCTGTGGGCTCCGCTAGGGAGCCGTCACTCGGTGTCGCGGGCGTCCTCGGGGCGGACGTCGATGGCGGTGAGGGCGCCACCGGCACGGGTAACGAGCTGCTGGACCTTCAGCTCGGCGTCGGCGAGGAGGGATGCACAGCGCTCGTGGAGCGCGACGCCGCGCTCGTACAGAGCGATCGACCGTTCGAGGGGCTGGCCACCGGCTTCGAGCTCGGCGACGGTGCGCTGGAGCTCGGCGAGGGCGTCGTCGAACGAGAGCTGCTCGATCGGGGTCTCGGGCGCGTCAGTCATCTCCGGCACCGGGCTCCTCGTCATGGCGGTCGAGCGCCCGCGAGATCCGCGGGGCGATGAAGAGCATACCGATGACGATCCCGCCGATGCCGGCGACCGCGGCGATCGCGAGGAGCACGAGGACGTCGACCATCGACGTCAACCGCCCTCGCCGGCCGTCGCCGGGAACTCGCCCTTCGCGACCCTGACCCGGAGCGCTGTTCCTGGTCCCGCCTCGTCGGGGTCGCGGACGATCGCGTCATCGGCCGTTCGGCGCACGATCGCGTAGCCACGCTCGAGGGTGGCGCCCGGACCGAGGGCACCGAGCGTCGCGCCGGCCGCCGCCAGCTGGGCCGCCGCGAGCGCCGTCCGGCGGGCCACGAGGACCGGCAGGCGCTCGGCGAACCGTTCGTCTTGCCGGTGGCCATCAGCAATCCGCTCGCGCGCTGCCCGCGTCGCCCGCTCGAGGAGCTCCCCGGCCCGTTCCCGCGAGGCGGCCAGTCGGGCCGCCGGATGAAGCCGCTCGAGGAGCCGCCGCTCCCCCACGACCTCGCGCCCGGCCGCCGTCACGACGCGTCCAGCCGCCGCGTGCATTCGCTCCGCGCCGCGGGCGAGGGCAGCCGCAAACTCGGCCCTGTCCGGGACCACGAGCTCGGCCGCCGCCGACGGCGTCGGGGCCCGGACATCGGCCGCAAAGTCGGCCAGCGTGACATCGACCTCGTGGCCCACGCCGCACACGACCGGCAACGGATGGGCCACGATCGCCCGGACGACGCGCTCGTCGTTGAACGACCAGAGGTCCTCGGTCGAGCCGCCGCCCCGGGCGAGAATCGTCACGGACGGCGCCTCCTCCGCACGACCCTGCCCGCGGAGCTCGGCAACATGCCGCTCCAGGCGCCGGAACGCGCCCACGATCGACTGGGGACTCCCCTCCCCCTGGACCTGGCAGGCGACGAGGGTGACCTGTCCCAGCGGCCAGCGGCGCGCGAGGACCTGGCAGACGTCCTTCCAGACCGCGCCGGTCGGCGAGGTGATGACGGCGATGGAGGCCGGCCGTGGCGGCAGGGCCCGCTTCCGCCCGCTGTCAAACAGCCCCTCGGCCGCCAAGCGTGCCTTGAGCTGCTCGAACCGGATCGCGAGGTCGCCCACCCCGGACGGCTGGATCGACTCGACGTACAGCTGCAGGGCACCCTGCGGCTCGTACAGGTCGACCCGCCCGTGGGCGACGACCCGCAGGCCGGTCTGGGGCTGGAAGGCCGATCGAACCCGCTCGTCGCGGAACCAGACGCACTGGAGCTGGGACTTCTCGTCCTTCAGGGCGAAGTACGCGTGACCGGCGGTCGAGATCGTAACCCGCCCGACCTCGCCCTCGACCCACAGGTCGCGCAGCCGCTCGTCGGCTCGGACGAGGGACGCGACCACCCTCGTCGCCTCGCCCACGGACAGAATCCGGACGCCGAAGGTCCCCGGCGCGGTTGCCGGGACGCGGGTGGGACCTGATCCAGCTTCCATCGATCCCATCGTAGGGGTTCGGCGCGCCGTGCCGATCGGCTATCGTCCGGGGGCATGGTGACCGAATCGGGGGTGGCCGTCGGCATCGCCCTGGCGATCCTCGCGACGACGGCTGTCGTCCTCGCCGCGCTGGGGATCGGCGCCATCCGCCGCTGGCGCGGCGGGCAGCTCGGTCGGGCCTACGGCCGGATCCTCGCCTTCCTTGCCGGCGTGATGTTCGGGACGATGTTCCTCCTCGACGCCGGTGCGGAGAGCCGCGTCATCCTCGCGGTGTTCGTCGTGGGCTACGCGGTCCTGTCGTGGCGGCGCGGCCGTTGGACGGATGCCGGCCTCATCGTGGCCGGCGCAGCCCTGCCCTGGACCGCCTTGTGGGCCCTGTACGCCTTGGCCATGGTCACGAGTCGGAACGACTTTGACCCGCCCTTGGTGTGGAACGGCCTCGCCGTCGGGGCGGTGCCGCTCGCCATCGGGCTCGGGATCGCCGTCCTCCGGGACCGGCAGCCGCCGACGCCACGCCAGGACTCGACACGTTGGCAGCCGGGCGCCCGAACGATCGGGACGATCGCGACCGCGATCCGCGGCTCGACCGCGAGCTTCGGCAGCCAGGAGATCGCGGCAATCATCGCGATCGTCGTCGTCCAGATCGTCGGCGGCCTGTTGGCGTTCGGCCTCGGGATCGACCCGGTCTACTTCTGGATCGTCCCCGCGGTGGTCGCATCGATCGCCGCGACCGAGGCCTACGTCCGGGTCATCCCGGCCTTCAACCGGAAGGCCTTCGAGGCCTTCAGCTGGCTGGGAGAGGAGGAGCTGCGGCGACTGAAGGCCCAGTCCGGGGAGGGCCCGCCACTGAACGAGAGGGCCGCCGACCGGTGGCTCGAGCGGCACGGCCGGGACCCGGACCTTGCCTGGGCGCTGCCGGAGATCCTCCTCGTCGCCGGCCGCAACGCGGAGGCCCAGCGCGCGGCCGAGGCGATGCCGGATGACACACCGTACGAGCGCGTCGAGCGGGCGTCCGTGCTCGACTTCGTGGCCTGGATTGACCGCCGGGAGACGGGTCTCGACGACCTGGCCGCGGCCGTCGAGGCGGTGCCCGACGGCACGGACGACCGCCTTCGGGCCGAGGTCATCCTGGCAACGGCCACGACCCGCCGCCGGATGTCCGACGGGCGGACCGAGCCGGGCGATGCCGCGCGACCCCTGGTCGAGGTTCGTGAACGGCTGGGGAGCCGCGCCGATGGGCAGATCGGCCGGGCGCTTCGGCGGCGGATCCTCCCGATCTTCCTCGCCGTCTCGCTCGGGCTGGGCCTGCTCCAACCGATCCTGGCCGCCGTCGGCCTTGGCGGGTCGTGACGATGGCTGAGGCTACGTCGACCTCAAAACGTGACTCCAGCCAGATCGACGGGAAAGTGCGTAATTCCATCCGGGCTGGCCGTATTACGACGCCGACCCCGGGATGCCGGCCGCGGCTCGCCGAATCGGGACGCAATGACCAGGGGGGTGGCGGTATCGGAGGATCTTCACGCCCGCGGGGCCGATTCGAGCCCGCCGCACGCCAGTCGCTTCATAACGACATCCCGGCGAGAATTACGCACAAAGACGCGATCGGGCGCCGGTCGGCGGCAGCGCGCAGGGTGGGAATCGGCGGTCTGCCTGGGTCGGGCGCGGAACCGCCGCTCAGACCCGGGTCTGGTACTCGCCAGTCCGCGTGTCCACCCGGATGATGTCGCCCTCGGCCACGAAGAGCGGCACCTGGACGACGAGCCCGGTCTCGAGCGTTGCCGCCTTGCGAGCGCCCTGGGCCGTGTCGCCGGCGAAGCCGGGCTCGGTCTGGGTGACGCCGAGATCGACGGTCACCGGCAGCTCGACCCCGATCGTCTCGCCCTGGTAGGTCGTCCGATCGAGGGTCATCCCGTCCTTCAGGTAGTGGACGGTTTCGCCGAGCTGGTCGTCGCGGAGCGTGAACTGGTCGTAGGTGTCCGTGTCCATGAAGTGGAAGTCGTCGCCATCGCGAAAGAGGAACTGGACGGGCCGCTTCTCCATCGACGCGCGCGGCCACTTCGTCCCGGCCTGGAACGAGCGCTCGACCGTCTGGCCGCGCTTGATGTTCCGGAGGGTGATCCGGACCTGGGCCGAGCCGCGGCCCATCTTGATGTGGTGGTAGTCGAGGATCTGCCAGAGGTCGCCATCGAGCTCGATGGCCACGCCCTTGCGCAGCTCGCCGGTGCTGATCATGAGATTCGGAGGCTCCTGGGCTGGGCTCGCCCCGGGCGTGCACGGACGCCGGTCGACGGCTTCGATGTGGTCCCGCGATTGTAGCCGAGGGCCCGCCTGGCCCCGGCCACGCTCAGGGCGGCGGGATGCTCCCCAGCTGGAATCGGCCGTCGAGGCCCCGGAGCTCGACCTCGCCGCGATCCACGATCGTCACGCCGGCGTCGCGCCCGAGCGTCCGCGTCGTCTCACCGACCACGATCTCGCCCGGCGCCGCGAGGGCCAGCATCCGCGAAGCCTCGTGGACGGCCAGGCCTCGGATGTCGTCACCCGCCATTTCGATCTCGCCGGTCGTGACGGCGCCGCGCGACGGGAGATCGATCTCGAGCAGTCGATCGCGGAGGGCGACGGCGCAGCGCAGGGCGCGGCCGGGGCTGTCAAACGTCGCGAGGGCGCCGTCGCCGGTCAGCTTCACAAGCCGCCCGCGGTAGCGGACCATCGCGTCCCGGATCATCTCGTCATGGGCGGACAGCCGGTCGCCCCAGGCGCGATCCCCGAGCCGGGCTGCGATCCTGGTGGAATCGACGAGGTCGGTCATGAGGATCGTGGCCAACACCCGTTCGGCCATCGCCGTCAGCGGCTCGAGCCAGGTCCGAGCCCCCCGCCAGGCGATCGTCTCGAGCGCCTCGTCGCCGACGACCCAGGCGTCGTGACCAGCCGGGATGTCGGCGATGTCCCACGGCCCCAGCTCGTACTCGCCGCCGTCGTCCAGGCGAACGCGGAGGCGGCCGGCGAGGACCAGCCCGAGGTGGGACACCTGGCATGACTCGGTGCCGACGATCGGCTTGATGTGGGTCGACCAGCGCCACCCCGGCTGCTGGATGTCGTGACTGACGGTCATGCCGGCCACGTTGACCAACGCTGAGCGAACGAGGCCCGTCTCGATCAGCTCGTCCGGCGCGAGGAGGCTCTTGGGCCGGGGCCTGGCTGCACTCGCCTCGGGACGCGACATCGCGGCCTCAGGACCCGTCGCCATCCCTGAGTGCCCGGAGCCGGAGGTGGAACTCGGCCATGTCGATCTCGCCGCGTACGAGCCGATCGCGAAGGGCCTGCTCCGCCGGGTCCGGATGGGGCATCGAGCGCCGGATCGCCCAGACGATGACGACGAGGATCGCAATCGGGATGAGGAAGCTGATGACGACCCCGATGATGGTGATCCCGAAGATGAAGTCGAAGAGGCCACCGAAGTCCGTGGTCATGGCCGCAATGTAGCGTCTGCCGGGGTGCCGCGCCACTGCATCGGGCGGACTCGACCCTCACGCGCCCACTGGAGCCTCGCGCGCCGGGCCGGACTCTGCCAGACATCGCGGTCCGTGATCGAGGGCATCTTCGGGTGGCCGTCGGCTGGGGCGGACGCGGCCTCGCCGCACGCCGGTAGCGGCCAAGCGCTCGGGTCGAGCCCGTTCGCGGCGCCCGGGCTCCTCGCCAGGCAAGCCTACGTCCCGACGATCACGATCCCCGACGGGAAGCGGGTGAGCCGCTCGAGGCGGCCCGCGGCGGCATCGAGGACGGCGAGATCCTCGATCCGGACGCCGATCTCGCCCTCGAGGTAGATCCCCGGCTCGACCGAGAAGACCGTCGGCGAGGGCAGCGGCGTCTCCGCGGCCCGAGGGCCGAGCGTCGGCAGCTCGTGGGTCGCCAGCCCGATCCCGTGACCCAGGCCGTGCCCGAAGACCGGCCACCGCCCGTCGGCCTCGATCACCTCGCGCGAGACGGCGTCGATCGACTGGCCGGAGGGCAGCGGCGCCCCGTGCCGGCTCACCGCCAGTCCCGCTTCGAGGGCTCCGATCGCCGCTCGCTGGGACGCCGCGACGAGCTCGAACACGGCACGGTCCCGCTCCGTCGGGTCGCCCACGAAGAGTGTCCGGGTCATGTCGCTCCGGTAGCCCGCGACCTGCGCCCCGAAGTCGAAGAGGAGGACGGCGCCGGGCGTGACCGGGCGCGCGCCGGGTGATCCGTGGGGCAGGGCCGCCTCGGCGCCGGCCAGGCAGGCGACGTCGAACGCGAGGGCCTCGGCGCCGCCCGTTCGCATCCGCCATTCGAGGTCGAGGGCGAGCTCCGCCTCCGTGACTCCTGGCCGGATCGAGGGCAGCAGCGAGGCCAGGGCGCGGTCGGCGACCGCGCAGGCGGCCGCGACCCGCTCGAGCTCCTCGGGCTCCTTGGTCTGCCGGTCGGCCTCGACCCAGCCATCGACCGGCACGAGCTCGACCGCCGGAGCGGCTGCCGCGAGGCGCTCCCAGGTCGCGTGGGACACGAAGCCAGCCTCGACGGCCACGCGGCGGACGCCTGCCTCCGCCACTAGGTCGGGCCAGCGATCGGCCAGTGCCCGGTAGCAGTCGAAGACGCGCGCCTCGGGTGCCTCGCGGCTGGCCTGGATCGTGTAACGGCTGTCGGCGAGGCAGATCGACTCCTCGGCGGTGATCAGGAATTTGCCGGAATCGCCCGCCGAGGCGACCTCGGTCTCGGCCAGGGCGAAGCCGGTGAGATAGCGCATGTGCTCCCGCCGAACGCCGAAGTAGGCATCGACGCCAGCCTCCTCCATGCGGGCCCGGAGACGCGCCACGCGGGCCGGCCTGGCGGCACGGTCCGCCTCGTCCCAGCGGTCCAGGTCTGCTCGCGTCGGTGGCGCCGCAAAGTCGGCCGGGTGGGGCCAGGCGGCCTGGCCCAGGGCGGTCGTCCGGGCGCCGGGTGCCATGCTCATGTCCCTCGCTCACTCATAGCCGTATTCCTGCCGGTTGGCGTTGTGCTCGGCGAGTGTCTTGGCAAAGACGTGGGCCCCATCGCCGTCGGGAATCGCCAGGAAGTACAGGTACCCCTCCTCCGTAGCAGGCACGAGGGCGGCGTCGATCGATGCGACCGTCGGGGTGCAGATGGGCCCCGGAATCAGGCCCCGGACCTGGTACGTCTGGAAGCCGGTCAGGTCCTCGCTCACGGTGATGTCCTTCAGGCTGCCCTCGGGAATGCTCCAGAAGAAGTAGTTCAGCCACTCCTCGAAGGGCAGCTCGCGGAGCCGCATGGTGTCGACCGCGTAATGGATCGTCGGGTCTGCGTTCAGGATGGAGTTCGCTTCGCCGAGCCCGACGAGCCGGTTCTGGTAGACGCCGGCGATGATCGGACGCTCGTCGTCGAGGATGGCCTCTCGCTCCACGATCGAGGCCAGGGCCAGGACCTGGTAGAAGGTGAGGCCGCGCTCCTCGGGGACGGCAAGACGGGCCTCGCCCACGGCATCGTGGAACTTGTCGAGCATCTTCCGAACCAGGGCGTCGGCCGTCGTCACCTCGAAGGGGCCGCCGTTGGCCGAGGTCACGAGGGAGTACGTCGCGGGGTACAGGAAGCCCTCGAGGCTCGCTCCGTCCGGGAGCCCGGCGGTGGCCAGCCATTGGTAGTCGGCGAGAAGGTCCGCCGGCGGCGCAGTCACGAGATCGTAGAAGGCCTGAGGATCGACGCCGGAGGCGACGGTCTGGAGCTTGGCCGTGATCTGCTCGAGGCGGAGGCCCTCGCGGAACGTGACGTCGACGGTCGTGACGACGATCCGCGCGTCGACGAGTGCGGCCACGACCTCGGCCGGGGTCATGTCGCGACGGAGCAGGAACAGGCCGGCCTGCAGATCGCCGGCCAGGTCCTCCTCGATGGCGGTGAACAGGAAGGCCCGCTCGGAGAGGACGAAGCCGTCGTCTTCGAGTCGCGGCGCGAGCAAGGTTGGCGTCTCCCCCGCCAGGACCTCGAAGACGACCTCGGTCGGATCCGTGCCGGCCGGCGCGTCGAGGAATCCCTGCCGGTCGAGGTCCTCGCGGATGAAGTCGGCGACAAACGGCAGGTTGAACGAGCTGGGGTTGTCCCAGGCCCAGCCGACGACGGCCGCGCGCACCACGGGCCGCAGGGCCGTCAGGGCAGCCACGACCACGACGACCGCCAGCATCCCGGCGAAGAGCACGAACTTCAGGAGGCCCGGCAGGCCGTGCCCGCGACGAGGGTCGCGGAGCGGTTGTCCGCGGCCGGGGCCGCCTCGCCCGTCGGTCGCCCGCCAGGTGGGCATGTCCGATCCTTCGTAGGCACCGGGCTTCATTCGCCTGGCCTGGTCCCGCGGCCGGCCGCCGCTCCGGATGCTCATCGCCGGGACCCCACCGCCGGGCTCATCCGCGGCTGACCGATGCGTCGCCGTGGACAGCGCCCGCGGCCGCCGCGCGGGCGGCCAGCTCGTCGGCAAGGATGACGGCGGCAGCCTCGCGATCCACCCGCGCACGATAAGCCTCGCGCTGGCTCGGCGTCGGCGGGCCGCCGGAGCGGCCGCGCGGCATCGGCCCGAGCCGGCTCTCCGCTACGTGACTGCTCAGCCGCTCATCGCGGAGGCTGACCGGCAGCCCCAGCGCCGTCTCGAGCTCGGCCGCCCAACGGCGAGCTGCCGCGGCCATCGTCCCTTCCCCGCCGTGCGCCTCGAGCGGCAGGCCGACGACGAGCTCGTCGATCCGCTGCTCGCGGACCACCGTCGCCAGGCGATCCACGTCGGCCGCGACTGTCCGTTGCCGCCGGATCGTTGCCAGCGGCTGCGCCGGGTCGCGATCGATCTCGGCCACGGCCAACCCGATCCTGCGGTCGCCGAGATCGATGCCCAGGAGACGGGTCACGGGACGACGCCCGCGGCGGCCGCTCCCGGGCTCGGCGAGGGCAGCGTCGGCGTCCCGAGGCTGATGGTTGCCCGGCTCTCGAGGGTCGGGATCGTGGTGACCCAATCGGGCCAGACATCGATCGTCACCGTGCCGTAGCCCTCGAGGATTGTCCGGGCCTGGGGCAGGCCGAGGCCGCGGACCCGCTCGAGGAGCGCGGCCGCATCGACGATCCGGACCTCGAGGGCCCGCACGGTCACCGGAAAGGTGATGATCGAGCCCGCGACGATCGGCGTCCCGGGCGCGACCTCGATCGAGTCCTCGACGAGCCGGAAGCCGTCGTCGACGGCGGTCCGGATCCGCGCTCGGGCCAGGGTATCGACGGGCCCGGGATTGACCCCGATCACGACGCCCTGGGCGGTCAGCCCCAGCGCAAACTCGTCGGCATCAGTTCCGATGAGCGTTGCCGGGTCGACGCTCGGGGTGGCCGTCCCGAGCGATCGGGTCTCGGGGAACAGGGTGGTTCCCTCGGGGACCCCGGACCGATCGGCGATCTGGCGTTCGAACTCGGCGGCAAGGGCGGCGTCGAGGGCGCCCATCGCGGCATCGATGTCCGCCTGCTGGACCTGCTTCGTCTCGGTATGGCTGCCGCCGGCGGTGGCGTTGTCGTTCGTGACCGTCGTCCGCTTCGGGTTCTCCTCCTTCGGCACGACGACGATCGAGTTCGCGGGGACATTGCCTCCGACGCCGATCGCGACGGCCTCGATCGCGACCTTCTCGGTCGAGGGGATGACCACGAACTCGCCGTCGACGATGCCGATCTCGGCCGGTGGCAGGGTGATCTCGGCGAGCGTCCGGAACTCGATGCCCGACTGGGTTTCGACGATCGCGCCCCGGTCGATCGTGTTCGACGAGCCAGTGTTGAGGCTGGAGAACGTCACCTCACCAGTCGCCGCCGTCTCATCGACCCGGATCCCTGTCGTGGGGAACGTGTCGGTCGCGGCGACGTCGAACGTGAACCGGGTGGCCGGCACCAGGAGGTTGACCGGGTCGGGCTGGGTGACGCCGGACTGGGCGGTGACGTTGAGCTCGAGCGGGCCGACGCTGTCAGAGGCCGGGGTGACGACGATCTCGGCGCTCGGCAGGAGCACGAACCCGGCGCCACCGAGGACGACGATGAGGCCGATGACGAGGGCCGCCGCCGCGACGATCGGCCAGCGGCGAACTGGCGGGCGGCGGCCGACCTGCGGGACCGCTGGTCGCTGCTGGGCCGGCGGCCTGATGACGGGCATCGCCAGCGTTGGGCTGTCGTCGTCGGGCGGCTGGGCGGGGCCCGCCGGGGCGGGGCGCGCCGGGGCGAACCGGGGCTCCGAGCGCGGCCTCGGTGCAGGCGCCGGCTGCTCCCCGATCGCCCCTGGGACGCCCAGCTCCTCCGTCGGCAGGCGGCCCGGCGGAGCAGCGGGTGGCGGGGCGTCGCTCGGAACCGGCGCCGGCGGTGGCGGCGCCTCGAACGCGGCGACGGAGAGATGGGTCGGCAGGCCCGCCGACGCGGCCAGCGCCCGGGCCGAGGCGTCGTTGGTGATGACCTCGATTCGCTTGCCCCGGGCCTCGGCCTCGCGGGCCAGGAGGCGGAAGTTGATGCGGGACGTCGCCAGTCGCGAGCCGAGCGGCAGGACGAGCGCGATCCGCTCGTCCTCGAGGGTCCGGATCCGGGCCGCGGCCGAGGTGATCTCGTCGTCGACGTCGAGGTAGACGATGGCCGCCATCGTCAGATCCGCATCTGCTTCACGACCCGCCGCAGCGCGACGTCGAGCGGACCGGCACCCGCCCCGAGCTCGATCGCCTGGTAGGCCAGGCCCATCGGCGTGACGTCCTGGGCATCGACGAGCAGCTTCGTCGCGTCGACGATCGTCTCGACCTGGTCCGGCGACATGACCGTCACCTCGGGCGGCCGCGAGAACGGGAGGGCCTTCGCGAAGCGGGTCTCGGCGAGGGCCGCGGGGATCTCCGGCAGGTGCGAGCCGCCGCCGCACAGGTAGATCCGGCCGGGCAGCTGGTCGCCCGCGGCGAGCTCCTCCATGACCAGCTCGACACCGGCCGCCCAGACCGCCACATCGTCGGCGACGATACCCCGGACGTCGGCGGCTCGGTCGCCGGCGATCCCCCGGGCGTAGTCGACCTTGAGCGCCTCGGCCCGCGGGAAGGGCAGCTCCAGGCGGTCCGCGATCGACTTCGTGAAGGCACGCCCGCCCAGGGCGAACATCCGGGTCCCCTCGATCCCGCCCTGCCGGACGAGGGCGACGTCTGTCGTCCCACCGCCGACGTCGATGAACAGCGCGCCCCCCTGGCGGATCTGGTCGGCGTTCAGGACCCTGGCTACGGCATACG
>DASWGY010000022.1:0-1582 GCA_036393495.1 Candidatus Limnocylindrales bacterium
TGGCGCTGCCACGGCCCTGGGCCGGGATGCCCTGCTCCTTCGCGAAGCGCATCAGGTCCCAGCAGATCAGGAAGAACTCGGCGAGGCCGGCCCGCTCGATGACTTCGAGCTCGTGGGCGAGCCGCTTCATCACGGGCGAGGACAGCGGGTGATACCGGCGGCGGGCGCCGGCCCAGCACAGCTCCGAGAGGTACGAGAAGGGCGTCTCGCCGCTCGGCACCGGGAAGCCCGGGAAGCGGTACTGCTCGAAGCCGAGGTCGACCGTGCACGAGGCGGCGACCTCGGCAGCGGTGGCGAGGCCCTCGCTCCAGGCGCGGGCAGCCGACGAACCGGAATCCCCCGCCGGCAGCATCGCCGCCAGGTCCGCCCCCGATTTCAGGTACGACTCGCCGTCACGGCGCCTGAGGTCGCCGAGCGTATCGAGGGTCCGACCATGGAAGATCGCGGTCACGACGTCGTGGAGCTCTCGATCCTCGGGCCGGGCATAGTGGACGTCGTTTGTCGTGACGACCGGGAGGCCGAGCTCGGCGGCGAGGGCCGAGGTCTCGGTCACCAGCCAGTCATCGTCGGGCTGGAGGTGGTGCGAGAGCTCGAGGAAGAACCCAGCCCGGGCGGGTGAGTCGCCCCGACCGGGTGAGTCGCCCCGACCGGGTGAGTCGCCCCGACCGAAGATCACGGCATAGCGCCGGGCGACCTCGGCCGCCCCCTCGCGATCGCCGACCCGGAGCCGCCGCGCGATCTCGCCCTCGCGGCAGCCCGAGAGCGCCACGAGCCCCTCGGCATGCTCGGCGACGAGGGCCTGGCTGAACCGGGGCACCCGCTTCGTGCCGGCGAGGTTGGCCCGCGACACGAGCCGGCAGAGGCTCCGGTAGCCGACCGCATCACGAGCGAGCAGGACGAGGTGCGGTCCCCGCTCGCGCCCGCCGATCCCGCGCAGGTCCTCCTTCACGACCGATCGATGGCCCGGCAGGCGCGCTCGCGCGGGCCGCGGCCGGGCCGGGCTGCCGCCGACGGGGGCGAGGGGCGGCTCCGTGCTCGCCGGCCCGCCGCCACGGCCGCGCGGTCCCCCTCGCCGAGCCGGGACCACGACGCCGTGCAGGTCCGGGACGGCGGCATCGATGAGCTCGATCTCCACGCCGATGATCGGGTGGAGACCCGCCTCCTGGGCGGCCGCGGCGAACCGGACGACACCGTACAGGCCCTGGTGGTCGGTGACGGCGAGGCCGGTGAGACCCAGCTCCACGGCTCGCTCGACGAGGTCCTCGACCGGCGAGGCCCCGTCGAGGAAGGAGAAGTTGGAGTGGCAGTGGAGCTCGGCGAAGCGTGGCTGGACCATTTGGATCGACCCGGCTTCCGGGGGCTGGGACCCTCGATACTAGAACAAATGTTCTATCATGAAAAGCCCACGACGGACGCAACATCCGGGCCGGTCCTGGCGTCAATAGGGCCGTGGGAACGAACGTCCGTAGCCTTGTCGCCGTCCTGGCGAGGATCGTCGCGCTGGTTGCCATCGCGAGTCTCCTCATCCTCGTCCTCCTCCCGGCGGCCCTGGCAGTCCAGGCGGCTCGCGGGGTCTGACCCA
>DASWGY010000023.1:0-7553 GCA_036393495.1 Candidatus Limnocylindrales bacterium
CCCGGATCGAAGGGGTGGCCCGGCTCGTCGAGGTCGATGACCACCGGCGCGTGGTCTGACGGCGTCGGCGGGCCCTTCCGGGCCTGGCGGTCGATCTCGGCCCAGATGATGCGGCTGGCGACGGGCTCGGTGGCATACAGCAGGTCGATCCGCATGCCCTCGTTTCGGTGGAACATGCCGGCCCGGTAGTCCCACCACGAGAATCGACCGGGAGCCCGGTTCACCGTTCGGTAGCTATCCACGAGTCCCCAGTCGCGGAGTCTCGCGAGGGCCGCCCGCTCCGGCTCGGACACATGGGTTCCACCGTGGGCCGCGACCGGGTCCCAGACGTCCTCGTCGGCCGGGGTGACGTTGTAGTCACCGGCCAGGAGCAGCGGTTCGGTGGGGGAGCGGGTCTCGGCGAGCCAGCGGGCCAGTCGTTCGAACCAGCGCAGCTTGCCCTCGTAGAAGGGCGAGCCGACGACCCGCCCGTTCGGCGCGTAGAGACAGGCGAACCGGATCCCGCCGCAGACCGCCGAGACCATCCGGGCCTCGTCGAAGGGATCGAAGTCGTCCTCGGCGACGGCCACCGCCGCACCTGCGGAACTGTCCCGGACCGGCCCGTCGCCGAAGTTCGTGACGACGTCCTCGGCCCCGATGCCCTGACGGGTCGCGATCGCGACCCCGTTCCAGCGGCCCTCGCCGTGATGGACGAGGTCGTAGCCGTGCATCGCGAAGGGCATCACCGGGGCGTCGGCGTCGGAGAGCTTCGTCTCCTGCATCAGCAGGACGTCCGGCCGGACGCGCTCGAGCCACAGCTCGACGGCCTCCATCCGGGCCTTCAGCGAGTTGACGTTCCACGTCGCGATCCGCATCGATTGGCTCCCGCGGGTCTTCCGCCGGTCGTGTCCCAGGCTCAGTAGCGCCGGCCGCGCTGGCGGGCGAGGTCGAAGGTCGCCGTGTCGGCGACGGCCATGACCGCCATCGTCCCGGCCTGGACCGGGTCGGAGACGACGAGGTCGACGGCGCCGGTGATCGAGCCGACCATGTTCAGCGAGATGATCGGGATCCCCTGATCGCGAAGCTCCCGGGCGGCGACGCTGATATCGCCGCCCATGATCGAGCCCGCGAGGACCAGGAGTCGGGCCCGGGGCAGGTCGGCCACGGCCCGGACGGCGGCGGCGATGTCCTTCTCGCCGACGAGGGCGATCGTGTCGACGGAGATCCGTTCGCCGCGGAGGTTGTGGCGGTCGGCTTCGCTGACGGCGCCGAGGGCCACCTGGGCCACCTGGGCGCCGGCGCCGATGACGATGACCCGCTTGCCGAAGACCCGGTCGAGGGCTCGGGTGAGCCGATGCGCCCGGACGCCCGGGGTCGCTTCGATCGCGCCGACGAGCGGCGCCTCGTCGAGCTGCTCGACCTCGATCTCGAGCTCGATCCCGGGCGGTGCGGATTCGTCGACGGGCGCGAGGCGCCGGACCGTCGAGAGCGTCCGCAGGATGCCACCCGCGTCCGCGACCCGGGCCAGCAGGGCTGGGATCGCCGCCGGGCCGTCATCGAGCGCGACGTGGACCGCGACGGTCGGCGGGAGCGAGTGGCGGCGCGTCATCGCTGTCCGGGTTCGATTCTCTCGGTCGGCTCAGCGGCCGCGGAGGTCGGAGACGCTCATCCGATGCGGGTCGAGACCGCCGGACGCGTCGTGCTCCTCGTAGGCCAGGCCGAGGCTCTCGAACGTCGCCCGGGTGGCATCGGCATCCGAGGTCGTGAGCATGAGCGCCCCGTCCGTGTCCTCGGCCACGCCGACGATGCCGGTGATGTTCACACCGCGCTCGCCGAGCGCGGTCGCCACGCGGGCGAGCGAGCCTGGCCTGTCGTCGAGCTGGACCGTGAACCAGACCGTCACCGGGCACCTCCTGTGTGGACGATGGTACCGGACGGCTACCCTGCATCCGATGCCGCCGCTCACCCAGGTCTTCGGCCGAGAGGACTCACAGGAAACGCGGGCCGCGCTCCGGTTCCTCAAGGAGCGCCGGATCGCCATCCAGTTCGTCGACCTTCGGCGCAAGCCGATTGCGGCCGGCGAGCTTCGCCGCTTCGTCGAGCGGCTGGGCGCGGCTACGCTGGCCGACACCACGGGCCGCGCCTGGATCGAGGGTGGGCTCGGCTACCTGCGGCTGACCCCCGACGAGCTCGCCGCGCGTCTCCTCGCCGACCAGCGACTCCTCCTGCTCCCGCTCGTCCGCGTCGGCAACGGGTTCGCGGCCGGCCGCGATGAGGCCGCCTGGAAGGCCCTCCTCTCGACCACCTGATCCAGGCACCGCCGAACGCCTCAGACGCCTCGGCGCCACTCCCGGGTTGCGATCCAGCCGCCGAGCCCCACGAAGGCGGTACCGATGACGGCCCACGTCGGGTCGCCGATCATGAAGCTGTCGCCGGCCGTGAGGATGCCGAGCCCCTGCCCGATCCAGACGGCCCCGGCAAGGACCATCGCGACGCCGAGGCCGAGGCGGAGCGGCGAGCGACGACGGTCGGGTACGTTCATCGGCGTAGGATGCCATCCACGTCCCTAGGACAGGAATCGGAGGTCCCGGCGTGCCGAGCGACGACCATCGTGGCGAGCCCATCAGCGATCACCGACGGAGCGGTCGCCTGACGATCGGCCCGCGAGCCGCCGCGAAGATGGCCGGTGGCCCGCACATGACCGAGGATCGGAAGCTCCTCGAGCCGACGGCCCGTCCGGCCTTCCTCAACACCGACCCGTGGCGGGCGCTGCGGATCCTCTCCGAGTTCGTCGAAGGCTTCGATGCCCTGGCCTCCCTGGGACCGGCGATCACGATTTTCGGGTCCGCCCGGATCGGGTCTGAATCGCCCGTCTACGAACAGACCCGGGAGATCGCCCGCCGCCTCGCCCAGGAGGGCTACGCGATCATCACCGGCGGTGGCCCGGGCCTCATGGAAGCGGCCAACCGCGGCGCCCAGGAGGGCGGTGGCATCTCGGTCGGCTGCAACATCGAGCTGCCCCACGAGCAGGAGCTCAACGCCTACATCGACCTCGGCGTCGCCTTTCGCTACTTCTTCGCCCGCAAGACGATGTTCGTGAAGTACGCCGATGGATTCGTGATCATGCCCGGCGGCTTCGGGACGATGGACGAGCTGTTCGAGGCGGTCACCCTGATCCAGACCGGCAAGGTCGACCACTTCCCGATCATCCTCGTCGGGAGCGCCTTCTTTGGCGGCCTCCTGGACTGGTGCCGGACCAGGCTCGTCGCCGACGGGACGATCGACGCCGCGGATCTCGAGCTCGTGACCGTGACGGACGATCCGGGCGAGGTCGTCGAGATCATGAAGCGGGCCTCGCGCCGGCGGGCCGACGAGCCGCCCGGCTGACCGCGGGTCCGCTCGGCGCCGGTCGCTCGGTGCGCCTGAAGCGCCGGGTCAGCGGCCCGACGTCGGGAGTACCGCCTCGATGATCCCGTCGACGACGCGCGCCGGGTAGTACCGGAAGCGGCGGACCCGGGTCAGCCGGCGCGCCTCCGCCTTGAGCCCCGGTGGATCGACCTTTGGCGCGCCCCCGGACGGGCTCCAGGCCTGGTGGTAGACGCCCTCGGGGTCGAGACCACCGGTCGTCGGCATCCGGACCGGGTTCCCGGTGCAGAGATCGAACCGGCCATGGTGCAGGGGGCAATCGACGACGCAGCCCTCGAGCGACCCGATCGACAGCGGCGCCGACATGTGGGGACAGCGGTCGTCGGTGACGAGGATCCCGGCCGGGGTGTGGGCGAGCAGCAGGTCAAGCTCGCCCACCGTCACCCGGCGCATCGCTCCGGGTTGCAGCGCCTCGGCGTCGAGGAGGGCCACCCAGGTGCCGCCCGCCGTCCCGGGCGCGATGAGCGCCGGCGGGAACGGGGCGACGGTCGGCGCGGCGTCAGTCTCCATGCGCCTCGATCGTAGCGCAGGCAGGCGGCGACGCCGCCGCACCGCGAGGAATCGGCCGGCGGTCAGTCCGCGGCTGGGACCGGCACCGGCTGCTCCGGCTGAACCGCGACGTCGCCGCTCGTGGTTGCCCGAGCCGTGACCGGTCCCGTCGTTCGGCGGAGTGGCAGCTCCCGCATCACGATCGCGGCGAGGAAGGCCGCGGCCGTCGCCCCGACGCCGATCCAGAACGTCTCGGCGATGGCGAGGCTCATCGCGTTGTTGAACGCCTGGTCGAACTGCGGGATGAACGGCTCGAGGAAGGCCCGGAACGGTGCCGGCGCCTGGCTGGCGACCACCTGGCCGAAGCTCTGACCGACGCCGGTGAGATCGTTCAGGTTGACGTTGCCGCCGGCCAGCTGCTGGAAGCCGGCCTCGACCATCGGCCGTGCCTCGACGGGCAGGCCGGCCACGAGCGAGGTCTTCACCGGCTCGAGCTGGCCGGGAAGCTGGTCGGTGAGGGCCTGCCCGAACCACGTGCCGGCGATCGCCAGGCCGACCGAGCCACCGATCTGCCGGAAGAAGGTCAGGTTGCTCGTCGCGACGCCCAGCTTGGCGAACGGCACCGCGTTCTGGACGATGATCGTGAAGACCGACAGGGTCGGGCCGATGCCCAGCCCGGCAACGAACATCCAGGCGAAGAGCGCCGGGTACTCGGTGTCCGCCCGGAGCTGGGTCATGAGGATGATTCCCGCGGTCATCAGCCCCAGCCCGGCCAGGACGATGGCCTTGTAGCGGCCCGTCCGCGAGACGAGCGCACCGGCCACGATCGAGCTGGAGATGAGGCCGATGAGCATCGGGAAGATCAGGTACCCCGACGCCGTGGCGGTCTCCTGGCGGACGACCTGGAACCAGCGCGGCAGGAAGATGATCGCGCCGAAGAAGCCGAAGCTCACGAAGAACGTCGACAGGATCGACGCCACGTAGGTCCGGTTGCGCCACAGGTCGAGGGGCACGATCGGTTCCTTGGCCCGGGCTTCGACGAGCACGAACAGCGCGCTCAGGGCGAGGCCGATGGCGATGAACCCGCCGACGACGAGATCGGACCAGTCACCGGTCCCCTTGTTGGTCAGGCCGACGAGCAGGAAGCCGATGGCGATCGTGAAGACGAGCGCCCCGAGGTAGTCGAGGTTGCGCGTGGCGCGGGCGCCCTTGATCGTCGGCAGCAGGCGCCAGATCACCACGAGGCTGATGATGCCGACGGGAACGTTCACGAAGAAGATCCAGTGCCACGAGACGTTGTCCGTCAGGAAGCCGCCGAGGCCCGGTCCGATCAGGAACGAGATCCCGAAGACGGCCCCGAAGAGGCCCTGGTACTTGCCTCGCTCGGCCGGGGTGAAGAGGTCGCCGATGACGGCCAGGGCGATCGGGAAGAGCGCGCCGGCGCCGAGTCCCTGGATGCCCCGGAACAGGATGAGCTGCCACATCTCCTGGCTCAGACCGGACAGGACGGAGCCCACGAGGAAGAGCCCGATCCCGATCATCAACATCGGCCGCCGGCCGTACAGGTCGGACAGCTTGCCGTAGAAGGGGACCGTGATCGTGCTCGTCAGGAGGTAGATCGTCACGACCCAGGTGTAGAGGTCGTTCCGGCCGAGGTCGGTCACGATTCGCGGCAGGGCGGTTCCGACGATCGTCTGGTCGAGCGCGACGAGGAAGAGCCCGAGCAAGACGGCGCCCAGGATCTCGAGCTTCTGGCGCTGGCTCAGGCCGAGCGCCGGGTCTTCGGCGAGTGACGGCGCCTCGGCGCCGGACTCGGTGGGGAACGCTTCCATGCGGGTCAGGCCCTTCCTTCCGTTCGGGGGCGATCGTCGTGTTGGGGGCGATGGTCGTGGCTGTGGCCGGCCCCGAAGTCCGGCCCAAGCTCCGCGGCGACGGCGACTTGGAGGTCGTCGATGGCGGCCGAGACGCGGTCCAGCTGGGACGGGTCGAGGTGGGCGAGGATCGCCTGGAGCTTGTCGTGCTTGACGGCCTCGATCGCATCGAGCGCAGCCACGCCCCCGGCGGCGATCCGGACGAGGACGACCCGTCGGTCGTTCGGGACCCGGGTCCGCTCGACGAGCCCGCGCTCCTCCATCCGATCGACGATGCCGGTGGCGTTGCTGACCGACACGTCGAGCAGCTCCGCCAGGCGGTGCATCGCCAGGTCGCCGTGGTGCTGGAGCAGCCACATGACGTGCATGTGGGTCATGCTCACCCCGGCCTTCACCAGCCGGCCGGTGCCGGCGCAGCGGAATCCCGCGATCATGTCGTGGATGCCGTCGGCGATTCGGCGGGCGGGGCCGAGGGCGGGGTCGACGTCGGCTCCGGGCCGAGTGTCCGGCGAGATAGTACGCATCGAGTGGATATTCTATGTATCGGCAATCATTCGGTCAACCGCGAGGATTCGCGGGGACGCCCGGGAGGGGACGATGCGCTTCGCGCTGATGATCGAGGCCCAGCAGGGGCTTTCCTATGCCGACCAGCTGGCGCTCGTCCGGCGAGCTGAGGCGGCCGGCTTCGAAGCGTTCTTCCGCAGCGACCACTACGCCAGCTTCCCGGGGCCGGCGGACGGTCCCACGACGGATGCCTGGGCCGTCCTTGCCGGCCTCGCCCGCGAGACGGATCGGATCAGCCTCGGGGCCCTCGTGAGCCCGGTCACGTTCCGTCACCCGGGCAACTTCGTGAAGGTCGTGACGACCGTCGATGAGATGAGCGGCGGGCGGATCGAGGTCGGCGTGGGCGCCGGCTGGAACGACGAGGATCACCGGCCGCTGGGCCTCGACTTTCCCGGGATCGGCGAGCGGGCTGACCTCATGGAGGACCAGCTGGCGCTGCTCCACGGGCTCTGGACCGGGCCCGACGGCTGGAGCTTCGAGGGCCACCAGGTCCGGGTCGAGGGCGGCTTCCTGCGACCGAAGCCGGTCGACGTGCCGGGCCGCCCGCGGACACCGGATGGTGCCGTGCGGCCGCGGATCCTGGTCGGCGGCGAGGGCTCGCCGCGAGGCTTCCGGATCGCCGCCCGCTACGCCGACGAGTTCAACCTCACCTCGACGTCGCCCGAGCGCGCGATGGCGAAGTATGCCGCCCTCGATGCCGCGTGCCGGGCCATCGGTCGCGATCCCGCGACGATCACCCACTCGGCCATGGTCGGGACCATGATCGGGGCCGACGCGGCCGAGGTCGACCGCCGCCGGGCGGACCTGATGCGGGCTCTCGAGGTCGACGACGGCGGGTCGGACTGGCTCGATGCCCGGGCCGGACGCTGGATCATGGGCACGCCCGACGAGGCGAGGGCGACGATCCGGCGCTTCGCCGACGCCGGCGTCGAGCGGCTGATGCTCCAGGACTTCCTGCCGCTGGACCTCGAGATGGTCGATCTCATGGGGGCCGAGCTCGTCGGTCGCGCCTGAGGTCGCGGGTCAGCGGCTGAAGCGCCACTCCGTCACGAGCTGGAGGGTTGCGCCCGGGGCCAGCGGCTTGAGCCCGCCGGGCTCGCCCGCCAGCAGCCGGCGGAGGCCCTGCGGCAGGTGCGTCTGCGGCTCGATCGCGACCGCCTCGATGTCGCTCGGGCTCGCGAGCGCGACGGATTTCTCGGCGTCCGACGCGAGGCTGATCTCGGC
>DASWGY010000024.1:0-7514 GCA_036393495.1 Candidatus Limnocylindrales bacterium
GCCGGGACGCACGGCGGGATCTCGAACGGCGCCCACAACGGCTCCGGGTCCGTCAGCCGGTGGGCGTCAAGGGGATGGACAGCGATCGGCGCGCCGGTGTGCTCGGCCACCGCCGCGTTGTCGCCGAAGTGGTCCCAATGACCGTGGGTCGTGACGATGAGCTTCAGCGCCCAGGCCCGATCGCGGAGCTCGCCGGCGATCCAGTCGAGCGACGGGATCGCGGTATCGATCGCGATCGCCTCGCGCGTGCGCGCGTCCGCGAGCAGGTGGACGTTGGTCGCGACCGGTCCTGCGACCCGGGTCAGCCGCTCCACGGCTAGCGCTCGGCGACGATCTTCGCCTGGATGCAGTCGAAGGTCTGGCCGATCATCTTGTTCGCGGTGCCCTCGACCAGGCGCGCCCCGACGCTCGCGAGCATGCCGCTGATGTTCACCTCGGCCGCCCAGAGCATCGTGGTCGTCCCGGTCTCGGGCCCGTCGACGAGGTTCATTCGGCCAAGGGCGTCGACGGCGCTCCCGGGCGCCTGCCCGTGGGCCCGGATGATCGCCATGTCGGGTGGCTCCTGCTCGGCGATCTCGAGATCGACGATGAAGCGGGCGCTGATGAAGCCGACCCCGACCTTGGCCGTCGCCCGGAAGTGCGTCGGGTCGATGACGTCGATCGACTCCACGCCCGGGCCGCACTGGCCGACCCGCGCCGGGTCGGTGACGAAGGCGAAGACCTCGTCGCGCGGCGCGGCGATGTCGACGGCGCCCGAGAACTCCATGCGGCGGCCTCCGGTTGCGGGCGAGGTTCGGCGCCGGCCGGTCGGGGCCGGCTCAGGCCTCGGGGGATGGGGCCTCGGATGATACCGATAACCCGACGAACGCCGCCGGGTCGTGGATGAAGCGGGTCCGACAGCCCATCTGGCAGAAGGCGTAGACGGTCCCGCCGTATTCGGCGAGATGCCGAGCGTCCTTGCGATCGACCGTCATCCCGCAGACGGGGTCGACGAGGACGATGTCGTCGATGACGGGCTCCACGGCGGCACCCGCCGCGACATCGGTCGCGCCGGCCAGGGTCGCGGGCCCGGGGGCGGCGACGAAGTCCGCGCGACCACGCCGGACCTGGACGAGCTCGGCGAGGATCGAGAGGGCGATCTCCTCGGCGGTCTCGGCGCCGAGGTCGAGGCCGGCCGGGGCGCGCAGCGCCGCGATCCGATCCTCGGCCAGAGCGGTCTCGTCGCGGAGCCACTGCCGGACGACCGTGGCCCGGGTCGGCGAGGCGACGAGCCCGACATAGGCGACGTCGCGGCGGAGCGCGGCCAGGACCGCCTCCTCGTCCCAGACGCCCTGGGTCGCGACGACGACATACGGCGGCGTCGCGAACTCGAGCACGTGCAGGTCACGATCGCCGAGCACGGCCTCGGCCGCCGGGAACGCCTCCGATTCGGCGACCGGGTCGAACAGGGTCACGCGCCAGCCGCTCGCCGCACCCAGGCCGACGAGGGCCGATGCGATCGGGGTCGTGCCCGCGACCCACAGGTGCGGCGACGGAAGATGGGGCTCCACGTAGATCTCCAGCGTGCCACCGGAGTGACAGGTCATCACGAGCTCGACGATGCCGTCCCCCCGGCGGCCCTCGCCGGGCGCCTCCTTCGAGAGCCGCAGGAGTCGAGGCTGGCCGTCGGCGATGGCCCGGAGAGCCTCGCGGACGACGACCGGCTGGGCGCAGCTGCCGCCGACCCAGCCTTCGATCGTGCCATCCGGATGGACGATGCCGGTCGCGCCGGGTCGGGCCGAGGTCGGCCGCCGGACGGCGACGACGGTCGCGGTCGCGAAGGTTCGGCCGCCCGCCTCGAGCTCCGCGGCGCGGGCGTGGAGCGAGCGGCCGTCCGCCATCAGGTCAGGCCCTTCTCGTGGAGGATGGCCCAGACCTTGGGCGGCGTGATCGGAATGTCGATGTGGCGAACGCCGAGGTGCCAGAGCGCGTCGACCACCGCGTTCGCGATCGCCGGCGGCGCCCCGACCGTCGCCGACTCGCCGACACCCTTGGCGCCGAGCGGGTGGTGGGGCGACGGCGTGATCGTCTTGCCCGTCTCCCAAGCAGGGGTCTCCATGGCCGTCGGGAGGAGGTAGTCCATGAACGTCCCGGCGAGGTTGTTGCCGTTCTCGTCGTACCGGATCTCCTCGAGCATCGCCGGTGCGAGGCCCATGGCGAGGCCGCCGTGGATCTGGCCGTCGACGATCATCGGGTTGATGATGTTGCCGCAGTCGTCGACCGCGACGAAGCGCCGGATCTTGACGACACCGGTGCCCTTGTCGATGTCGACGACGCAGATGTAGCTGCCGAAGGGGTAGGTGAAGTTCGGCGGGTCGTAGTAGTCGACCGCCTCGAGGCCCATCTCCATGCCGGCCGGGTAGTTCGTGTAGGCCGCGAACGCGATGTCCTGGATCGTCTTGGCCCGGTCGGGCGAGCCCTTGACGGTGAACTTGCCGTTGGTCCACTCGAGGTCGTCGACGTTCGCCTCGAGGAGGTGGGCGGCGATTGCCCGGGCCTTCTCGCGAATCTTCCGCGAGGCGACGGCCGTAGCCGCTCCGGAGACCGGCGTCGAGCGTGAGCCGTACGTCCCGAGCCCGTAGGGCGCGGTGTCGGTGTCGCCGTACTCGACCTTCACGTCGGCCGCCGGGATGCCGAGCTCCTCGGCCACGATCTGGGCGTATGTCGTCTCGTGGCCCTGGCCCTGCGTCTGGCTGCCGATTCGAAGCAGGGCCTTGCCCGTGGGATGGACCCGCAGCTCGGCACCGTCGTTCATCTTCAGCCCGACGATGTCGAAGTCCTGCGACGGCCCGGCCCCGACGATCTCGGTGAAGCTGCAGATGCCGATGCCCATCAGCTCGCCGCGGGCGCGCTTCTCGGTCTGCTCCCTGCGGAGCTCCTCGTAGCCGATCATGTCCATGGCCTTGCGGAGCGCGCCGGCGTAGTTCCCGGAGTCGTACTCCCACCCCGTTGGCGTCTTGTACGGGAACTTGTCGGCCGGGATGAAGTTGCGGAGCCGGAAGTCGGCCGGGTCCTCGCCCCGCTCGTGGGCGGCGATGTCGACCAGCCGCTCGATGGCGTGAACGGCCTCGGTCACTCGGAACGAGCAGCGGTAGGCGACGCCGCCGGGCGGCTTGTTGGTGTAGACGCCGTCGACCTCCACGAACGCATCCGGGTAGTCGTACGAGCCGGTGATGACGTTGAACAGGCCGGCGTGGAACTTCAGCGGCGCGGCCTGGGCATCGAAGGCCCCGTGATCGGCGATCGTCGTGGCCTTGACGGCCGTGATCCGGCCCTCGGCCGAGACGCCCAGCTCGGCGTCGATGTGGTAGTCGCGGGCGAACGAATCGGCCTGGAGGTTCTCGGAGCGGTCTTCGATCCACTTGACGGGCTTGCCGATCAGGAACGACGCCGCCACCGCCAGGACGTAGCCGGGGTAGGCAGGCACCTTGCCGCCGAAACCGCCGCCGATGTCGTGGGTCTTGACCCGGATCTGGTGCTCCGGGATCGGCAGGCCGACGCCGGCCGCGATGATCGCCACGACCGTCCGGATGACGTGCGGCGCCTGGCTCGTCATGTGGAGGGTCAGGTGGCCGTTGACGGCGTCCCAGTCGGCGACGCAGCCGCAGGTCTCGATGCTGGCGACGTGGATCCGGGGCAGGTAGATGTGCTCCTTGACCACCATCGCCGAGCCGGCGAGGGCCGCGTCGGTCCTGTCGCGATCGCCCGATTCCCAGTGCCAGATCCGGTTCGTCTGGAGGTCCTCGCCGCGATCCGGTCGCAGCACCGGCGCACCCGGCTCGAGGGCCTTGTAGGGATCGACGACGACCGGCAGCGGCTCGTAGTCGACGAGAACCGCCGCGACGCCGTCGGCGGCCGCGTAGCGCGACGTCGCGATGACGGCGGCGACCTCCTGGCTCTGGTACATGACCGTGTCGACCGGCAGGACCATCTGCTTGTCGCCGGCCAGGGTCGGCATCCAGTGGAGGCCGTAGCCCTCGAGATCCTTGCCCGTGATCACGGCGGCTACGCCGGGCACCTTGAGCGCCTCGGACGAGTCGATGCCCTTGATCCGGGCGTGGGCGTAGGGGCTGCGAACGATGTCGAGCCACAGCTGCCCCGGCAGGTTGATGTCGTCGATGTAGTGGCCCGCGCCGCGGATGAAGCGGGCATCCTCGACGCGCTTGCGGGAATGGCCCATACCGCCGACCTCGGGGGTCGTGGTCGGCGCCTGCGCCTCGTAGTTCGTCGTGGTCATGGCCTGCCCCTCAGCCCGCGGCGGACGCCGCGGCGCCCGCCTGCACGTCGGCCGCGGCGCTCATCTCTGCCGCGGCCTGCTGGATTGCCTTGACGATGTTCAGGTAGCCCGTGCAGCGGCACAGGTTCCCGCTGATGCCCTCACGGATCTCGGCGTCCGACGGGTCGGCGTTCGAGGCGAGGAGCGACGCCGCCTGCATGATCATGCCCGGCGTGCAGAAGCCGCACTGGAGGCCGTGCTGGTCCCAGAACGCCTGCTGGAGCGGGTGGAGGACCGCCCCTTCGGCCATGCCCTCGATCGTCCGGACCTCGGTCCCGTCGGCCTGGACGGCGAGCATCGTGCAGCTCTTCGCGCTGCGGCCGTCGACGTGGACGGTGCAGGCGCCGCAGTTGCTCGTGTCGCAGCCGATATGGGTGCCCGTCAGCCCGAGGGTGTCGCGGAGCAGGTGGACGAGGAGCAGCCGCGGCTCGACATCGGTCTCGTGGACGGTCCCGTTGACCGTCACCGAGATGTGCTTCGTCGTCATCGTCGTCGCCCCCGTCACGTGTTGGCCATGGCGCGCTGGGCCGCGATCCGGAGCGACCGGACCGTGTGCTCGGCGACCATCGCCCGCTTGAAGTCGACCGGCCCGCGGATGTCGGCCACGGGCTCGCTCTGGGCGGCAGCCGCGGCACCCGCCTGGCGGAACAGCTCGTCGGATGGCATCCCGCCGACGAGCATCGCCTCGGCGTCGGTGGCCGCGAACGGGCTCGGCGACACCCCGGTCACGCCGATCCCCGCCCAGCTGATCCGGCCGGCATCGTCGAGCTGGGTGAGCGCGGCGACGCCGACCGTGGAGAAGTCGCCGGCCCGTCGCTCGAGCTTGGTGTAGGCGCCGCCCATGCCCTTCGGCCGGCGGCGGAAGTGAATCTCGGTGACGACCTCGGTCGGTTCGAGCGCGGTCGTGAAGGTGTCGAGGAAGAAGTCGCGGGCCGGCACATGCCGCTCGGAGGTGTCGCTCCGGCAGATGACCCGGGCGTTGGCCGCGAGGAGCGCGGCCGGCCAGTCGGAGGCTGGGTCCGCGTGGGCGATGCTGCCGCCGATCGTGCCCCAGTTGCGAACCTGCGGGTCGCCGACGCCACCCGGGACGTCGTGGAGCATCTGATAGCGGGCGATGATCGGGTGCTCGAGGATCTGGCGATGGGTGCACCGGGCGCCGATCCGGAGCTCGTCGTCGGTCTCGACGATGCCGTCGAGGCCGGTAACCGACTGGATGTCGACGAGGAGCGCGGGCTGGGCGAGTCGAAGCTTCAGGACCGGAATGAGGCTGTAGCCGCCGGACAGGATCTTCGCCTCGCCCTCGCGCTCGCGGAGGATCCGGAAGACCTCCCCGAGGTCGGCCGGCCGGACATAGTCGAACGCTGGCGGGATCATCGCTCGATCGACCCTCCTCTCAGCCCTCCATCGCAGAGGGAACGCGATCCCGTCTCAACGGCGACGGGAGCGGGACGGATTGCGAGCGGGCCGGCGGATGGGACGCGGACGCCTCTTCCGTGGGTCCGGGGGGTAACTCCCACGAGTATCGTTCTGTTCGGTTGTCCCGTCAACGAGATTCGTGCGGGTCCCAGGTGACGACACCGATGCCGAGGTCGGGGCTGTCGGTGATCGTGGTCGAGCCGTCGGCGGCGACGCTCGTCCGGTCAGCGACCGCCGCCAGGAGCCGGCCGTCGGCGGGGCTCCCCGGCGCCGTCCAGAGCTGCCGCCGGAGGTTGGCGACGAGCTCGTCACGCGCGGGCCAGGACCGGCGCTCACCTGTCACCCGGGTCACCGCCGGTCGTGCGCCGCGGGCCCGCAGCAGCTCGAGCAGCTCCGGCAGGGCCGGCAGCGGGACCCGTGCCTCGCCGTGGACGAGCGGCCAGAACGGCGCCGCCACCGACGCGGGGCTCTGCTCCATGAGGACCGCGACGCACAGCCGGCGGGCGGCCGACTCCATCCCCTCGAGGAACGGCACGATCGCCTCGACGTCGTAGCCGACGTGAGCGATCAGGGCCACGTCGGCGACGGGATCCGGGCCGATGATCGAGCGCAGCTCGTCGTCGGGTGGCCAACGCCCCGCGACCGTGCCGATGTTTGCGATGCCGTGCTCGGTCATGCCGGCCCGGAGGGCGTCCAGCATCGAAGCCGACGGATCGATCGCCACGAGCTCGGCGACCTTGCCGGCGAGTGGCAGCGCGTAGCGCCCGGCGCCGGCCCCGATGTCGATCCAGATGTCGGTCGGTCGGGCGAGCTCGATGAGGGCGTCGAGGACCGGGTCGCCCTCACGAGCCGGATCGGCCACGAACGTCCGGCTCACGGTCGAGTAGAAGTCGGTGCCGTCGGGGGCTTCGCGGAACCGGTCGACCTGGGCGGCGTTGGCGCGGACGCGCGCGGACCAGCCGTCGGCCAGGATCGCGACGACATCGGCCGGGACGTCGACGTCGGGGTTCATGGCCTCGAGATCGAGGGTCCGGACGAGCTCCGGATGGGCATCGATGGCGGGACCCAGGCCGCGGTCACCGGCGGCCGCGGCGACGAGCGGCGCGGCCTCGGGTTCCAGGCGCACGGGATTCCGGGCGCCGTCGACATGATGGGCGACGATCACCGGCCGGGCGGGGTCCATCGGCTGGGCGACGAGCGCCCGGATGACCGCCGGCTCGACCCTCGGCTGGTCGCCGAGGAGGACGATCACGGCGTCAGGCCGGGGCGACGTCAGGATCGCCGCCTGCCAACCGATCTGGAGCGAGCTCGCGAGGCCGATGTCCGGGTCCGGGTTTCGGAGGCGGTGGGCGTCGCGCCAGACGACCGATGTCTCGAGCTCGTCGGCGTCACTGCCCAGGACGACGAAGGGGTTCTCGATGCCGGCCTCCGCGAGCGAATCGAGGACGTGCTGCAGGATCGGACGACCGCCGAGCGTCGCGAGGAGCTTGCCGCCCCCGAACCGCCGCCCGGCGCCCGCCGCGAGAACGACCGCTGCGACCCAGCCGGTCATCGGGCCAGGTCAGCCGGCCGCAAGCCGCTCGGCGGCGGGGCGCTCGGCGGCGAGCCGCTCGTTCGCAAGCCGCTCGTCCGCGAGCCGCTCGCGCATCGGGACGCCGGAGCCGCCGCGGCGCGCGGCGACGATCTCGGCCATCACGGCGAGCGCGGTTTCGGCCGGATCACGGCCGCCGAGATCGAGCCCGATCGGACCGCGGACGCGGGCGATGTCGCCGTCGTCTAGACC
>DASWGY010000025.1:0-6972 GCA_036393495.1 Candidatus Limnocylindrales bacterium
GGCCGCGGCGATCCTGCTGTCGCGCTTCGTGGACGGTCCCGCGACCTGGGCCATCGGGGCCTGCGTCCTCGCCGCAGTGGCCCTCGGGAGCCTCCAGGTCCTCGGCGAGAGCGGGTCGCCGGCTGCAGCCACCGGCGTCCCAGTCGAATCGCTGGCCGTCCCCGCCGTGGCCTCATTCGCCGTGGTGGGGGCGATCCGGCTCGTGCCCATCGGGATGCTCCTCGCGCCGGCGCTCCTCCTGGGGGCCTGGCTCATTGCCCGCGTCCTCGCGACCGAGGCCCGCATCCTCGCCGCGCCGACCGGCCCGTCCGGTGCCGATCGAACCGCCATCCTCGTCTGGTCGTTGCTCATCGGCTTCCTCGGCTTCACCGGCATCGCGGCCCTCGTCCCCGGCGGCCTGCCCGAGCCCGGCCAGGTGCCCGGCCCAGGGCTGACCGGCCCGGAGCTGGCAGCCCTGGCCGCCGCGGACGCCGGCGTCGCCTTCCTGCTCGGCTACCGAGCCGCGGCGCTTCGATCCTCGAACCTCCGGGACGTGGCCTGGTTCGGCCTGACGAGCGCGATCGTGGTCGCCATCGCCGCGGTCGCCCTCCGGGCCATGGAGATCCCGCGGCTCCTGGGGCCGGCCCTCCTGGTCCTCGTCTTCTTCCTCTGGGATGCGGTGCACGGCACGCCGCCGGCTCGGCGGCGCGACCCTCGACGGATCTGGGAGACCGCCCTGCTGCTGGTGCTCGGTATCGTCGTCGTGGCCTGGAGCCTCCGGCTCCGGACGTGAGGCGGCGCTGATCGCGGCGTCCATTTGACGGACCGCGATGCCGGTGCTAGAAACCATTGCCCCCTGACCCTCGAAAGGACCCATCCCACGTGACCTTCTCCGACACCGACAACAACGCCGCGAGCCCGATCGCGACGACCCGCCTCAAGCGCCAGCTTGCCGAGCAGGCGATCGCCTCCGCCGCGGGCGCCCAGTGGCACGACGCCGCCGAGGCGAACCAGCGCATCCTGGAGCTCGGCCCCGACGCCGAGGCGGAGAACCGCCTGGCCAAGGCGCTCTGGGAGCAGGGCGAGCTCGGCGCGGCCCGCGAGCATTACCAGTCGGCGCTGGCGCTCGATCCCACGAACCGGATCGCCGAACGCAACATCGACCGCCTCAAGACCCTCCTCGTCGCCGCCGGCGAGAAGACCGTCCCGGCCATGGAGGGCAGCAAGGCCTCCGTCCGGATCTTCGTCGAGGAGACAGGCAAGACCGGCTTCGCCTTCCTGCTGGACCTGCCCGACCCGCGCAAGCTGGCCCAGGTCAACCCGGGCGACGCGGTGGACCTCCTGCCCGAAGGCAACCGCCTCATCGCCATGAGCAACGGCATGCGCGTCGGAGTCGTGGAGCCGCGCGTCGCGGCTCGCCTCCTGAAGCTCATCGCCGATGGCAACAAGTACTCCGCCGGGGTGACCTCGCTGGGCGCCGTGGACGTCCGGATCATCATCCGCGAGATCTACCAGGACCCCCGCAACTACGGCAAGGTCAGCTTCCCGACCGCGGCCAAGTCGACCGACCTCCGGCCCTACACGAAGGGCACCCTCGTCCGCGAGGACGAGGAGCTCGAGGAGGATCTCGAGGACGACATGGAGGACGAGGGGATCGAGGACCTCGATCGCGTCCTGCCGCCCGAGGACACGACTGACGAGGCCTTCGTCGAGGAGCCCGACGAGCTCGACGAGAGCTAGGCCGCCGATGCGGCCCGTTCGCCGCGTTGTCGCCTGCGGGGGCGAGGCGGCGGTCGCGGTCGACGGCGTCTGCGACAATCCCGGCCATGGTCGGACGCGCCATCCTGTCCCGCGCCGAGCCGGGCTTCACCCTCCCGGCGTTTGAGCGGCTGGCCCCGCCGCCTCCACCCGATCTCGTCGCCGCCCGGATCGCCGCGGGCTCCACGGCCGGCGATATCGTGGCCGACCTCCACGGCCGGGGTGGCTGGATCGCCCGGACCGCGATCGACCTTCAGCGCCGGGCCTGCACGCTCGAGAGCAACCCGCTGACCCGGCTCCTGGCCGAGGTCGTCCTGCGCCCACCGGACCTCCGCCACCTGGACGCCGCGTTCTCGACGCTGGCCGCCTCGCCCCGTGGTGAATCGAGCCTGAAGCTGTCGATCGGGGCGATGTTCGCGACCCGCTGCTCGACGTGCGGCCGGTCGCTCGCCGCGGACGAGTTCCAGTGGAGCCGGCGTGGCATCGGCGACGGTGGCGACGGTGCCGCCGAAGCCCGCCTCGTCCGGAAGCAGTATCGCTGCACCCTCTGTCGCGACCAGCAGGGCGGTGCCGAGCAGCGCCTGTCTCCGCCCGATGACGAGGACGTGGCCCGGGCCGCCGCCGACGTCGGCGCGGAACCCGTCCGAGCCCGGCTCCGGGAGCGGTTCCCGATGCCCGACGGCGGGAGCGAGCTCGTCGACGCGATCCTCGGTCTGCACACCGACCGTCAGGTCGTCGGCCTGGCCGCCATCCTCGACCGGATCGAAGGTGACCTTCGAGCAGCTCCCGTCGAATCGGCGCTCCGGTTGGGATTCCTCCACGCGGTCCTGCCGGCCAGCCGTGTCGGGGCCGGGCCGGGGCGAACCCCGGGGATCCGGATCGCCGCCGGAACGGTCCGTTCGGCAGTGCCCGAGCCGTTCCGGGAGCGAAACCCCTGGCTCGCCTTCGAGGAGGCGATCCGTGTTGTCCGCGGCTTCGTCCAGCATCTCGAGAGCGGGGCGTTCGGGCCGCTCGAGGCGAGGATCGCAGCCGACCTCCGGGGCCTCGCCGAGGGCGCTGGTACCGCCGTCATCCGCGTCGCCGCCGCCGGCGCCCTGGAACGACTGGCCGCCGAGGCGCGCGACCCGTTGCGAGAGCCGGGTGGCAACGGAGCCCTGCCGCGCATCCGGCTCGTCATCGGCCAGCCGCCGCTCCGCTTCAGCCAGGAACGGCTGGCCGCCACCTATCACGGGACGTGCTGGGCGCTCGGACGGGAAGCTGCCTCGCTCCTCCCGCTGGAGCCGCTGCTCGGCGCAGCGGTCCGGGCTCCGTGGTCGTGGCAGGCCGCGGCGCTCCGTCGATCGCTCGTCGCGGCCGCCCCGCTCATGGCCCGCGACGGGCGTGTCGTCCTCCTCCTCGAGGCCGGTGAGCCGGAGGCCCTCGTCGCGGCGGTCCTGGGCGGGGTGGGGGCGGGCTACCGCCTGGCCGAGGCACGGGTCGCCGAGGCCGACGAGGACGTCGGCGGCATCGTCGAGCTTGTCCCCCCCGGCGCCAGCGTGCCGCCGGGTCCACGCACCCGCGGCAACCGTCGCCTCGAGCCGGTGCCCGGGGGCAGCGGCGACCCGGAGCTCGTTCCCGGGCCCGGGCTCTTCGCGCCGCCCGAGCGGGTTGATGCCCGACCGTTCTCCAGGGCCGACGCCTCACGATCGATCACGGAGACGGCGGTCGAGGTCCTGCGCGAGCGCGGCGAGCCCGCGCGCTACGAGCGGCTCCTCGGGGAGATCCTCGTGGGCCTGGATCGCGCCGGCCACCTGCGGCGGCTCATGGCCCTGGCCGACGTCGCCGATCCGGACGACCGCCGGGCCGACGCTCGGCGCCCCGACGAGCGCCCCGACGAGCGCCTCGACGAGCCCCCTGCAGCCGACCCTACCGGGGCCGACCCGGCGACCGGCCCATTCGCGTCGGACGCCACCGCCCCCGACCCCGCGACCGCGGATCGATCGCGCTCAGCGCTCGGGCGCGGCAGCCCGGCGGGTCGGGGACCCGGCGGCGGTCAGCGCCCCCCAGTCGGCACGCGGGTTGCCCGGCGGGTCGAGGCGGCCGACCGCGACCCGGTCGATCGCGTCCTCGCACTCGTGCACGAGGAACTCAGCCGGCCGACCCAGCACCGCCTGACCGAGATCGACTCCGGCCGCTGGTGGCTCGGCGAGAGAGCCGATCGAGAGGCCGCCGCGGTGCCCCTCGCCGACCGCGTGGAGTGGGCGGTCTACAGCCTCCTTTCGACCGCCGGCCCGCTGCCGGAGGACGCCTTCTTCGAGCGGGTCGCCGCCCTCTTCTCGGGTCACGACCGGCCCGACGAGGCCCTCGTCCGGGCCTGCCTCGCCAGCTATCGCAGCCCGGCGTCCACGGCCGAGCGTCTCGTGACCGGCGAGGACGTCCGGCGCCGCACCGCGGAGCACACTGAGCTCCTCGCCCTCCTCGCCAACGGCGGCCACCGCCTCGGCATGTCGGTCTGGCTGGGCCGGCGCGAGCAGGGGCGACGGCTGGGTGACCGGACGCTGGGCGATTTCCTCGACGAACGCGAGCGGACGGCCTGGCTCGCCTCGGTCGCGCGGGCTCCGATCGAGGACCTCGAGGCCGTCGACTGCATCTGGTACGTACGTGGCCGATCCGGCTTCCTCTTCGAGGTCGAATGGACGGCCATGCTCGGCGATCTCCTCCTGCGCCGGCACGCTCGGATCCCGGTCGACGACCACCTCGTCCGGATCCTGGCGATGGCGCCGGAGCGGGCCGAGCTCGTTCGTCACAAGCTCGAGACGTCGCCCCTCCTCCGGGCGGCAATGGCCGAGGCGAACTGGCACATCGTCCTGTGGCCGTACCTCCGAGCGTGGCTCGCCCGCGAGCCGCTCGAGCTCGATGGACTGGAAGCCTTCGTCGGCCTCGAGCCGGCCGTCGCCAGACGAGGAGAGCAGCTCGGGCTGTTCGACCCACCAGACGGTCCCCGGTAGCGCGCCCTCCTCGACAACCGTAATCCACGCATCGAGGGCATGCTCGGGTAGAGGTGATGCGGAATTCGTTTGTCCCGGTCCAAAGGACGACGAATCTCGCGTTGCAGGGACACCACGACTGTGGCACGATGGACGCTCGCGTCTCATCTAACGCAACGGGCTGCCGCGCGCCTCGGGCCCGTCGCGCTGATTGCCAAGCACAGACGGAGGCACCATGGCCAGCTCCGCCGACCGCCCGCAGCTCGCCCGCGCTCGCCAGCTGGAGATGTATCGCCGCGCCGCGCGGACCATGCCGGGTGGCGCCGATTCGAACTTCCGGTCCTGGGGCGACGACACGATCTACATGGACCGCGGCCAGGGCGGCAGGGTCTGGGACCTCGACGGCAACGAGTACGTCGATCTCCGGATGGGCTACGGGCCCGTGATCCTGGGCCACGGCGACGCCCGCGTCGATGACCACGTCAACGAGCGGATGCGGCGGGGCGTCAGCTTCTCGCTGACGACCGAGGACGAAGTCCGGGCGATGGAGCTCCTGTGCGAGCTCACCGGCTGGGTCGACATGGCCCGGATGACCGTCTCGGGGACCGAGGCGACGATGCATCTCATGCGCCTCGCCCGGGCGTTCACCGGCCGGAACAAGATCGTGAAGTTCGAGGGCCAGTACCACGGGGTCCACGACTACGCCCTGATCAGCGTCGGCCCCGACGACGTCTCGCAGCTCGGCGACGCCGACAACCCCGTCCGGCTGACCTGGGGCCGGGGCATCCCCGAGGCCGTGGCCGACACGATCATCCCGGCCCGGTTCAACAACATCGAGCGGCTCCGGCGGCTGTTCGAGCGCGAGGGCCACGACATCGCCGCGGTCATCGTCGAGCCGGTCCTCGGCAACGCCCAGGGCATCCTGCCCCAGGAAGGCTTCCACCGGGAGCTCCGGGCCCTGACCGAGGAGTTCGGGATCCTCGAGATCTTCGACGAGGTCAAGACGGGCTTCCGCTTCGCCCGCGGCGGGGCTGCCGAATACTTCGGGATCACGCCGGACCTCGCCTCGTTCGCCAAGGCGATGGGCAACGGCTACCCGGCCGCGGCATTCGGCGGGCGCCGCGAGATCATGAGCCTCCTGCCCGATAAGGTCAGCCACGGCGGCACCTATGCCGGCAACCGGGTCGCCGCCGCGGCGGCCGTGAAGACCCTCGAGATCATCCGCGACACCGAGGCCCTCGAGACCGTCCACCAGACCGGCCGGCGGATGCAGGACGGGCTTCGCGAGGTCCTCAACGACGCGGGCCTGCCGTACCACTTCACCGGCCACCCGTCGATGTTCGGGATCATGTTCACCGAGAAGGTGGCGACCGAGTATCGCGACTGGGCCGACACGGATCACGCCCTGTACGACGCGGTCGCCGTCGGGATGCACGCCCGCGGCGCGATGCCCGAGCCGGACAGCCGCGAGCCGTGGTTCATCTGCGAGGCCCACGCGGCCGATGATTCGGTCGATCGCTCGATCACGGCGTTCGAGGAATCGCTTCGGGCCGCCCTCGACGAGCGGGCCCGCGACAAGGTCACTGCGACAGGGCCGGGTGCGATGTCGCATCCGGCCGGCGGCTGATCGCCCCTCCGATGGCAATGGGCTTCGACGGCAACGCGGTCCGCAGCGTCGATCGCGCGGCCGCGCTGCTCCTCGCCCTCGGCGAGAGCCAGGGCGAGGCCGGGGTCACGGAGCTGGCCCGTCGACTCGGGCTCCACAAGTCCACCGCCTCGCGCCTCCTGGCCACCCTCCAGCGGCGGGGCCTCGTCGAGCAGGACGCCGAGACCGGCAAGTATCGGCTCGGGCTGGTGGTCATCCGCCTCGCCGAACGGGCCGAGCGGACGCTCGACCTCCGAAGCCTGGCCCTGCCGGAGCTCGAGCGGCTGGCGCGGGTGACCCACGAGACGGCGGGCCTGGGCGTGCTCGATGCCGACCAGGTGCTCTTCGTTGCCCAGGCCGACGGCCCGAATCTCATCGCGGTCGGGGACTGGACCGGGCGGGCCTCGGCCCTCCACGCCAATGCATCGGGCAAGGTTCTCCTGGCGTCGCTCGCCGAGCGTGAGGTCCTCCGGATCGTTCGGCGCGGGCTGACTCGCTACACGGACCGGACGATCACGGACCTGGAGCCGCTGCTCGAGGATCTCGCCCGGGCCCGCCGTCGCGGCTACGCGACGGCCCTCAGCGAGCTCGAGAGCGGGCTCACCGCGGTCGCGGGCCCCGGCC
>DASWGY010000026.1:0-7110 GCA_036393495.1 Candidatus Limnocylindrales bacterium
TGGCGAACGTGGGTCTGGCGCCGCGCGAGGTCCGGATCGTGATCCTCGCCCTTGGGCTCATCGCGCTCGGCGCCCTCGGTGGCATCGAGATGGCGTGCGGGCCGATGTTTCCGTGCCCGGCCGTGCTGGATCGCCGTGACGGTTCGATCCTGCTCGTGCTCGCGCTTGCGTTGATCACCATCCTCGCCACGATCACCACGATCCAGCGGATCCTCCACGTCCGCGCCCAGGCGCAGGCGCAATCCATCTCCAACGACATCCCCACTACCTAACCGGCAGCAGCAGCGGAGAAGAGAACGTGGCCAAGAACGGCTCGAACGGAACGAACGGCAAGAACGGGACCCCAGGGGGCACCTGGGCCGGCTCGAAACGCAAGGACGGCAAGATCCGGGTCGCGATCGTCGGCGTCGGCAACTGCGCCAGCAGCCTCGTCCAGGGCCGCTACTACTACGAGAACGCCAAGAAGGACGACTTCGTCCCGGGCCTCATGCACGTCGAGCTCGGCGGTTACCACATCCGCGACATCGAGTTCGTGGCCGCCTTCGACGTCGACAAGAACAAGGTCGGCAAGGACCTGTCCGAGGCGATCTACACGAAGCCCAACAACACCTACGTCTTCCAGCAGGTCCCCCACACTGGCGTCACCGTCGAGCGCGGGATGACCCACGACGGGCTCGGCAAGTACCTCAGCCAGATCATCGAGAAGGCGCCCGGCCCCACGGCCGACATCGTCGGCATCCTCAAGGAGCGCGAGGTCGACGTCATGGTCTCGTACCTCCCGGTCGGGAGCGAGGAGGCCACGAAGTGGTACGTCGAGCAGGCCCTCCGGGCCGGCGTCGGCTTCATCAACGCCATCCCGGTGTTCATCGGCCGCGAGCCCTACTGGCAGCGCCGCTTCGCCGAGGCCGGCCTGCCGGTCATCGGTGACGACATCAAGAGCCAGGTCGGCGCGACGATCAGCCACCGCGTCCTGACCCGCCTGTTCATGGATCGGGGCGTCCGCCTCGACCGGACCTACCAGCTGAACTTCGGCGGCAACACCGACTTCCTGAACATGCTCGAGCGCGAGCGCCTCGAGTCGAAGAAGATCAGCAAGACGAACGCCGTCACCTCGATGCTCGACTACGAGATCGACGCCGACGACGTCCACGTCGGCCCGAGCGACCACGTGCCGTGGCTCCTCGACCGGAAGTGGTGCTACATCCGGATGGAGGGCACGACCTACGGTGACGTGCCCCTCAACGCCGAGCTCAAGCTCGAGGTCTGGGACAGCCCCAACAGCGCCGGCGTCATCACCGACGCGATCCGCTGCCTGAAGCTGGGCCTCGACCGCGGCCTGACGGGCACCCTCGTCGCGCCGTCGAGCTACTTCATGAAGAGCCCGCCCCAGCAGATCCACGACGACATCGCGTTCAATCGCGTGGAGGCATTCATCCGCGGCGACGACAACGAGACGCTCGTCGGGACCGAGGCGCCGGCGGCCCGCAAGCTCAAGAAGCTCGCCGGCACCAAGGCCAAGGTCGCCGCCGGCCGGTGACGGCCCGAGAGCAGCGGTTGGAGGCGCCCCACCGGCGTCTCCAACCGGGTTCCCGCATCTTCGAGAAGGCGGTCGTCGCGGGCTACAAGGCGTTCGCCTGGCTGATCTCGCATGTCCCGCCCGCCATTCCCAGCGTGATCCTGGGCCGCGGCGCCCAGCTGTCGTACCTCCTGTGGCCGACGAAGCGGCGCTGGTCCAACGCCAACTTCGGCCATGTCCTCGGGCTGCCGCCGGGGCATCCCCGGGTCCGCCAGACCGCTCTTCGCGCCTACATGGCCTACGGTCGCTACGTCGTGGAGCTGGCCCGGCTCCCCAGGCTTGCGCGAGAGCATGCCGATCGCCTCGTGTCCGGCTCGGACCTGGACGCCATCCACCGGATCTGGGAAGAGTCCGAGGGCGGCCTGATCTTCAGCCTCGGTCACGTCGGAAACAACGAGGCCGCGGCGGCCGGCGTCGCCTCACGCGGCTGGCCGATCAACGTCGTGGCCGACGATTCGTCGTTTCCCGGCCTGTTCGAGGAGTTCCGTCGAACCCGCGAGCAGTGGGGCGTCCACGTCATCCCGTGGCGCAACCTCCGGGAGATCTACACGGTCCTGCGGCGGCGCGAGATGCTGGCCCTCCTCGTCGACTGGGGCTACCGAGCCGATGGCGTCCCGGTCCGGCTGTTCGATTCGTGGACGACGCTGCCCGCGGGCCCGGCCACGCTCGCCGCCAAGACCGGATCGCGGATCCTGCCGATCACCCTGCAACGCAACGACGACGGGCAGACCTTCTCGATCACCTGGGCGGATCCGATCGCGATCACGTCGTCGGATCCGGCCGCGATCCAGGCGGGGACCCAGCGAATCGCCGACGCCCTCGCGGCGTCCATCGTCCAGGCCCCGGAGCAGTGGTACTCGTTCAAGCCGATCTGGCCCGCCGGGGACGATGAGCGCGAGCAGCTTGGGCGTCGAGCGGCGGCGATGCAGGCCAACGAGGCGAACCCGACGTGAGCACGACCGAGGCGATGGCGCCGGTTGGCGCCACGGACCGCGGCTCACCCGGCCAGCGCCTGCGCGCGTGGCTCATCGCCGCGCTGGCCCGGGCCCTCGTGGTCCTGCCCGAGGGCCCCGTCGATGCGCTCGCGACCGCGGCCGGAGAAGCCTGGTACCGGCTCGCTCCGACGCGCGCGAGTCGGGCCCGGCACAATTTCAGGCGTGTCGCCGAGCACCTCGTGGCGCGCGACCTCGGCGGCTCCCGGATCCGGGCCGCCGCGACCGACGATCGAGCCCTCGAGCGGGTCGTCCGGGCGGCCTTCGGGCACGCCGTCCGCTACTACGTTGACATGGCCCGCCTGCCCGGGCGGAGCGCGGCCGACTTCGAGCGCCGACTCATCGTCGAGACGCCTGATACCGTAGCCGACGCCTTCGGCTCGCCCGGACCGATGGTCTTCGTGGCGATGCACTTCGGCGCCGTGGAGGCCCCAGCCCTGTTCGCAGTGGCCCGGACCGGGAACCACGTCACCGCCCCCATGGAAACGCTCGACGACCCCGCCCTCCAGGCCTGGATCGCCCGAACTCGAGCGTCGGTGGGCGTCGACCTCGTGACCCTCCGGGATGCCCGGCGTGCCCTGACCGAGGCCCTGGACCAGGGTCGGGTCGTTGGCATGGTCGCCGATCGGAACGTCGCCGGGGGCACGGTCGACGTGCCCTTCTTCGGCGCCCCGGCTCCGCTGCCGATGGGTCCGGGCCTGCTGGCCATCGAGCGCGGCCTGCCGATCTGGGTCGCCGCGGTCCGGCGGGCGTCGGGCGGGCGCTACCGGGGCCAGCTCCGCCGCGTCGACGTGCCGTCGGAGGGCACCCGCCGAGCTCGCCTCACCGCCGCCATGGCCGGGGTCGCCGGGGCGATGGAAGAGGCGATCGCCGAAGCCCCCGAGCAGTGGTGGTCGGCCTTCTCGCCGATCTGGCCAGACCTCGATCCGGCCGCTCGGGAGGGGAGTGGCCGCCTCGAGTCGGAGCCCGGCGACGGGCGCGGGTCGACTCGATGACCGACCGCCTAGGCCGAGCCGACCTCCACATTCACACCCTGGCCTCCGATGGAACGGCCGGCGTCGTCGAGATCCTCGACCACGTCGAGGCGAACCTCGATCTCGACGTCATCGCGATCACAGACCACGAGCGGATCGACGCCGCGATCGTCGCCCGGACCATCGCCCGGGATCGCGGCCTGCGCATCGAGGTCGTCGTCGGGGAGGAGATCACGACCCTCGGCGGCCATCTCCTCGGGCTCTGGCTCGAGACCCCGGTCAAGCCCTTCCGCTCGCTCCGCTCGACGATCGCAGCGATCCACGACCAGGGCGGCCTCGCCGTTCCCGCCCACCCGCTCGTCCCCTACCCGCTGTGCGCCCAGGGCTGGGTCCTCCGTCGGCTCCTGGCCGATGAGCCCCGCTACCGGCCCGATGCCATCGAGGCCTTCAACCCGACGACGCTTGGCCGTCCCTGGCACGGCCGGGTGGTGCGCTTCGCCGAGGAGACCGGCCTGGCCAGGATCGGCAATTCGGACGCCCACAGCCTCGAGGCGGTCGGCTCGGGGCACACGACCTTCCCGGGCCGGTCCGCGGACGACGTCCGGGCGGCGATCCTCGCCGGGACAACCCACCACCACGGCGCCTTCCACGCCACCGGCGCTCAGCTCGGGACCTTCGGCCGGCAGCTTCGGAAGTACGGCCGCGACGCCCGGGCCAACCTCGGGGGACGGCTCCGCGGCGACGGGACGAGCCGCGACCTCGGCTACCCAGCCGAGCTCGCCATGCCTGGCCCGAAGTCGGGGGCCGGCGAACGATGAAGATCGGCCTCGTCACGCCGTACGTCTACCCCCTGCCCGGCGGGGTCAACCAGCACGTCCGCTACCTCTACGACAACCTTCGCCTGCGCGGCCATGACGTCCGGATCCTCACCAGCTCCCACGGCCTCCAGCGGGCCTCGGAGGGTGATGTCATCCGGATCGGGAAGGGCTTCTCGATGCCCACGAACGGGTCCGTCGGGACGATCACCGTGTCGCCCCGCTACCTGTCCCAGGTCCGGGCCGTCCTCGAGCGGGAGCAGTTCGACCTGCTCCACTTCCACGAGCCCTTCGTGCCCTTCCTGTCGCTCATCGTGCTGCGTCTGTCCACGAGCGTGAACATCGCCACCTTCCACGCCTACGGCGGCTTCTCGCCGGCCTACGAGTTCGGCTCGAAGGTCATGGGCTCGTATGCCGCGCGACTCCACGGCCGGATCGCGGTCTCGGCCGCGGCGCGGCACTTCATCGACCGCTTCTTCCCGGGCGACTACAAGGTCATCCCCAACGGCGTCGACGTCGCCCGCTTCGAGCGAGCCGTCCCGATCGCCCGCTGGCAGGACGGCACCCGGAACATCCTCTTCGTCGGCCGGTTCGAGCCGCGGAAGGGGCTGCTCGATCTCCTGAAGGCCTACCGGATCCTGCGCAAGACCGGCTGCCAGTGCCGGCTCCTGGTCGTCGGCGGCGGGCCCCAGGAGCGAGAGGCGCGGCGCTACGTGATGACCCGCCGGATGGGCGGGGTCGAGTTCCTCGGGCGGGTCAGCGACGAGGTCCGCGACGCCCTGTTCAAGACAGCCGATGTCTACGTCTCGCCGGCGACCGGGCGGGAATCCTTCGGGATCGTCCTGCTCGAGGCGATGGCCGCCGGGACGGGCATCGTCTGCAGCGACATCCACGGTTACAAGGGCGTCGTTCGCCGCGATCGCGACGCGCTCCTGGTTCCGCCCCGCTCGCCCAAGGACCTGGCCGCCGCGATCGGCCGCCTCGTTGGCGACGACGAGCTTCGCACGGCGATGGCCGCCTCCGGTCGCGAGCGGGCCGCGGAATTCAGCTGGGAGCGGGTCACCGCCAAGGTCGAGGACTACTACGGCTTCGTGATCCGCCGCCTCGACGCCCAGGGCGCCCTGCCCGCCGGCTTCCATGCCGAGGTGCCGGGCATCCGGCCGACGTCTCCGGCGGGACCCGCGGCGGGCGACGGCCCGGGCCGCGAGACGGGCGGGCCGTCGCTGCCGCCGGTGTCGTCCTAGGCCGGAGCGTCCGACCCGGGGATGTCGGTCCCGGGGATATCGCTGGCCGGACCCTCGGTTCGGAGGTAGGCCTGCTCGGCAAGGGTGACCCGCCAGACCCAGGCCGCGTAGCCGACCGTCAGGGCGACCCCGGTCAGGGTCACCAGGAGGAGGGCCGGGCCCGGCGCGAGGATCGCCGGCGCGGCCACCGACCGATCGATCGTGCTGACCGGGAACTGGAACGGGTAGACGTAGGTCGGGATGAAGCCCTGATAGGCGTTCGACAGGGCGCTCGGCAGCGGCAGCCCGGCGATGTTCGGGTACCACAGCACGAACCAGCCGGCGATCGCGACGACTGCCCCGACGACGAAGCGCCTCGCATCCCGCGCGGTCGCCACGAACGCCGCGATTGGCAAGAGGGCGATCGTGACCACGAGGGCGATCGGCTCGACGGGCAGCGACGTGGCGGTGACGAGCGGCGTATCGACGAAGAAGACCGAGGCGACGACGAAGGCGAGGCTCACCCCCAGCGCGGTCAGGCCGGCCGTGATGAGGCGGTTGGAGAGGCGTCGTCCGGCCTTCGCCGGCGCCGGTTCGTCGGCTTCCGAGGCGAGCGACAGGAGCAGGCGGACCAGGAGCAGGACGCCGATGCCGATGACGATCGCGATGGCCAGCGCCCGCCCGGTCAGGACGAAGCTCGGGATCAGCGTCGGGCAGGCCTGCGAGCTCTCGTTCACGTCGAGGACGCGGACGAAGCCGCACAGGGGCCGGTGGAAGAGCCACAGGGTCGTCGGGGCGAGTACAGCCGCGCCGGCCGCCAGCCGGGCCAGCAGCCACGTCCGGCGGGAGGCGCCGCGCCACAGCTCGGAGAGGAAGTAGGCCAGGGCCAGGAACACGAACGGCAGGCTCGTGTAGTAGTGGTACTGGAAGGCCGCCCGGTCGATCCGGGCCCAGGCGATCCACTGGCAGGCGAAGGCGATCGTGATCAGGGCCAGCGAGGCGTTCCGACGGACGAAGGCCTGCCAGGCCGCGAAGGCCATCGCCGGCACGGCCAGCCACCAGGCCACGAGATTCCCGGCGTCGTAGATCGCCGCGCTCGTGCCCCCGGCGAACGACTCCTGGTAGAACCACACCGGCTTGAAGTCGAAGACCCATGCCCACCACGGCGACGATGCCGCGTGGGCCGAGCTCAGATTGTTGTGATAGGCGTACATCGAGCCCGTCAGCTCCAGGAGCGTCTGGTCGGTGTGGTTCGGCGGCCAGCCGCTGACGAGCTGGTGCTGCTCCATGAGCGCCCAGGGCACGTATGAGGCGACGTACAGCGCGACCGGCAGGATGACGAGTGAGGCGACGATCCAGGCCGCCGGCAACCCGAAACCCGCGCCGAGCCGCAGCCAGCCCTGGGGCGCCGGGGCCGGGGCCTCGAGCAGCGTTGCCGGGTCATCGTCGGGCAGCGGCCCGGCCATCGGCCCGAAGCCCCAGCGGCCCGCGACCGAGAACAGCGTGTAGACAACCCCGCTCAGGACGACG
>DASWGY010000027.1:0-11332 GCA_036393495.1 Candidatus Limnocylindrales bacterium
GGCCCCGGCGTCACGGGCCCGGTCCAGCATCCCCGCCGAGACGTCGACCCCGAGCACCCGCCCGAACGGCCCAACGCGGTCGGCGAGGCCGCCCGCCAGCTTCCCGGTCCCGGTCGCCACGTCGATCGCGGCCATGCCCGACCGGAGGCCCGTGGCCGCGACCGCCCGCCGTCGCCAGCGGGGCTCCTGAAAGCCGGAGATGACGGCGTTCATGCCGTCGTAGACAGGGGCGATCCGATCGAACATCGCCCCGACCTCCATGCCCGACACGGCGCTCCCGCGCGGCGCAGGATCGACGGGCGGGTCGCCCGCGGCGAGGTCGGGACCGGGACTCGAGGTCGTCATCTGGGCACCCTCGATCCTACTCGGATCGAGCTCCCCCGTGCGGTCAGCCGCCGAGGGACGCGGCGGCCTCGATGCGGTCGTCGCGACGGGCTCTCGGCGACGCAATGACCCCACGCTCGCGGTCGACGCCGGCCCGGATGACCTGGTAGGCCACGATCAGCTGGGTGAGGGCGAGCGGGTCGGAGTGGCGCGGCGTCGTCCCATCGATGAACGACCCGATCTCGTCCGGCCGCAGGTGCCGATGCGTCTCGAGGTGGGCCCAGACCCGCTCGTCGAGCTCGCGGGCCTGCTCGCGACCGACGGTCCCGTCGATCTCGAGGGTCATGAACCGGCCGCCGGACGTCGACGGCGCAGATCCCGGGACGAGTCGAATGGGCGGCTGGCTGCGGTCCCCGGACGCCAGGACGTCATCAAGTTCGAGGCGGGGAAGCCGCTCATGGAGGTCGATCCGGACGTCGAGGTGGGCGTCATCGTGCTCGACGGAGGTGCCAGGAAGGAAGTAGCCCGGCGGCGCCTCGAACCGGACGACCACGTCGGCGTGGGCCCGCTGCGGCTCGATATGGGCGAGCTGGTCGACGCGCCGATCCATGAGCTGGCGGATGACCTCGGGCACGCTGTAGCCCCGTTGGGCGCAGTCGCGGCGGACCTTCCACGACCACTTGAGCTCCTCCTGGGGGTCCAGCCAGATCCGGACGTCGAAGGCGTCCCGGAGGGCCGGCGTGAACAGCGGGAAGAGCCCCCGGATCACGACCACCTCGCGCGGGCTGACCGTCTCGCGGGGCCCGAAGGTGCCGGTCGCGTGATCGTAGGTTGGCTTCGTGATCGTCTCGCCGCGGCGGAGGCGGGCGACGTGCTCGGCCATCAGGTCGAGGTCGTTGGCGAACGGGTTGAGGGCCGTCACCCGGGCCGCCTTGCGGCCGGCTCGGTCCAGCCGGTGGTAATCGTCGAGGCAGATGTTCGTGATCCGGTCGGCCCCGAAGATCCGGTACAGCCCGGACACGAGGGTCGTCTTGCCGGTGCCGCTGTCGCCGCCGACCGCCACCAGGACGGGTCGTTTCGTCGTCATCACGGCACCTAGAAGCTCACCGCTGACCAGAGCTCGAGGGCCTGGCGCAGCTCCGGGCAGCCGCGGGCGGCCGCCTCGAGCGACTGCCCGGCGGCGACGGCCTCGACCGCCGCCCGGGCCGCGACGGCCCCGCTCCGGCTGCCCCCGGGATGACCGTGGACGCCGCCGCCGAAGAGGAAGAAGGCATCCCGGCCGAAGATCGCGTCGAGCTCCCGGACGTGGCCGGGGTGGAGCCCGCCGGAGGCGACCGGGATGACGGGCCGCAGGTCCGCCCAGGACTGGGCGAAGAGCGTGCCGCCGCCGGCCGGGGCGTAGTCGGCCGTCATCATTCGGCGCCGCTCGCCCATCTCCTCGATCGTCCCCTCGAGCTTGCCGACGCCCGTCCCGACGTGGACATGGTCGACACCGAGCAGGCGCGCCCACTTGGCGATGACGAGGAAGTCGACGCCATGGTCGGGCTGCCGATCGAGGACCGCGTGCATCGCCCGGTGCGCGTGGAGGGCCAGGCCGAGGCGCTCCGTCTCCTCGCGCAGGCTCGCGGTCGCCGCGAAGCCGACGGTCAGGAAGTCGACCATCACGAACCGCCCGCCCTCGCGGGCGACGACGTTGGCCCGGCGAAGCATCTCGCCGGCGTTGCCGGCGGTGACGTTGGCCCAGTAGCCCTTCCGCTCGCCCGTCTCGGCCTCGGCCCGCCGGACGAGCTCGAGGGTCCGGGCGATCCGCTCGTCGAACGGTGACCAGGGCTGGCTGTTGAGATTCTCGTCGTCCTTGATCGTGTCGATGCCACCGCGGAGCGTCTCGTACGCCCGCTCGGCATGCTGGCGCGGCGAGAGGCCCAGCTTGGGCTTGATCGTCGAGCCGGTGAGGGCGCGCCCGTAGACGTTGAGGGTCCGGCGAACGCCCGGGATCCCGAATGCAGGTCCGGGGAACGACTCGACGAGGGCCTCCGGCAGCCGCATGTCGAGGAGCTTCAGGGCGGCGACGGCCTTGAAGCCGAAGACGTTGCCGACGACGCTTGAGAGGATGTTCGGGATGCTGCCCAGCTCGAAGAGCTCGATCGGGTAGGCGATGAAGGCGACGTCATCCTCGATCCGGTAGACGCGGCCGCGAAGCTCGAACGTCAGCCCCTCGTCGGCCTCGTCCACGTCCGTCCAGGTCCCCGTCGAAGACTCGGCTGCGACCGCGGCGGCCGCCTCGTCGAGCTCGACCCCGGCCCGGGGACGGATCCGGAACGCGACGAGCATGTCCGTCGTCCGCGGCTCGTAGCCGAGGTCGAGGTACAGGTCGCGGTAGGGGTGGACTCCGGCCGCTCGCGGAACCGTCTGGGTCATCTCATCGCCTCGTCGCATCTGGTGATCGCCAGTGGACGCGAGAACCCGTCATACTGTCCAATACATGTTCACTCGGCGACTCATGTATGAAGCGACATGACTGAGTCAGCGGCCGCATCGCGGCACTGGAACCTCCATCGGCTGCGGATCTTCCGAGCCGTGGCCCGAGGTCTCAGCTTCACCGCGGCGGCGCGCGAGCTCGCGATCGCCCAGCCGGCCGTGTCCCACCAGGTCCGGGCGCTCGAGGACGAGCTCGGCGTCCGGCTCTTCGAGCGCCACGGCCGGACGATCTCGCTGACCGAGCAGGGGACGAGCCTTCTGGCGACCGCGGACGACGTCATCGCCCGGCTCGAAGACGGCGCCCGGGCGTTGGTCGAGATCGAGACCGGCGAGCGCGGGTCGGTCGATATCGCCGCCGACACGACCTCCGGGATCTATGTCGTCCCAGCCGCCCTCGGCGCCCTCCACCGCGCCCGACCGGCGCTCGAGATCACGCTCCACGTCGAGAACCGGCAAGGGATCATCCGCCGGTTGATGGAGCGGACCTGCGACCTCGCGGTGATGGCCGACCCACCGGCGCGGGTCGGATGCGACGTCGCCCCGTTCCTGCTCGATCGGCTCGTCGTCATCGCCGCTCCCGACCACCCGCTCGGGGGTCGGCCCGGGCTCCATGTCGAGACCCTCGCCCGGGAGCGGTTTCTCGTCCGGGAGCCAGGCTCGGGAACGCGCGCCGCGACGGAGCGGTTCTTCGCTCGAGCCAGCCGGCCCGTCCCGCCGGGGATGGAGCTCGGCAGCACCGGCGCGATCAAGCAGGCGGTCGCCGCCGGGCTGGGCCTCGCCGTAGTGTCGCGCTGGGCCATCGATCTCGAGCTCCGCGTCGGCCGGCTGGCGATCCTCGATGTCGCCGGCTTCCCGCTCGAGCGCCGCTGGTCGATCGTCAATCTGCAGGCCCGCCGTCTGTCGCCCGCCGCCAAGCTGGCCCGCGAGTTCCTGACCGGGTATGCGAGCCGGCCGCGGCCCGACGAATTCAGCTGAGGTTCGGGCCCACCTGGTCGAACGCCGGGCAAGTCTCAGCCGCGGCTCACCTGAGCCTCAGGCGGTCGTCCAACGCCTGCGCCATGCTGGTCGCCCGCCGGAACCTGTTTCGTAATCGAAACCGCTACTTGAACGTGGGCTTAGAACCGGTGAGACGTCACCCGGTGCTGCCGTGCCTCGGCCATGAACCGGGGCCTCCGGCGTCTGGTCTACGATGCGTCGAGTGGGGTCCGCGACCTCGAAGAGCTCGACGGCACGAGGGATCGATGAGACTGCGTCGCCCAACTCGTTCCGCGGGGCTCGCCGCCATCGCCGCGGTCACGGTGCTGGCACTCGCGGGCCTGGCCCGCCCCGGGACCGCCCCCGACACCGCCGCGACGGGGTCCATACCGCCGACTGAGGAGGCGCCGCCCGGACCGGATCGCCAGGCCTGGACCGGCGTGGAGTGGGGGTCCCTACCGGATCCATTCCCCGACGGCGACCCGACACCCATCCGCATCGACGGCCTCACGGCCGGCAACGGCCTCGTTGTCGGCTGGGGACGAGTCGACGCCGCTGGCCGAAACCAGTTCAACGAGATGGGCGCGGTGTTCGTCTCGGCCGACGGTGAGCGATGGCGCTCGATCGCGCTCGATGACGGTGTCGGAGGGCCGGACACCTCCGAGCCCTACGGCGTGACCATCGGGCCGCTGGGGCTCCTCGCGTACGGCGGCGTCTGCTGCTCCGTCGAGGAGCGCGCCATCTGGGCATCGCGCGACGGCCTGACGTGGACACGCCTGGCCCTCGAGGGCGATCTCGACATCCGGTCATCCCGGATGGCGCGGGTCGTCGGCCTCCCGACCGGCTGGGTGGCGGCCGGGAGCAGCGGCGACCGTGCCGCAATCTGGACGTCCGACGATGGCGGCACGTGGCGGGCGGTCGACGCCGTGGCGGCCGACCTGGGCCGGGGTGTCGTTTCCGACGCCGCCCTGCTGCCCGATGGGCGCCTCATCGCAGTCGGGACGATCGATGACCCTGCCGCGACCCACGACGGGGCAGTCTGGCTATCGAATGACGGCGTGGAGTGGCGGCGCGTTGCCGCTGCCGACCCGACCCTGACCGGGCCCGACGAGACCGAACTGTGGCAGATCCTGCCGTTCGCCAGCGGGTTGTTCCTCGTCGGCAATCACGGCTCCCACGAGGACCGCGTCAGTTGTGAGGGGCTCCTCGGCGCAGTCGCCAGCATCGACGACGCCCCTCCCGCGACGACGGCGATCTCGTGCGGCTGGGGCCGTGAGCATCACTGGCTTTCTGCGGACGCTTCGTCGTGGCGGCGACTCGCTCCGAGGGATCCGCCGCCCGGCCAGCCGGCCGCCCCAGGGATTCGGCCGATCGAGTTCCGGTTGCTGGCCTCGGCCGGGCCGGGCCTCGTCCTCCTTGGCGAGGACTCCCAACCGCCCGACGGTGACAGCGCGCTGTGGGCGTCGGCGGATGGCGCGACCTGGGTCCCAATCGACGTCATCGGCCGGCCCCGCCCGCCCTCGCCGACGTGGGGGTTCGTCGTGGTTGGGACGAGAGTCGTCACCGTTGGTGAGGCCGGCGGTGCGGCCGGCGTTGGGCCGTTCCGCCCAGTGCTGTGGGTCGGTCGCGTCGTCCAGCCCTGATCCGACGCTCGGTGGCAGGTCCATGCCGACCATGGCGGATCAGCGGATGAGATTGACGGCCCGTCGGGCGCAGTTCATACTCCGGACATCCCCACCCGTCCGCGCCGCGGACCCCTTCCCGCGCGGGTCGGAACCCCTTCCTTGCACGTGCAGGTACCCCTTTTCGATGCCCGGCCCAGACCAGCGATCCCGTAACCGACGCCCTCGACGTCGCAACCCCGTCGGCCGTGCCCCGGTCAGCGAATTCGAGGAGATGGCCGAGCTCGAGGCCGCCCGTGAGCGGAACGACCTCGACGTCGCCGATCTCCGCGAGATGAGCGTCGCGGAGCTACGGCAGGTCGGTCGCGACCTGGAGATGGACGCCCAGCCCGACGACCGCAAGGACGACCTCGTCGACCGGATCCTCCAGGCCCAGACCGAGCGCGCCGGCCATGCCTACGCCACCGGCATCCTCGACATCGTCGATGAGGGCTACGGCTTCATGCGCCGCCACGGCCTGCTGCCGAGCCCCGACGACGTGTACGTCTCCTCGAGCCAGGTCCGGCGGTTCGCCCTCCGGATCGGCGACCGCGTCTCGGGCGCAGTCCGGGCCCCGCGCGAGCAGGAGAAGTACTGGGGCCTGCTGCGGGTCGATTCGGTCAACGGCGTCGACATCGAGACGGCCCGCCGACGGCCGGTCTTCGGCGACCTGACCCCGGTCCACCCGGACGAGCTCATCAACCTCGAGAGCGACCCCAAGAACCTCAGCCAGCGCCTGGTCAACCTCGTGAACCCGATCGGCAAGGGCCAGCGTGCGCTCATCGTCAGCCCGCCCAAGGCCGGCAAGACGATGCTCCTCAAGAACATCGCCAACGGGATCACCGCGAACTACCCCGAGATCCTCCTCATGGTCGCCCTCATCGGCGAGCGGCCCGAGGAGGTCACGGACATGCGCCGGAGCGTCAAGGGCGAGGTCATCAGCTCGACCTTCGACGAGCCGACCGAGAACCACACCCACGTCGCCGAGATGGCCCTCGAGATCGCCAAGCGCCAGGTCGAGACCGGGCGCGACGTCGTGATCCTGCTCGACTCGATCACCCGCCTCGCACGCGCCTACAACCTGGCCCTCCCGCCGTCGGGCCGGACCCTCTCGGGTGGCATCGATCCGATCGCCCTGTACCCGCCGAAGCGGTTCTTCGGGGCGGCCCGGAAGATCGAGGAGGGCGGCTCGCTTACGATCATCGGGACCTGCCTCATCGACACCGGCTCGCGGATGGACGACGTCATCTACGAGGAGTTCAAGGGCACCGGCAACTCCGAGCTCATCCTTGACCGGAAGCTCGGCGAGAAGCGGATCTTCCCGGCCATGGACGTCATGCGCTCTGGCACCCGGCGTGAGGAGCTGCTCCTCGAGGAGGGCACCCTGCGGATGGTCTGGACGATGCGCCGGATGCTCTCCGCGGTCGGCACGAACGAGGGCATCGAGCTGCTCCTCAACCGACTCGCCAAGACGGACACGAACGCCCAGTTCCTCGCCGGCCTGACCAAGAGCCTCGACACCTGAGCCGTCGTATCCGGGCCCAGGCCGTCGGCTGAGCCGCCCGGACCGACTCGGAGGGCTGAAAGGCCCCCGAGATGAGGGCCGGTCGGACGTTTGCGCCGCGTGAACGGGCCGTGGTAAGGTCCGCCCGACGTCGAAGCCCGCGGAGGAGCGGGCTTCGCCTCGCGAAGCAAGAGACCCCCAGCTCAAGAGTCGCGACCCCCGGACGGTCCCACCCCCGTATTCCGCGTTCCCACCACGCGCCGGACCGTCGCCGCAGGAGACCATATTGCTGAACGCCCCGGCCGGCGCGTTGCGCGCGATTACGCGCCTCCGCCCGGGCACGAGCGAGCGATCCCCGCGAGCCACGCGCTTCCATCGCCGGTCGGTGACGGCGGCGCGGGGCCTCGGCGCGCGCCTGTCCACCCTCGCCCACCTGGTTCACCTGGGCCCCAGCCCGCGCCACCGGCCACTGCCGGTCGCGCTCCGACGGGGCCTCGTCGTGCGCCTTGCCTCCGAGCGGATGCTCCCGGTCGTTGCCGCGCTCGTGGTGCTCGGCGCCTCGATCGTGAGCCTCCAGCCCGCCGCCGCCCAGCCCATCGGCGACACGACCGCCGACGGCCCCGAGGTCCGGCTCGCGGTCGGCGGTGAGGTCGTTGACCCGGGCCGCTACGGGCTCGAGGCGGACGGCGTCATCGGCCGCCCCGCCGCCGAAGCCATGTCCGACGAGGCAATCCCGGCGCCGGTCGAGAGCTACGCCGACGACGGCACGATCTACAAGCCGGTCGCGGTCAACACCGTCGTCCGTGACGGCAAGGGCCTCCTGGCGACCTACACGGTCCGTTCCGGGGACACCCTGACGGGGATCGCGAGCCACTACGGCGTGACGATGATGACCGTGTGGTGGGCCAACAAGCTTGGCTCGAAGGACGACCTCCACGTCGGCCAGAAGCTCATCATCCCGCCCGTCAACGGCCTCATCGTCACGGTCAAGGACGGCGACACCCTCGAAGCCCTGGCGGCGAGCTACAAGATCGAGGCGGCCGACGTCGTCGCCGTGAACCAGCTTGACGATCCGACCCTCATCATCGGTCAGACGCTGATCCTGCCGGGCGCCGTCGGCGCCCCGATCCCCACCCCCAAGCCGGCCCCCAGGGCACCCTCGGGCGGCGGCAGCTGCAACTGCTCGGGCCCGGCGACCTACAGCGGCGGCGACTTCACCTGGCCGGTCAGTGGCGGCGGCAACTACATCAGCCAGTATTTCCGGTACGGCCACTACGGTCTCGATATCGCGGCCGACTACGGTTCGACGGTCCGCGCCGCGGCTTCCGGCCGGGTGATCTTCGCCGGCTGGAAGAACAACGGCGGCGGCTACCAGGTCTGGCTCTCGCACGGCTCCGGCCTGTACACGACGTACAACCACATGTCGAGCGTCTCGGTCGGCGCCGGGGCCAGCGTCTCCGAGGGCCAGCGCGTCGGCCGCATCGGGCAGTCCGGCTGGGCGACCGGCCCGCACCTCCACTTCGAGGTCTGGATCGGCCAGATCTGGAACGGCGGCTACCGGGTCAACCCGCTCAAGTACCTCTGAGCGAGCGACCTCTCGGCGTCGCCCGGGGAGCGTGCCCCGCCCCGAAGCCGGGTCTGGCGGCATGGCCCGGCGGCGCGGTCTGGCCATGGGAAGATAGGGTCCGATGTTCCTCGACCGGGTGAAGATCTGGGTTCGTGCCGGCGCGGGCGGCGACGGCGCGGCCACGTTCCGGCGCGAGGCCCACGTCCCCCGTGGGGGTCCCGACGGCGGCGACGGCGGTCGGGGTGGCTCGGTCCACCTCCGGGTCGATCCGGGCCAGACCACGCTCCGTGACTTTCGCTACCGGCATCATTTCCGGGCCACGCCCGGCGGCCGTGGTGAGGGCGCCCGTCGGCACGGTGCAGCCGGCCGGGACCTCGTCCTGGACGTCCCCCCAGGGACGGCGGTTTTTGACGACGCGACGGGAGCGCTCGTGGCCGATCTCGTCGCGACCGGGCAGTCGGCCATCGTGGCCCGCGGCGGTCGAGGCGGCCTGGGCAACAAGCACTTCGCGACCCCGACCCATCAGGCGCCGCGGCATGCCCAGAAGGGCGAGCCCGGCGACGAGCGGTGGCTTCGCCTCGAGCTGCGGCTCATCGCCGACATCGGGCTCGTCGGCCTGCCGAACGCCGGAAAGTCCACTCTCCTGGCGGCCCTCACCGCCGCGAAGCCCAGGATCGCCGACTACCCGTTCACAACGCTCGAGCCGAACCTCGGGGTCATGGACCTCGGTGACGAGGACCTGCGCCAGCCGACGATCGCCGACGTTCCCGGCCTCATCGAGGGAGCCAGCGACGGGGCCGGGCTCGGCCACGCGTTCCTCCGCCACGTGGAGCGGACCAGGGTCCTCGTCCACGTCGTCGACGGGGCGGGCCGGGACCCGGAGTGGGATCACGAGGTGATTCGGACCGAGCTCGCGGCCCACGATCCGGCGCTCCTCGAAAAGCCGATCCTCGTCGCCTTCAACAAGCTCGACCTGGCCGCGGCCTCCGAGGCCTGGCCGGGGTTCCAGGCGGCGCGGCGGCGGGACGGGCTGCCGGTGGTCGCCATCGCCGCGGCCGAGGGCCGGGGGATCGACGAGCTCCGCAGCCTCCTCGCCGGGCTCCTGCCCAGTGCCGAGGCGATGGCCGAGCCGCCCGAGCCGGCCGGCGTCGTCGTCCATCGGCTCGACAACCTGGCGGATGGCTTCGCGATCGAGCGCGACGGCGATGGCGTCCTCCGCGTTCGCGGCCGACGGATCGAGCGGATCGCGGCCCAGACGAACTTCGAGGTCGAGGAGTCGGCGGAACGCTTCCAGCGAGACCTCGAGCGCCTGGGCATCGACGCCGAGCTGCGTCGAGCGGGCGTGGCCGCCGGTGACCCGGTTCGCGTCGGGGGCGTCGAGCTCGAGTGGGCCGCCGAGCCCTGGGCCACGGGGCGATGAGGCGGGCGATGAGGCAGGTGATGAGGCGGGCGGTGCGGCAGGCGATGAGGCGGGCGGAGCGGCGATCGTGACGGCCCGATCGGCAACGGCCCCGCCCCGGTCCCGGATCGGGATCATGGGTGGCACCTTCGATCCCGTCCACCGGGGCCACCTCGCGATCGCCGAGGCGGCTCGAGAACGCCTCGACCTCGACCGGATCCTGTTCCTGCCGGCAGGCGAGCCGCCGCACAAGCCGGGAACGGTCTCGGCACCGGCCGAGGAGCGAGTGGCGATGGTCGGCCTCGCGATCGCCGGCCGCCCGGGGTTCGAGCTCAGCCGCGTCGATGTCGACCGACCGGGGCCGTCGTACACCGCCGATTCGGTCGAGCTGATCGGCGCCGCCGAGCGCGCAGCCGGGCGCGAGCCGGAGCTCACCCTCATCATGTCGAGCGAGACCCTCGCCGAGCTGCCCGACTGGCACGAGCCGGCCCGCCTGCTCGCTGCATGCCGGGTCGCGGTGGTCCCCCGAGCCGGGCACCCTGCGCCCGATCCGGCCTGGATCGCCAGCCAGTTCCCGGGCCAGACCGACCGGTTCGTCGTCCTCGACGGACCGCGTCTCGAGGTCTCCTCGACCGCCGTCCGGGCGCGCGTCGCGGCCGACCGCCCGATCTCGCGCCTGGTCCCGAACGCGGTCGCCCGCCACATCGCCGATCATCATCTCTACCAGCGCCCCGACCAACCGGAGGAATCCTCGCCCGTGACCGACTCCGCCCTCGCTCCGCGCCCCGATGGGCTGCCCCGACGCGAACCGCCACCGGCCGTCGCACCGCCCCGGCCCGCCGCCAAAGAGCGCCCGTCGATCGACATCGCCCGGCGCGTCGTCGAGCTGGCCGAGGACAAGAAGGCCGCCGACATCGTCCTCCTCGACGTGTCGGCCCTGACGACGATGGCCGACTACTTCGTCATCTGCTCGGGCGGGTCGGAACGGCAGCTCGCCGCGATCGCGGACGGGATCGTCGGCGGATTGCGCGACGAGAAGATCCGGCCGATCGGGCGGGAGGGGCTGGCGGCCTCGCACTGGGTCCTCGTCGACTTCGGCTCGGTCATCGTCCACGTCTTCACGCCGCCCGAACGCGACTTCTACCAGCTCGAGAAGCACTGGTCCGAGGCGAAGACGATCCTCCGCGTCCAGTAGCGCGGGAAGCCGAACGGCCCCCGGACGGGCATGCAGGCGTACCGGGGGGCCCCGTACCGTCGGGTCATGTCGGCCGGCCCCGGCCCCTCCAAGAATGCGGGACATGACGCCCAGCCGCGAGCGCTGTCCCGCCTGCACCCGCCGCCTGATCACGACCCGGTTCGACACGACCTTCCGGATGCCCGATCAGTCCGAGCGGCTGTGCTTCGGGATCCCGGGCGGGCTGTGC
>DASWGY010000028.1:0-9186 GCA_036393495.1 Candidatus Limnocylindrales bacterium
ATCGAGGTCGAGGACCTGGACGCCGGTCGGTGGCGACCCGGCGCCGCGAGGGCCGAAGACGACCGCCGGCTGGCCGTTGGCCGTCGCCGCGACGACCCGGTAGCCGGCCGCCGGCCGGAGCGGCCCGAAGACCCACGTCCGCAAGAGCGTCGCCACGTCCGCCTGGCCCGAGTACCACGCCGGTGACGGCGGCATTGCCAGCCGGACATCGGCCCGCATCGTCGCCACGAGTCCGCCGATGTCGTCCGATTCCCAGGCCCGGACGTAGGCCCGGAGCAGGCGGCGGACGGTGGGGTCGGTGGGTGGCGCCGCCTCGACGACGTCGCGGCCGGAGCGGTGATGCGTCGCCCGCAACGATGTCCTGGCTCGATGGAGCGCGCTGTTCACCGCCGGCACCGTCAGCTCGAGGGCCTCCGCCGTCTCTCGAGCCGACCAGCCCAGGACGTCCCGCAGGAGGAGCACGGCCCGCTGGCGCGACGGCACGGTCTGGAGGGCGGCGATGAATGCCAGCGAGACGCTCTCCCGAAGGTCGTACCGGGCGGCCGGGTCGTGCTCCGCGCCGGCCACGAAGGTGTCCGGGAGCGGCTCGACCCAGGCGATTTCGGTTGGCGGGCGCGGTGGGGCGGGCTTCGTCGGGTCGGCGGGGTCGCCGATCGAGACCGGCAGGACGCGCCGCCGGCGCGAACGGATGAGATCGAGGCAGACGCGGGTGGCGATCCGATGGAGCCACGTCCGCGCAGACGCCTCGCCCCGGAAGCCGGTCCGTCCGCGCCAGGCCCGAATCGACGTCTCCTGGACGGCCTCCTCGGCGTCGTGGATGGAGCCCAGGAAGCGGTAGGCGAGCAGGATCAGGTCGCGCCGATGCGCCTCGAGGGCCAGCCCGAAGGCCTCTCGATCGTCACCCCAGGCCGTCGATCTCGACATCTCGCCCCACGGTAGCGCACAGTCCCAGGCGAGTCCGCCGTCTGTGTCTTCGTCAACTTCCATAGACGACACGGAGGGCCGAAAGTTGTCGGCAATCACGAAGGTCCAGGGTCGGCTCGCAACGTCCGACCAGCAGGCGGCCATGGCGCACCACAATCGGATCGTCGACGGGCTACTTCCGCGGACGAAGGAGTTGGGCGGGACCGGGCACATGGTCTTCGCCAACGTCGCGGATCCGATGGAGTTCCTGGCGATTGACGGATGGGATTCGGTGGAGGCGCTCCAGCAGTTCCTCGGCGATCCGGCCGTCCAGACCGAGATCGGAGCCATGTTCGACGGCATGCCCGACGTCACGGTCTGGGTTCCACGCGAGGGCTGGCGCCAGTTCTGAGGCCCACGTCCGGTCCCGGCGTCCGAACGCGCGCCGGGACCGGCAACCCACGACGCGGCGCACGTTTGTTCGATTTCGGCTATGCTCCCGGCCTTCGACCTCGATGGGCGCTCCGGTCAGCGCCCCGGCCCAAGCCGCTGATTTCGATCCACACCCGCCCTGACCGGGCCCCGCGACGAACGCGGGAGGGCCCCGTCAGGAGCACCACACCCGTGTCCTTCGATCAACTCGGGCTGACCCCCGAGCTCCTCCGCGCGGTCGCGGACCAGGGCTACACCGAGCCCACCCCCATCCAGGCCCAGGCGATCCCGCACGTCCTGGCCGGCCGCGACGTCCTCGCCGGCGCCCAGACCGGGACCGGCAAGACGGCCGCCTTCGTCCTGCCGATCCTGCAATACCTCCACGCAACGCCGGCGGCCCGTCCGCCGGTCGCGTCGCGCCCCGGCCAGCCGCCGCGGCGGCTGCCGCGCGTCCTCGTCCTCGTCCCGACCCGCGAGCTCGCCCTCCAGGTCGAGGAGAGCGTCCGGACGTACGGCGCGCAGCGGCCCGTCCGGTCCGTCCCGATCTACGGCGGCGTCGGCTACGAGCCCCAGTTCCGGGCCCTCCGCTCCGGCCCGGAGATCGTCGTCGCGACACCCGGTCGGCTCCTGGACCACATGAACCAGCGCACGGCGGACCTGTCGGGCGTCGAGATCCTCGTCCTCGACGAGGCGGATCGAATGCTCGACATGGGCTTCATCCGGGACATCCGGAAGGTCCTCGCCGTCCTCCCGGCCGAGCGCCAGAACCTCCTCTTCTCGGCGACCTTCAACGACGACATCAAGGCCCTCGCCGCCGGATTCCTCGACGACCCTGCCCACGTCCAGTCGACGCCTCGGAACACGGCCACGACGCTCGTCCGGCAGCTCGTCATCCGGGTCGACCGCGAACGCAAGCGCGACCTCCTGCGTGAGCTTGTCGCCCAGGGCCGGATCGACCAGGCCCTCGTCTTCACCCGGACCAAGCACGGCGCGAACCGCCTCGCGGATCAGCTCGAGCGGGACGGCATCCGGGCCGCCGCGATCCACGGCAATCGCAGCCAGTCGCAGCGCGTCCGCGCGCTCACCGACTTCAAGGCCGGCCGGGTTTCGATCCTCGTAGCGACCGAGGTCGCCGCCCGCGGCATCGACATCGAGGAGCTGCCCCACGTCGTCAACTTCGAGCTGCCGATGGTCCCCGAGGACTACCTCCACCGGATCGGCCGGACCGGCCGGGCGGGATCGGAGGGCGACGCGATCTCGCTCGTCTGCGTCGATGAGGACGGCCTGCTTCGCGACATCGAGCGGCTGCTTGGACGGCGGATCGACGTAGAGATCGTGCCCGGCTACGAGCCGGATCGCTCGATCCGGCCCCAGGCGATCCGCCTCCGGAGCGGCCAGGGCGGTTCGCTCGCCCCTCGACCGAGCCGCCCGCATCGGTCACGGCCCCAGGTCCCGGAGCCCCACGGCGCGCCGCTGCATGGCCGGCCGCTGCATGGCCTGCCGCTGCATGGGTCAGCCCAGCTGGGCTCGGCGCCGCATCACTCCAGGCCGCACGGCTCGCGCCAGCAGGGCTCTCCGCCGCACCGCAACGCGTCGCGCCGGGGACCCGGGAGCGCGGCACCGTCCCGACCGGGGACTCCGTGGCGGAACGGCGCTCCTCCGCCGCCGATGGCCGGCGGACACGGCCCGCGGTCATCCGCTCCTGGGCGCCCGGGGCCCACAGGTCTCGGCAACCGGCCGATCGTGCTGCCCGGCGAGCGCCTCGCCCGACATCCGGGTCGCTCAGGGCCGTCCGGGCGCCGGCCCTAGCGTCGCTTCGCGACGCGCCGCGGCGCCGGCCGTCAGGTCGGGGCGGCGGACGGCGGATCCGTCGACGACGGGCTCGGGGTCGGCGGCGCGCTCGGCGCCGGGGACGGCGTCGGGCCAGGCGTCGGCGTCCCGCCCGGACTCGCCGTCGGATCCGGGGTTGTCGTGGCCGACGGGCTCGGGCTGCCACTCGGGCTCGGGCCGTCACTCGGGCTCGGGCCGTCACTCGGGCTCGGGCTCCCGCTCGGGTCGGTGCTCGGTGACGCGCTCGGGTCGGGCGACGGGCTCGGGCTGGGCGATGGCGTCGGCGGTGGCACCGTCCCGAGGAGCTTGGCGATGTCGGCCTGGATCCGGGCGATCGAGGCCGTGGTCAGCCAGGTCGGGTACGTCGGCGGGACGATCCGGAGGTGCTTCACCGAGCTGTTGGCGGCCTTGCCGAAGAGCTCGACGAGCGCCGGCAGCGAGTCTCGCGGCAGGTCCGTCCAGGCTGTCCGCTTGGCCGCGGCGAACAGATCCGGCGCCGTGAGGATCATCGCCGGCCCCAGCTCATCGCGAATCGCCAGCAGGAGCGTCTGCTGGCGCGCCATCCGTGCGTAGTCGGAGCTGCCGTGGCGGCTCCGAGCGTAGGCCAGGGCGATCCGGCCGTCCATATGCTGCTGGCCGGTGGCGATGTGGAGCCGGATCCGGCCGAGGATGGGGTCCGGATAGCGGTCGTCGTTGACCGGCGACGGGACGTAGATGTCGACGCCGCCCATGGCATCGACGACCCGGACGACGCCGAGCAGATCGGCCACGAGGACCGCATCGATCGGGCGCCCGGTGAGCTCCGAGACGACGCCCCGGACCGCCCCGATTCCCTTGATCGCGCCGCTCCCCGGCCAGCGGTCGGGATGGCGTGCGGTGGCCTCGACGTAGACCTCGTTGAGGAGACCCGTCAGGCAGCCACAGGCGACGGCGTCCCGGGCATACCCGGGCGGGAAGGGCGCGTTCTGGAGATTCCGCGGCAGGCCGATCATGGCCACCTTGCCGGTCGCGACGTCGATCTCGACGAGGAGCATCACGTCCATCCGGCGGCTCCAGCGGTCCGATCCGGCGTCCGAGCCCAGGAGGAGCAGGTCGAAGCGGCCGTCGTCGCCCCACGGGATCGCGCCGGGAGCGTCCCAGTAGACGGCGGCGCCGAGCTCGGGCAGCGAGCCCGTGCCGCCGCCACCGCTGTACGGCCCGCGGGGCACCGGTGTCGGCGTGGGGGTCGGTGCCGGGAGCTCGCCGTCGGCGAGGGACCAGGCCGCCAACTTGCGGTGATCGACGCGCGGGCTGCTCGTGGGTTCCGGGTCGGTCGGGTCGGGCTCGAACGAGACGTCCGGTTCCACCACCACGGGCGTCGTGGCGAACATCGTGTCGAGGAAGTCGTTGGTCGACGCGATCAGCCGCCCCGCGAGGAGGTGCGGGGCGACGACGAGGACGGCGAGGCTCAAGGCGGCCACGCCAAGGGAGCGCCGGGTCATGGCCTCGAGTCGGGCCCCGTCGAAGGCCGCCAGGATCCGCCACAGGGCGATGGCGACGTTCACGACCGCGAGAACCGGCAGGACGCCCGGGGTGACGTAGAACTTCAGGAAGCCGATCCAGCCGACCGCGAGGTAGGTGCCGACGAGGACGCCGACGATCGCCGCGGTCGGAACGAGGAAGATGAGGGCGTCCCGGCGGCGACCCACGAAGAGATGGCCTGCGCCGGGGACGATGAACCCCAGCAGGCCGGCGATCCCGAAACGCACGGCCGCACTGTGAGGGGGCCGTCAGGCGGCGTCAAGCGCCACTCGGCCCCCCGCGGACGGGCGGGGCGGAGCACCTCGCGCCGACGGCTGAGGCAGACTGCACGAATGACCGATCCCAGCTGGCCTCCGATCCTCGTCCTCGGGCGCGACACCTGCGAGGACACCATCCGCTCCCGCGCCCATCTGGCCGCTCGCGTCATCCCGTACCACTACGGCAATGTCGAGCTCGATGCCGAGGCGGACGCTCGGAATCGATCGTTCAACGGTGGCGCCCGGGTGACCCCGGTCATCCTCATCGGCGACGCGGCCCGGCCGGGCCGCGTGGTCATCGAGCCCTCGAACGACGAGCTCGATGCCGCGATCGCCGAGGTCGCCAGCGGTCCCGGCGTCGCCGACGGCGCCGACGGCGCCTGACGGCGCCTGACCGTCGGCTCAGTCCCCGAAGCGCTCCCGGATCGCCTCGCCGAGGTGGTCGAAGAAGCGCGAGGAGCGATTCAGGTAGCCCGAGTGGACGCCCGGAAAGGCGCCCCGCTGGACCGCCCGCCGGTCGGTCACGTCGCCGAGGTGCTCGAACACTGCGCCGATCGGATACGACAGGTAGTCGTGCTCGTGCCAGACGTTGAGCCAGGGCGTGAAGAGCGCCGGGTGGACGACGTCACGCGGCGCCGACGGCATGACCCCCATCGCCCGGAGCGCCGCCGACTGCGATCCGACCGTGACGAGCAGGTCCGCCGGCCGCCGCTCGGGCTCGGGTCGGGCCTCGTCCCCGAGGAGCGTCGCCAGGGCATCGACGAGGATGATCCCGCCGAGGCTGAGGCCCACCGCCACGACCGGGCGGCCACCGGCCGCCTGGCGGATCTCGAGCAGCCGCTCCACGACCGGGCCGATGACCGCCCCGGGGTCTCGAAGGTAGCCCAGGACATCGGCCATCGTGATCCCGGCGTGGTCGACCATGGCATGGTGGACGACCCGCATCGCCGGCCGCGTGAGCGGGTCCAGCGACAGGCGACCCTCGCGTCGCCCCTCGGCCAGCAACGCCCGCTCGGCGGCGGTCGCGGCGAGGTCGCGACGAGCCGGGAAGGTCCGGACCGCGATCGGTCCGGTCCGGACCGCGGTCGGTCCGGGCCGGGCCGCGGTCGGCAAGGTCCGGACCGCGGGCGGCCCCTCGGCATCGCGGTTGCGGACGAACCGCAGGAGATGGGCCTGGGGTGACGGCAGGTACGGCCGCCAGTCGACCGCCTCGAAGTCGTGGTCGATCGACGTGAGGTTGGCCCGGAAGGCGGCCCGCGGCTCGACCGTCTTCCAGTCGCTGGCCCCGTAGGCAAAGGCGATGACGACCGCCGGCATCCGGCCCCCGTTGGTGCGTGGACCTCGATGATGCCCCACCCCAGCGATGGAGGCAGCGCCGGCGGTCCCGGCGTGCCGTCCGGCAGGCCGAACGGCCCCCTCAGATCAGGCCCGTTGACGGCCGAGATTCCGAGCTCCAAGGCTCGGATTCCGGCTTGTCTCCTGCTATAGTGACCAAGTCCGCTATTCCTTGCTGCAATTTCTTGCAGCGCACCCATCCGGGCGGGAGGATGAACCATGACCGCAGCCGCGATCGAGACCCCCGGCAGCCGCGTCGAGACGACGATGCGCGTCGGGGTCATGGCCGGAGTCCACGACATCAGCGTCCAGGACCTGCCGACGCCGGTGCCCGGCCCGGGCCAGATCCTCGTCCGACTCCGGGCCACGGCGATCTGCACCTGGGAGCAGCGCAGCTTCTCCGGCGCGCAGGCCAACAAGTTCCCGTTCGTCGGCGGCCACGAGATGGCCGGCGAGGTCGCCGCCATCGGGCCGGACACGGACACCGACCTCCAGGTCGGTGAGCGAGTCGCCGTCGGCTCGGCCGCGTGCGGCAAGTGCCACTGGTGCCGGACGGGCCAGGATCGGGCCTGCAAGCAGCACTACGGCCTCGTCTCGAAGTACGGGCCGGCCTGGGGCCCGGGCGGCTTCGCCCAGTACAAGCTCCAGGTGGCCGGCGGCGTCTACCGCACCGGCGACGCGCCGTTCGAGACAGCCGCCCTGGCCGAGCCCCTGTCGTGCGCCGTCCATGCCAGCCGCCTGCTCGACCTCCGGGTCGGCCAGGACGTCGTCGTCATCGGGGCCGGGGTGATGGGCCTGATGAACGTCGTCGCGGCTCGCCAGCACGGGGCTCGGGTCATCGTCAGCGAGGTCGACCCTGAGCGCCTGGCGATGGCGGCGCGGATGGGCGCGACCGAGCTCATCGATGCCTCCAAGGTCGACCCGGTCGAGCGGGTCAAGGAGCTGACCGAGGGTCGCGGGGCCGAGGCCGTCATCGCGGCGATCGGCCACGAGAAGGCCAACGAGCAGGGCATGGCGATGCTCAGCGATCGGGGCCGCTTCGTCCTGTTCGCCGCCGCCCACCCCGAGCCGGCCTTCACCTTCGGTCCCAACGACATGCACAACCGCGAGACCGGGGTGTTCGGCGTCCTCTCGGGCGAGATCGAGGACTTCTACGCCGCGACCCGCCTGATCCGCTACGGCCTCGTGGACCTGTCACCGCTCATCGACATCCGCTACCCGCTCGAGGAGATCGGCGCGGCCCTCGAGCACGCCATCCGGCCCGGCACGTATCGCGTCATCGTCGAGCTGTAAGCCCGCCAGGGCCCGAAGGAGATCGAAGCTGCCATGAAGCGCAAGATGCACCGTCTGCTCCGCGAGGACGGCCGAATCCTCATCGTCGCCATGGACCACACCGCGTTCATGGACGCCCCGGTCGAGGGCCTCGCCCGCTACGGCGACACCTGCCGGGCGGTCGTGCCGGCCGGCGCCGACGCCTTCCTCTCCCCGATCGGCTCGATCATCGCCTTCGGCGACGCGATCGGGCAGGCCGCGGCGATCGCCTCGTTCGACACGAACCCGCCGTACCTCGAGGTCGCGGTCGAGCGGGCCCTCGCGGTCGGCGCCGACGCGGTGAAGTCGATGCTCTACCCGTTCACCGGCGACGAGTCCATCCGCCAGGCGGCCCGGCTCGCGGCTGACGCCGCCCGATACGGCCTGCCGTACATCGCCGAGTCCGTGCCCGGCGGCTTCGCTGGCGCGGACATGCACACGCCCGACAAGATCGCCGCCGGGGCCCGGATCTGCGCCGAGACTGGCGCCGACATGATCAAGACCTTCTACACCGGCGATCCGGAGTCGATGCGCAAGGTCGTCGAGTACGCGATGGTCCCGACGGTCATCCTCGGCGGGGCCAAGAAGGGCAACGTCCGCGACCTGTTCCAGGACGTCTACGACGCGGTCATCGTGGCCGGCGCCGCGGGCGTCGCGATCGGCAACAACATCTGGCGCGACCCGGACCCGGCCGGGATCACCCGCGGCCTCGCCGCGATCATCCACGGTGGCAAGTCGGTCGACGAGGCGATGGAGATCGCCGGACAGCTCGTCGCGAGCTGAGAGGAGGCGGCGCCGATGGCGGTCAACGTCCAGCCCGCCGCGGACCCGCGGTGGGGGCTCATCAGTCGTGATCCATACCCGCTCCTGATGGGGGGCCGGCTCGTGCCGGCCCGAGACGGGGCGGTCTTCCCGTCGATCAGCCCGCGCGACAACCAGCCGGTGGCCTCGATCGCCCAGGCCGGGGTGGCCGACGTGGCCGATGCCGTGGCTGCCGCCCGCGCGGCCTTTGACGAGGGGCCATGGGGCCGGACGACGGCCAAGGACCGGGCGGCCGCGCTGAACCGGATCGCCGATCTCGTGGAGGCCCACGCCGACGAGCTGGCCTTCCTCGAGGCGGTCGACGCCGGCAAGCCGATCTCGTCGGTCCACTACTCGGACCTCGCGATCTCGCTCGATTCGCTCCGCTACTTCGGGGGCCGGGCCCGGGTCACCCGCGGCGCGGCGGCCGAGATGCCCGACGCCGCGGTCATCCACCACGAGCTGGTCGAGCCCCTCGGCGTCGTGGCCGAGATCCTGCCCTGGAACGGCCCGCTCTGGACCGGCGTCCAGCGGATGGCGGCGATCCTGGCCGCCGGCAATGCCGCGATCGTCAAGCCGGCCCAGATGGCATCGCTGACGTTCATGCGCCTGGCCGAGCTGCTGCTCGAGGCGGACCTCCCGCCCGGCGTCGTCAACGTCCTGGCCGGCCCCGGAGGGGTCGTGGGCGACGCGATCGTCGAGCACCCCGGGGTCGACCTGGTGTCGGTCACCGGCGGCATCGAGACCGGCTCGCGGGTCCTCGAGGTCGCCGCCTCGCAGGTCAAGCGCGTCTCGC
>DASWGY010000029.1:0-10369 GCA_036393495.1 Candidatus Limnocylindrales bacterium
GCCGACGATCGAGCACGAGCTGGCGCTCGTGAAGGTCCGCGTCGGCGACGCCAACCGGGGCGAGGTCCTCAAGCTCGTCGAGCTCAGCAAGGGCCGGGTGGTCGACCTCTCGGCGGACTCGGCGATCGTCGAGGTGACGGGCACCGAACCCGAGGTCGACGCCTTCGTCGCGCTGGTGCGGACCTACGGGATCAAGGAGCTGGTCCGGACCGGCGCCGTCGTCATGACGCGCGGCTCCGGTTCGATCGAGGAGGCACTGAAGCGATGAATCCTCGGGCGGATGGCGTCGCGGAGCTCCGCCTCCGACCTCGGAGAGCGAACGGCGGTTCGCGACTGAGGGTGACAATTCATGAATCCGGAGGCAGGGGCCAGTGACCGCTCGCATGTATTACGACTCGGATGTCGATCCATCTGCCCTGGCCGGACAGACGGTCGCGATCATCGGCTACGGCAGCCAGGGCCACGCCCATGCTCTGAATCTCCACGAATCCGGGGTCCGGGTGATCGTCGGGCTGGCCGTCGGCTCCCGGAGCCGGGCGCTGGCCGAGGAGGCCGGCCTCGAGGTCCGGACCGTCGCCGACGCCGTCCGGGCCGCCGACGTCGTGATGATCCTGGTGCCGGACACCGCCCAGAAAGCCGTCTACGACGCCGAGATCGAGCCGAACCTCCGGCCCGGGAGCCTCCTGATGTTCGCCCACGGCTTCAACATCCACTTCAAGCGGATCGTGCCGCCGGCGACCGTCGACGTGGGGATGGTGGCGCCCAAGGGTCCCGGCCATCTCGTCCGCAGCGTCTACCAGGCCGGCGGCGGCGTGCCGGCCCTCTTCGCCGTCCACCAGGACCCGTCCGGCACCGGCCGGGCCCGGACCCTCGCCTACGCCCTGGCCCTCGGCAACACCCGGGCCGGCGTCCTCGAGACGACCTTTGCCGAGGAGACCGAGACGGACCTCTTCGGCGAGCAGTCGGTCCTCTGCGGTGGCACGGCATCGCTCGTGAAGATGGCCTTCGAGACGCTCGTCGAGGCCGGCTACCAGCCCGAGCTGGCCTACTTCGAGACGATGCACGAGCTGAAGCTGATCGTCGACCTCCTGTACCGGGGCGGCCTCAACTTCATGCGCTTCAGCGTCAGCGACACCGCCGAGTACGGCGACTACGTGTCCGGTCCCCGGATCATCGACGACCGTGTCCGGGCGACGATGCGCCAGGTCCTTGCCGAGATCCAGGACGGCTCATTCGCCGCCCGCTGGATCGCCGAGAACGAGTCCGGCCGGGCCGAGTTCGAGCGGCTCCGGGCCCAGGATCGGGACCACCAGATCGAGGGGGTCGGCGCGGAGCTGCGGGCCCAGATGCCGTTCCTGAATCCCGTCGTGGTCCGAGCCGGCCAGGCCCAGGCGGCCGCGGGTCGCCCGGGTGCCGGAGACGGCGGCGCGGCGGCGCAACCGGCCCCCGGCATCGGGGCCGGCACCGGGGGAGCCCACTGATGGCGTCCGGGGTACCCCGCCCGTCGGGGCCGTTCGTCCCGCCGGGCACCGTCCGCGTCTTCGACACGACCCTCCGTGACGGCGAGCAGGCGCCCGGCGCCGGCCTGACGGCATCGGAGAAGCTGGAGGTCGCCCGCCAGCTCGCCCGCCTCCGGGTCGACGTCATCGAGGCCGGCTTCCCGGCTGCCTCTCCGGGCGACTTCGAGGCGGTCCGCCGGATCGCCCAGGAGACGAAGGGCGGGATCGCGGTGGCGGCTCTTGCTCGCTGTCGTGACGGCGACCCGCAGCGGGCGATCGAGGCGATCAGAATCGCCGAGAAGCCACACCTCCACGTCTTCATCGCCACGAGTGACATCCACCTCAAGCACAAGCTCCGGATGACCCGCGAGCAGGCCCTTGCCGAGGCCGTCCGCTGGGTCGCCCACGGCCGCAAGGCCCTCGGCCGGGACGCCGAGGTCGAGTTCTCCGCCGAGGACGCGTCGCGCACCGACGTCGACTTCCTGATGCAGGTCTACGAGGCGGTCGTCGAGGCCGGTGCCTCGACGATCAACATCCCCGACACGGTCGGCTACGCCATCCCGAGCGAGTTCGGGGCCCTCGTCGGGCGGGCAGTCGGGCTCATCGGTGGGCAGGCGACGGTGAGCATCCACTGCCACAACGATCTGGGCCTTGCCACCGCCAACACCCTCGCCGCCGTCCAGGCCGGCGCTCGCCAGGTGGAGGTGACGATCAACGGCCTCGGCGAGCGAGCCGGCAACGCCTCGCTGGAGGAGGTCGTCATGGCCCTCCGGACGCGTCCGACCCAGTTCCCGGGCTTCGCCGGCGGAATCCAGACGGAGCAGATCACCGCGGCGTCGCGGCTCGTGAGCTACCTCACCGGCTTCGCCGTCCAGCCCAACAAGGCCGTGGTCGGTGGCAACGCCTTCGCCCACGAATCGGGGATCCACCAGGACGGGGTCATCAAGAACCCCCTGACCTACGAGATCATGACTCCCCAGTCGGTGGGCCTGAGCGGCAGCCAGCTCACGATCGGCAAGCTGTCCGGGCGGCGGGGCCTCCAGCAGAAGCTCCGCCAGCTCGGCCATGAGGTCGAGGGCGAGGCCCTCGACGAGCTGTACCGGGCCGCGGTAGCCCTGGCCGACGCCAAGAAGGAGGTCACCGACGCGGACCTCCACGCCCTCGTCGAGCAGCGAGTCGCCGAGGTCCCCCAGGCAGTCCGCCTGGAGGGCTGGAACGTGACCTCGTCGCACGGTGGCAGGGCGACCGGCATGGTCTCGCTGGCGATCGCCGACGAGGAGCGGGCCGAGGCGGCGATCGGCAATGGGCCGGTGGACGCGCTGTTCGCGGCCGTGGACCAGGCGGTCGAGCCGGCCTTCGGCTGGCATCCGGTTCTCGAGAGCTACGAGATCAAGGCGGTCTCCGGTGGCGAGGACGCCCAGGGCCGGGTCCTCGTCCGCTGCCGTCGCTCCTCGGACGTTGGGCCCGGTGCCCTCGTCGTCTCGGGCCACGGCTTGAGCACGAACATCATCGAGGCCTCGCTCGAGGCCTACCTTGTCGGGGTGAACAAGCTTCGGGGCGCCGAGATCGGGCCGGCCTCGCCGGCCTTCGTCGCCCAGCGGACGGCGGAGCAGCTGCCATGAATCCTCGGGCGGATGGCATCGCGAAGCTCCGCCATCCTCGGGCGGATGGCATCGCGGAGCTCCGCCTCCGACCTCGGAGAGCGAGTGCCGGCTGCTCGCTGAGGTTGCCATGAAGCCGATCGGGGCCACCTACCGCATCGCCGCTATCCCCGGCGACGGGGTCGGGCCCGAGGTCGTCGCTGCGGCCCGCCGCGTCCTCGAGGCGACCGCGACGGCCTTCGGCTTCGAGCTGGAGTGGCTCGAGATCACAGCCGGCGGGATCGGCATCGACACCTACGGGGTGGCGATCCGGGCCGACGACATCGAGGCGGCCCGCTCTGCCGACGCCATCCTGCTGGGAGCCGTCGGCGGTCCGAAATGGGACGACCCGAATGCCGCCGTCCGCCCGGAGCAGGCGCTCTTCGCCCTCCGCGGCGGGTTGGAGCTGTTCGCCAACCTGCGCCCGGTCCGGGTCCACCCGGCGCTCGTGCCCTCGTCGCCGCTCCGGCCGGAGCTCCTCCAGGGCGTCGACCTGCTCATCGTCCGGGAGCTGACCTCGGGCCTCTACTTCGGCCGACCGTCCGAGGAGCGCCGGACAGCCGATGGTCGCGTCGGCATCGACACCCTGTGGTACACGGAGGCCGAGATCCGGCGTGTCGTCCGGCTGGCCTTCGAGCTCGCGCGGGGCCGGCGCCGGAAGCTGACGAGCGTCGACAAGGCGAACGTCCTCGCGACCTCGCGGCTGTGGCGCAAGGTGGTCGAGGAGGAACGGGCCGGCTTCGCCGACGTCGAGGTCGGTCACCAGCTCGTCGACTCGTGCGCGATGCTGCTCGTCAAGCAGCCGGCCGCGTTCGATGTCCTGGTCACCGAGAACCTCTTCGGCGACATCCTCTCGGACGAGGCCGCCGTCCTCGCCGGGAGCCTGGGGATGCTGCCTTCGGCATCGCTCGGCGACCGGAGGACCGCCCACGGCCGGTTCGGGATGTACGAGCCGATCCACGGCTCGGCACCGGACATCGCCGGTCGCGATGTTGCGAACCCTCTCGGCACGATCCTGTCGGCGGCGATGCTCCTTCGCTGGTCCCTCGGCCAGGACGCGGCGGCGACGGCTGTCGAGACCGCCGCCGGCGCCGCCCTGGACGACGGCGTCCGGACCGGAGACCTCGTCCCGGCGGGCGACCGCGCCGGGCTGCGGATCGTGGGAACCACGGCCATGGCCGACGCGGTCATCGAGCGGCTCGGTGGATCGGTGCCGAGGGGGCGCTCGGGCACCGACGCCTCGCCCGACGACGAGACGACCGCGGCGGTGGCGGCGAACACCCTGCTGGGCCTGCCGTGACCGCCGTGCCGGACGGGCAGGCCGCGGACGCGCCGGCCGCGGCGGTGCCAACCTCGTCGGCCCGGGCCGCGTCGGCCCCGGTCGTGCTCTACGACACGACCCTGCGCGACGGGACGCAGGGCGAGAACGTCACCCTGTCGCTGGCCGACAAGCTCAGGGTCGCCCGGATGCTCGACGAGTACGGGATGCCCTACATCGAGGGCGGCTGGCCGGGGTCCAACCCCAAGGACATGGAGTTCTTCGGGGCCGCTCGTCAGCTGACCTGGCAGACCAGGCTCGCGGCGTTCGGCTCGACGCGCCATCGCGCGAACAGGGCCGAGACGGACCCGAACCTCCAGGAGCTCGTCCGGGCCGAGACCCCGGTCGTGACGATCTTCGGCAAGTCGTGGCTCCTCCACGTCACCGAGGTCCTCGGCGCGACGCCGGACGAGAACCTCGACATGGTCGCCGACAGCGTCCGGTTCGTGGTCGAGCGCGGCCGCGAGCTCGTGTATGACGCCGAGCACTACTTCGACGGCTTCGCCGCAGACCCGGACTACGCCCTGGCCACGCTTCGCGCGGCGCGCGACGCCGGGGCGCGGACCCTCGTCCTGTGCGACACGAACGGTGGCACCCTGACGGGCCGCCTGCTGGAGGTCTTCGGCGCGACGCGGGCGGCGCTGGATGCCGAGGCCGCCGCCGGCGCGGCAGAGGCCGTGACATGGGGCATCCACACTCACAACGACGCCGAGCTCGCGGTCGCGAACTCCATCGCCGCCGTCCAGGCCGGCGTCCGCCACGTCCAGGCCACGATCAACGGCTACGGCGAGCGCTGCGGCAACGCCAACATGGTCTCGATCCTGGCGAACCTGGCCCTCAAGACCGAGCTGCCGCTGGTCCCGACCGGCGGCGGGGCGCTGGACCACCTGACGGAGCTGTCGCGGTCCGTCGCCGAGATCGCGAACCTCGCCCCCAACGACTGGCAGCCGTACGTGGGCCGCTCGGCATTCGCCCACAAGGGCGGCGTTCACGGGGCGGCCGTGGCCAAGGTCGAGCGGAGCTACCAGCACGTCGATCCGGGGTCCGTCGGGAACGAGGGCCGCCTGGTCGTCTCGGAGCTCGGCGGCAAGGCAAACACCGCGATCCGGGCGGGCCAGCTCGGGGCGAACCTCGAGGGCATCGACCCCAAGCAGCTCTCGGTGCTCATCAAGCGCCTGGAGCACGAGGGTCTCAGCTTCGAGGGCGCCGAGGCCAGCTTCGAGCTCCTCATCCGGCGGCAGGGGGCCGGCTACCTCGCGCCGTTCCGGATCCTCGACTACACCTGCCTCGTCGAGCAGCGCGACGGCCACGACCTGCGCGCCGAGGCGACCGTCAAGGTCGAGGTCGACGGGGAGATCCTCCACACCGCGGCCGATGGCAACGGGCCGGTGAACGCCCTGGACGCGGCCCTGCGGAAGGCGCTCGGCGCCTTCTACCCGGTCCTCGACGCGGTCCACCTCTACGACTACAAGGTCCGGATCCTCGATTCCGACGCCGCGACCGGCGCCCGGACCCGGGTGACGATCGAATCCGCGGACGGCGCGCGCGAATGGTCCACCATGGGCTCCGACACGAACATCATCGCGGCCTCGGCGATCGCCCTGGCCGACAGCCTCGAGTACGCAATCTGGAAGTCCGGGGCCGAGCTCCGGCGGCGCGACGAGCGCCACTTCACCACGGTCATCCCCGGGAGGTAGCCCGATGCCCCAGCAGGACGCGCTCCACCTGGCTCGCTGGACGGTGACGTCCGGCAGCAACGCCCAGAGCCGGGGCGCCGTCGTCATCGAGGCCGGCGACCATCACTGGCAGGCGTCGGCATCTGGCAACGGCGCCGTCGACGCGCTGTTCCGGGCCGTCGACAAGGCGCTCGCCGAGGTCCTCGAGGGCCACCCCCGGCTCGTCGGCTTCATCGTTCGGTCGCTCGGCGAGGGACCCGGCGCCGAGGGCCTCGTCACGGTGACGATCCTGCCTCCGGCCGAAGCCGAGGGCCGTCGCGGCGAGGGCGAGTACTCAGGCGCGTCGACGAGCACGAACATCATCGCGGCCTCGATCGAGGCCTACATCGAGGCCCTCAACAAGATGCTCGACGAGTCGCACTGGGCCGGCGCTGCCGAGGCCGCGGCCGCAGGGCGGGCGTCGACGAAGGCGGCCGGCCACGGCCGCCGGGCCGAGTACGACCGGGAGAAGTCGAAGCACGACACCACGTCCTGGTTCGAGCGGTAGGGCACCGGCCGTCCCGAACGTGATGCGGCCCGTTGCCTATGCCGGCGAGCCCGGCGCGTTTGCCGAGGATGCCGTGCTGGCGGCCTTCGGGGACGTCGAGCGCCTCCCCGTCGGGAGCTTCCGCGACGTCTTCGACGTCGTCGTGGCCGGCCGGGCCGGGGCGGGGATGCTGCCGGTCGAGAACCTCCTCAACGGGACCGTCCGCGAGACCTACGACCTCCTCCTCGAGCACGACCTCGTGGTGGTAGGCGAGGTCGTCGTCCCGGTCCGGCTATGCCTTGCGGCGCTGCCCGGTCAGACGCTCGACGACATCGAGCGTGTCTACTCCCACATCCAGGCCCTCGGCCAGGCGGAGGCGTTCCTGCGAACGCGCCCGTGGACAACGCTCACGACCTACAACACGGCCGGCGCGGGCAAGCTGATCCACGCCGCCGGCGAGCGCAGGGCGGCGGCGGTCCTGTCGCCGCGGGCCGCCGCGCTGTTCGGCATGGACGTCCTCGCCGGCGACATCCAGGGCGCCGTCGACAACCGGACGCGGTTCGTCGTGGTGGCCCGCCAGGCGGCCGCGATGGACGTCGCCGCCGATGTCGCCGCCGGCATGCAGCTCGAGGCCGCCGGCGGGCCACGCCGGACGACGGTCGTGTTCGCCGTCCGCAACGAGCCCGGCACGCTGCTGGCGGCGCTTCGGACCTTCGCCGAGCGCGGCGTCAACCTCTCGAAGCTGGAGTCGCGGCCCAGCCGGACGGCGGCATGGGAGTACGTCTTCTGGGCCGACCTCGACGCCGATGCGGCGGATCCGGCGTGCGCCGCCGCGCTCGACGATCTCCGCGGCGTCTCGACGATGGTCCGCGTCTTCGGCAGCTACGCTCGCGGCGCCGAGCAGGCCGGCCCCTGATCGGACCGCGTCGCTAGAGCTGGCTCGTGCAGGCCCGGCACTTCGTTGCGGCGACCGGGACGAGCTCCTGGCAGTAGGGGCAGGTCTTCATCTCGGGGGCGGGAGCGGCCGGCGCTTCGCGAATGAACATCTTCGCGATCCGCCACACGACGAAGGCCACGATCACGAACGCGATGACCGAGCTGATGAACGCGCCGTAGCGGATCGCGACGCCATCCCCGAGGTCGATCGCCAGGGCCGAGAACTCGACATTCCCGAGGACCTTCCCGGCCGGCGGCATGATGATGTCGTCGACCAGCGAGCTCACGACGCCCCCGAGGGCGGCGCCGATCATGACGCCGATCGCGAGGGCGAGGGCGTTCGTCTTGAGCAGGAACGACTTGAATTCAGCCCACATCGCCTGATCCTCCGATGCTGCCCCTCGCGGACGCTCGGGCAACCCGAGCATAGCCCGACGGCAGGCGGCTCGGCGAGGCGAAACGGCCGCTCGCGCCGAGGGGCAGGTGCTCGGCGGGGCCGCCGATGAGGGTGCCCCCGACCGGTACGATCGGCTCATCGACAGGGCACCACCGGGCGGTACCTTGGGCGCAACGGGGGTCAATAGAGGACGGAATGCTCCATGCCCGGCGAGGTCGCCGAGCCGTTGGTTTCATCGCGGTCCTGCTGAGCGTCGCGGCGTTCGTTCCGCGCGAGGCCTCAGCCGCCAGCTGCTCGGGTGCCTCTCACGAGATGACCCTGTCGAAGGGGACGGTGTCGCCCGGATCCGGGACGACGACCACGTCCTTCCGGTTCAGCGTGGTCTACAACGACAACAGCGACTGCACCCCCTCACCGATCAGCGTGACCGTCGACGGCGCCGGGACCTTCAGCCTCGTCTACGTCGCCGGTGACCCGACCTCGCCCGCGGGTGCCACGTACGCTCGCACGCTGACCCTGCCCGCCGGCAGTCACGGCTACCGCTTCAGTGCGACGAGCGGCAGCGGCGTGGGCGAAATGACGGTGACGTTGACGAGCGTGGCTCCGTCGATGGTCGTCGTCGTCGCGCCGACGCCCGTGCCGACCCCAACTCCGAAGCCGACTCCGAAGCCGACCCCGAGGCCGACCCCCAGGCCGACCCCACGACCGACACCGGTTCCGACGCCCGTGCCATCGCTCGACGTCACCCCCGCGCCCACCGCCTCGGCGACGCCCGCCCCGACGTCGACCCCCGCCGTCCCGACGACCCTGCCGACATCAACCCCGCCGCACGCGCCCGGCGCGATCAGCCCGCTCGACGAGACCCCGCGACCGGCGGTCGGGGCAGGGAACAACCCTGCCGCGGCACGGCCGGGGGCGCCCTTCGACGGCGGCAAGGTGCCGCAGCCGGTGCTGGCCCTCATCGTCGCGGCCATCAGCACGGCCGGCGGGCTCGGGTTGTTCATGCTCCTGGGCACGCAGGTGCTCGGCCTCGCGCCCAACAGCGGGCTGCGGCTCATGCCCCTGGCCCGTCGGCGGTCGCGTCGCCCCAACGCTGTCGCCGAGCCGGGCAGCGCCCCGGCTTTGGCACCCCCGGTCGCCATCCTGCCGGACGAGGTTCTCGATCCGGCGACGAGCGCCACGCGTCGCCCACCGGTCCTCTTCGCCGACCCGCCTGCTCGCGGCGTCGACCGCTGCCACGTCGTGTCACGGCTCGTGCCCGTTCGCTCCGAGCCCAATGAGCTCGGCGGCCGGCTCATCGAGCGCCTGGACGCCGGCGACGAGGTGGACGTCCTCCGCCAGGAGGGAACGTACTGCCTCGTCCGGACCCCGTCCGGCGCGGAGGGCTGGCTGCCCGGGCTTGCCGTGGCGCTGGCCGGCGGGCCGGCAACTGTGACGCCGCAATGATCTTCACCAGGGCCAGCGCGCCGGAGCCCCGGCAGGATGAGGGCAACGAGTTCGATGCCCTGCGCCTGCGGATCGCCGTGTCCCTCGGCTTCATGTTCGCCGTGGCGATGGCCGCGGCCGGGCCGTTCATCGACTGGCCGTTCGGGCGCGACGGATGGGCGGCCCGGCTCATCGTCCTGGCCATCGTCGTGCCGCCGATCATGGTCGTGCTCGCCCGCATGGTGCTCGACGCCGCCCGCCGGCTCGACGCCCAGAAGACCGAGCTTCGCGACCTCTATGAGCGGGCTCGCCTCGATTCGCTAATCGACCCGCTGAGCGGGCTCGGCAACCACCGGGCCTTCCAGGAGGAGTTCGCCCGCCAGGTCGAGGACGCCCGGCGGCATGGCTCGCCGCTATCGCTGATCCTCATCGACCTCGACGACCTCAAGCGGGTCAACGATGAGCTCGGTCACGCCGGCGGCGACGCCCTGCTGGCGGCGATGGGCCGCCTGCTCAGCTCCGACGCCAGACGAAGCGACCGCGCCTTCAGGATCGGTGGTGACGAGTTCGTCATCCTGATGCCACGAACCGACGTCAGCAGCGCCGCCGTCACCGCCCGGCGGCTCCTGGCCTCAGCCCTCGAAGGCACCCCGATGGGCGAGGAAGGTCGTCCGTTCTCATTCTCGGCCGGCGTCTCGTCGTTCCCCGATCCGAGCACGAACGGGGCCAGGCTCTTCCGCCACGCCGATGCGGCGCTCTACTGGTGCAAGCGCCACGGCCGGACCGACGTCCAGGTGTATGACGCGGATCGCCATGGCCAGTCGGGTGACGAACGGAACTCGATCGAGCTGGCGGCGGCGGTCGCTTCCATCGCGGCGACGCAGTCACTCCTGCCCGTGTACCAGCCGATCTTCTCGCTGACGACCGGCGAGGTGATCGGTCACGAGGCCCT
>DASWGY010000030.1:0-3347 GCA_036393495.1 Candidatus Limnocylindrales bacterium
CACCTCGACGATCGATCCCGACCGGTCCGTCGCCTCGACGGGAGCCTCGTCGGCCGGGGAGGGGAGGTAGCGGACGATCGCGTCGAGAAGGGCTCGGAGGCCGATTCCGGTCGCGGCGGAGCCGACGAGCACCGGCGCCAACACGGACTCCTTGACGCCCTTGCGGAGGCATGCCTCGAGCTCGGCGTCGGAGATCTCCTCGCCCTCGAGGTATTTCGTCAGGACGTCGTCGTCGGCCTCGGAGGCCGCCTCGAGGAGCTGGTCGCGCCGGCGGGCGACCTCGGCCTCGAGCTCGGGGGGGATCGGGATCTCGGTCTCCTTCGCGCCCTCGCCCTGCCAGGCCTTGCGGTGGACGAGGTCGACGAAGCCGGTGAACCGATCGGCCGTGCCGATCGCGATCTGGAGCGGCGCGATCTTGTTGCCGAACGCCGCGCGGATGGCGTCGAGGGCGGCCATCGGGTCGGCATTCTCCCGGTCGCACATGTTGATGAAGAAGCAGGCCGCGGTGTTCGTCGCCCGCCCGAGCGCGACGCCCTGCTCGAGGCCGGCCTCGACCCCGCCCCGGGCGTCGATGACGTAGAGCGCGCCGTCGGCGGCATGGAAGCCCGACACGACCTCGGCCGCGAAGTCGAGGTAGCCGGGCGTGTCGACGAGGGTGATCCGCGTCCCGTCGCTCTCGAACGTCGCCACCGCGAGGCTGAGCGACTCGCGCCGCTTCTGCTCCTCGGGCTCGAAGTCCAGGTGGGACGTGCCGTCGTCCACGCGCCCGAGGCGCGGGACCGCCCCTGCTCGATGGAGGAGCTGCTCGCCGAGCGTCGTCTTGCCGGATCCGGCATGGCCGGCCAGGACGACGCTCCGAAGGTGGGGGAGGTCGACGTTCTTCATCGTCATCGGACGGACGGTCCTCTCTGCTGGTGGAAGGGCATCTGCGGAGGGGCAAATCCGGCTCGCGGCGGAGCCGGCCGCGGCGGTTCGGCCATCATAGTCCGGTATACTCCGGCCCGATGTCGGGACATTCGAAGTGGTCGACGATCAAGCGCCAGAAGGGTGCCAACGACGCGAAGCGCGGGGCACTCTTCACCAAGGTCGCCCGCGAGATCATGGTCGCGGCGCGGGCCGGCGGCGGCGACCCTGACGCCAACTACCGGCTGCGGCTGGCGGTCGACAAGGCGCGTGCGGTCAACATGCCGATGGACAACATCAAGCGGGCCATCGAGCGGGCGACGGGCTCCGGCGAAGGCGAGCAGTTCGAGGAGATCGTGTACGAGGGCTACGGCCCGGGCGGCGTCGCGATCCTCGTCGAGGCCACGACCGACAACCGCAACCGGACGGCCAGTGACGTCCGCTCGATGTTCACCAAGGCCGGCGGCCAGCTGGCGGGCAGCGGCGCCGTCGCCTGGCAGTTCGAGCCGCGCGGCCTGATCAGCCTCCCGACGGACGGTCGCGACGCCGACGAGATCGCCCTCGCCGCGATCGACGCCGGCGCGGCCGACGTGGACACCTCCGACCCCGCGACGATCGAGGTCTACACCGATCCCGGTGACCTGGAGCGGGTCCGCGAGGCCCTCGATGCCGGGCACCTGACGGTCGAGCACGCCGAGCAGGCGATGGTCGCGAAGACGACGGTCGAGCTCGATGCCCACCGGGCCCGCCAGAACCTCCGGCTCATCGAGCTCCTCGAGGACCTCGACGACGTCCAGCGGGTGACGGCCAACTTCGACATCCCCGAGGACGTTTTCGCCGAGGTCGCCGGGTGAAGCGGGCGGCTCAGCCGAGGACAGCCGAAGGCGGAGCCGAGGACCGGAGCGTGGGCCCTCCGAGGACCGAGGCGACGCCCCTTCTTGCCATCGGTCCGAGGATGCGAGGACCGCAGGCGACAACGCCCGGATGGTCCGGCTCGGGCGCCCGGTGATTGTCCTGGGCATCGACCCAGGGACCGCAGCGCTTGGCTGGGGCATCGTCGATCGAACGGGGGGCTCGCTCCGGCTCGTCGATGCCGGCTGCCTGGAGACGTCCGCTGACCTCGGCTTGCCCGAGCGGCTGCTGGCCATCCACCGGTTCCTCGGCGAGCTCATCGCCCGCCACGATCCCTCGATCGTCGCCGTCGAGCGACTGTTCTTCTCGCGCAACGCGCAGACGGCGTTCGCGGTGGGGCAGGCCCGGGGCGTCGTGTTGCTGGCGGCCGCGGAGACGGGGCGGATCGTGCGGGAGGCGACCCCGTCGGAGGTCAAGACCGCCGTGACCGGGTCCGGGACGGCGGACAAGGAACAGGTCGGGCGGATGGTCGCCGTCGTCCTGGGGCTGGATGCGCCGCCGCGTCCGGATGACACGGCCGATGCCCTGGCCGTCGCGATCTGGGCGGCGAACTCGGAGCGGGTGGGGGCGCCGGCGGCGGCCGGCAGCGGTGCCCCAGTCATGGACCGGGCGGCGGTCGAGCCGATGGCCCGCGGCGAGTCGCCCTATGACCGGGCGGTTCGGGAGGCCCTGGCGCGGGAGCGGAAGGCCGCGACTCGCCCGTGATCGCCTCGCTCGAGGGTGGCGTCGGCGCGGTCGCCTTCGATTCGCTCGTCATCGAGGTCGGCGGGATCGGATATCGGGTCTTCGCGGCGCCGTCGGTGCTGTCGACGGCCCAGCCCGGCAGCCGGCTCAAGCTCCACACCTACCACCTCGTCCGCGAGGACCAACAGGCGCTGTACGGCTTCCGCACCGTCGAGGAGCTCGGCTTCTTCACCCTGTTGCTGACGGTGACCGGGGTAGGTCCCAAGGTCGCGCTCGCGATCGTGGGGTCGCGTCCGACCGCGGAGCTCCAGCTGGCGATCCTGCAGCAGGACCAGGCGGTGCTCGTCGCAATCCCGGGCATCGGCCGGAAGCTCGCCGAGCGGGTCATCTTCGAGCTCAAGGAGAAGGTGGCCGCGGCCGGCCTCGCCGCCGCGGGTGTTGCGGCTGCGGGCACGGTCGTCGCGGGGGCTGGGTCCGGCGACGGGGACGTCGTGGCCGCGCTCCAGGCCCTCGGCTACTCGCTCGGCGAGGCTCGCGAGGCGGCCCGCATCGCGATCGCCGGCTCGAAGGTCGGCGACTCCCTCGAGGACCGGGTCAAGACGGCGCTGCGAGCCCTCGCCCGAGACTGACCGGCTCACCGCCGGAGTCGCGCCGGCCGCCGGGGCGGTGCTGGCCGTGGCTCGGCCGGGTTCGGGTCGCCCGGGCCTGCGTCGGTGGGTCCGTGACTGCCAATCAGCAAACCAGCATCGAACGGAGATCGGTGCCGTCCGTCGGAGCCGAATCGAGTGCCGGAGTCGCGGCTCGGCCTCGAGCAGTTGCGCCGTGGCCCCTTGACGGTCGCTTTGCTG
>DASWGY010000031.1:0-19560 GCA_036393495.1 Candidatus Limnocylindrales bacterium
CGGCCGGGAGGTCGGCGGGTGAGCGGCCCCTCGCCCGCCGGCGGGCCGTCCCACGTCTGGGTCGACGGGCGGGTCCTGCCCGCCGACGGCGCCCACGTGTCCGCCTTCGATCGCGGCTTCCAGCTGGGCGACGGCATCTTCGAGACGCTCCGCGCCCGGGGCGGCCGGGTGACCGAGCTGGAGGCGCACCTGGCCCGGCTCGGCCGGTCGGCGGCCGGCCTCGACATCGACCTGCCGGCCGACGTCGACGACCGGATCCGGGCCGGGATCGCCCAGGTCCTCGAGATCGAGGGCCTCGACGGAGCGGCGGCCGATGCCTCCGTCCGGGTCACCGTCACGCGCGGCGCCTTCCGTGGCCGGGGCCTCCTGCCGCCGGCCGCCGCGGACCCCGCCGCAGCGATGACACCAACGGTCGTGATCCAGGCCTGGCCCATCTCGCCGCCCCCGCCGGGCCACCTGACCGAGGGCCTCCACCTCGTCGCGAGCGCGATCCGCCGCGACCCCGAGAGCCCGCTCGCGGCGCTCAAGACCACCAGCCGGGCCGACTTCGTCCACGCCCGTCTCGAGGCGCGCCGGGCCGGTGCGGACGACGCGCTCTTCCTCACGGCCGACGGCCACCTCTCCGAGGGGACGAGCGCCAACGTCTTCCTCGTCCGGGGCGACGAGCTGGCGACGCCCGACCTCGCCTGCGCGATCCTGCCCGGGACGACCCGGAGCTGGGTCCTCGGCTGGGCGGCGCGGGCAGGCCTGCGCCCGATCGAGGGCTGGTTGACGACGCGCGACCTGGCCGAGGCGGACGAGGCGTTCCTGTGCTCGAGCGTCGCCGGGATCCTGCCCGTGACGACGTTCGAGGGTCGTCCCATCGGCGACGGCCGGCCGGGCCCGGTCACCCTCCGGGCCCGAGCGGAGCGGGAGGCGTTCATCCGCGGCGACCCCGTCCGCGGGGCCCCCGTCCGCGGGGCCCCCGTCCGCGGGGCCCCCGGGCCCGAGCCGAAGCCGCGCCAGCCGAAGCCGCGCCGGCCCGAGTCGGACACGTGACCCGGGCCGAGCTCATCGCCCGAACCTCCCAGCTCGTCGACGAGGGCGACCGACTCCAGGCGAACCCCTCGCTCGCCGCTCTGCGGACCTGGCTGCAGCTGTCCGACGAGCTGCTCTCGGCCGCCTGGGGGAGCATGGACCGTTATCACCTGTCGTGGCTGCAAGTGGGCCGGCCGGCATCGAGCGTCCGCGGACGACCGATGGACGAGGACGAGGCGGCGGCCTACGTTCGCGAGGTCGCGGCCGCGAAGACGGCCGTCCTGCGAATGAGCCTGGACGCGGTCGATCGGCTCGCGATGCCGTTCGTCGGCGAGACCGCCGCGCCCGGCGACCCCGGGGCCGGGCCGACCCGCTGATCACGACGAGGCGCCGCGGCCACAGCGGTCAGACGTTCCTGGACAGGAGGACCCGGTCCTCAGTCCCGTAGTCGAAGCCGGCGATCGCCGGCGTCCCGTACAGGTTCTGCGTCCCGGGGCCGGCCTCGATCCGGAACCCCAGGGCCCGATGGAACGCCACCGAGCGGCGGTTGCCGGGCCAGGTCACGGCGTGGACCTCTCGCCGCCCGGCGGCCCGGGCGTCGTCGAAGAATCGCTCGTAGAGGCGGCGACCGACGCCCCCGAGCCGGAGGTTCGGGTCGGTCGCGACGAGGTGGCAATAGGCGACATCGGGCTGATCCGGCGACAGGAACCCGACGAGGAACCCGGCCAGCCGGCCTGCTTCGTCCTCGGCCAGCCAGGATGTCCCGGTGAAGTGCTGGAACCAGAGCCTGGGCAGGAGACCGCGGATCGGGCGGTCGTCCCACCAGGCGTCGACGACCTCGACGACGCGCGGGTAGTCGGCCTCGGTCGGGCGGCGGAAGCGGAGGGCCTCCGCGAGCCGCTCCTTCACGACCGCCCCCGGACCGGCCCGGCCGTGGCACCCCACGCCGCCGCTCCGACGGCGATGACGATCTCGGCCGGGATGAACGGTCCGAATACCGTCCAGAGGTAGGTCAGGGGATCCAGGACGCCACCCTCGAGCCGGCCGTAAACCCAGGTCCCGATCGCCCCGCCGGCGACCGCCACGAAGGCCAGGACCACCGCCGACCGGACGGCTCGGTCGCGGCTCATCACGGCCGGCACGACGCCGTTGCGAGGCACCGCGGCCCCGGCGCAGAGAAGCCCGATGGCCGCCCCACCGATCCCGGAGATCGCGAGCAGGCCGGTCCGCTCGGCGAGGACCCCGCCGACGATGACGAGCGCGGCGGCGGTGAGGATGGCCGCGCCGAACGCCGACGCCGGACCCACCACGAAGGCCGGGGAGCGCCCGTTCGACGGGGCCGGCCCGCGAGGCGGTGTCTCGTGAGCGGCGCCTGCCGCGTAGCGCTCGGAAGGAGGCCGGGCAAGGCGGCTTGCGCGGGGTGGCGGGGCGCCGGCATCGCCCGGACGTCGGTCCCCGGGTTCGGCTGGTGGTCGGCGGCCTGCTTCGCTCATCACGGCCATCGTAGCCATCAGACCCGTGCCCGACCGGAGCGCAGAGGCGAGAGGCCGAGTCACCGGACGGCGGAGGTCGGGGACGCTAGACTTCGGCCTCGTGAGCCACCCCTCGCTCGGCCTGCCGCCGCCCGACATGTCCGCCGGTGAGCCGATGGCCGCCGGCGCGATTCGGGCAGCTCGGGCGCGCCTTGCGGTACGGGCCATGGAGGTCGCCCTCGACGCCGACCCGACGTTCCGTGGCCGCTACGCCGAGCTCGCGCTTCGAGAGCTCCTGTCCGACACCGAGACGATGGCCGATCGCCTGGCCGACGCGGTTGCCTCGGACGAGCCCGCGACCCTCGGCCGCTGGGCCGAGCAGGTCGCCCCTCGCTACCGCAAGCGGGGCGTTCCGCTCGACGACATCGTCGGCATCGCCCGGGGCCTTCAGGCGGCCACCGCGACAGTCATCCAGCCGGCGGCCATGCCGGCGGTCGACGCGGCGATCGAGGCGGCCGTTGCCGCGCTCCGCTGGCACCGACGGCTCGGCGGCGACGCCCGGAAGCGCAACCCGGTGATCGCCTTCATCTACAAGGGCGCCTGAGCTCGACCCGTGGAGCGACGACCGCGATGACCATCAAGTGGGTCCAGGCGGACCCCCTCGTCATGAACGGCGAGCCGTTCTGCTACGGCTCTCGCCTGACGGTCCGCCAGCTCCTCGAGCTGCGCCGAAACGGCTACACCCTGACCCACCTCATCAAGGACCACCCCGAGCTGAAGCGGATGGGCGTCGCCGCGGCGTATGCCTACGCGGCCGATCACCGAGACCGCTACGCGGAATTCTTCGAGCCCGACGGGTCCCTGGCCGGCCCGGGCTTGACCCCGGCCGAGGCCGCGGACCTCCCCGAGCCCTACCGGGCCGACGGAATCGTGGTCAAGCCCGCCCACGTGTGATTCCCGGACGCGCCGTTCTCGCTCGCGCCGAGGCCGATCACTGTTTTTCTCAGCTAGCAACCGGTGTGGTCGCCGATCAGCATTTGGGGCCTGGCCCGACAACCCCGCCCCGGTCCTGAACGGGGACGGGCCCGATTAGCCCGCTCGAGTGACCACCTGGGACCCCACTTCCCTGGCTCGTACCACGCCGGTTCGTGGGTGAGGAGTGAGACGGGTTCGGTCGGCTGCTCGGGAAACTGGTTGATCCGCGAACTGGTGGTACGCTCCCGGCCAAGCACCGGAGCGCCCCAATCCCATGACTGACACCGCCAACACGACGCCAGACACCGCCACGCCGGCGTTCGATCCCGAGCGCCGGGCGACCGAGCTCGCGATCCTCGATGCCCTCCGGGCGGTGGTGGATCCCGAGATCGGGATGAACGTCGTCGAGCTCGCCCTGATCAAGCAGATCCTGCTCGGCAAGGACGAGACCGAGATCAAGATGATCCTCACCACGCCGTTCTGCCCGTACGCCGGCTCGATGATCCAGCAGGTCAAGGAGCAGACCGAGACGGTCGTCGATCACCCCGTCAAGGTGACGCTGCTGGCCGAGCGCTGGGACCCCCGCGACGCCGGCCTGATGTGGTAGCCCGCCGCCCGTGACCGCACGCTCACCGCTCGGCTCGGCCGTCGCCACCACGAGGGGCGATGACGGCACCACCGGGCTCCTCTACGGCGGCGATCGGATCGCCAAGGACGACCCCCGGACGGAGGCCTACGGCACGATCGACGAGGCCGTTGCGGCCCTTGGGCTGGCGAGGGCCAACCTCGGGGTGAAGCGCCGGATCGGCACCCTTTCGCCGACGCTCGGCGGCCTGGGCGACCTGCTCCTCCGGATCCAGCGGGAGCTGTTCGTCGTTGGCGCCGAGCTCGCGACGAACCCCGAGGCCTGGCCCCGGCTCGAGGACGGGCGGACCCGCGTGTCGGCGGCCATGGTCGCGGACATCGAAGCCCTCCTCGTCGAGGCCGAGGCGGCGATCCAGATGCCGGCCGAGTTCGTCGTCCCGGGCGAGACCATCACGAGCGCCGCCCTCGAGCTGGCCAGGACGATCCTCCGCCGGGCCGAGCGGCGCGCCGTCGGCCTTCAGCGGGCCGGCCTCGTCCCCGGCGAGCACCTCGTTCCCTATCTCAACCGGCTGGCCGACCTCGTGTGGGTCTTGGCAAGAGCCGCTGAATCGGCAGAATCGAAGCGGGCGACACCCGCTCGGACCGAATCGCGTCCCGGACCTCGCCAGGGGACCCGCGGCGCCGCAGGAGGATCTCGATGAGCTTCCAATCCCCGCTCCAGGCCCAGGCAGGGGCCCGGCCGTCGGCCGCCCTCGCCACGGGCTACCTCAGCCAGGCGTTCCTGTGGATGTTCGCCGGCCTGATGCTGACCGCCGGGGTCGCCTTCGTCATCCAGGGCAACGAGGCGGTCATGGAGGGAGTCGCAGGCCTGTGGCTGCCGATCATCTTCGGCCAGCTGGCCCTGGCCTGGGGGATCGGCCTCGGGATCCGGCGGTTGAATGCGACGCTGGCCCTCGGCCTGTTCTTCGTCTACGCCGCAACCCTGGGCTTCACGATCGGCGTGATCGTGTCGCTCTACACGACCGCATCGGTCTTCACGGCGTTCCTGTCGGCCTCGGCGATGTTCGGCGCCGCCGGCATCTACGGCGTCGTCACCAAGCGCTCGCTCGACAGCCTCGGCGGCTTCCTGATGATGGGGATCATCGGCCTGATCGTGGCGTCGGTCGTGAACCTGTTCTTCGCCAGCGGGGCCCTGGGCTGGCTGATCTCGCTCGTCGGGGTCGTCCTGTTCACGGTCCTGACGGCGTACCACACCCAGAAGATCGCGTCGGGCGGCCTGGTCATCCAGGCCGGGTCGGTCGAGAAGGCGGCCATCCTCGGCGCGCTCCTCCTCTACCTCGACTTCGTCAACCTCTTCCTGTTCTTGCTGAGGTTGTTCGGCAGCAGGCGCTGACCCGGGCCGGTCGAGAGGATCGTTTCGATCTTGTCGGGCGCCAGCGGTCGCGACCAGGCGTAGCCCTGGCCCATGTCACAGCCGAGCTCCCGGAGGCGGCGCGCCTGGAGCGGCGTCTCGATGCCTTCCGCGACGACGCTGACCCCGAGGCCGTGGGCGAGCGAGAGGACGGCCTGGACGATGGCGACGTTGCGGTCGGTCTCATCGAGCTCGGTGACGAAGGCCTTGTCGATCTTGATCGTGTCGAGCGGCAGCTGCCGGAGGTAGGCCAGCGAAGACCACCCCGTCCCGAAGTCGTCGAGGACGAGTCGGACCCCGAGGGCCCGCAGGTCGGCCAGGGCTTGGAGGCCGGCCTCCGAGCGGTCCATGACCGAGGTCTCCGTGATCTCCAGCTCGAGGGCGGCCGGATCGAGCCCGGTCAGCTCGAGGACCTCCCCGATCGAGGCGACGAGGGCCGGATCGGCGAACTGGCGCGGTGACAGGTTGACGCTCATGACCAGTCGCTCCCCCGGCCAGCGCTCCCGCCAGGCGCGGGCCTGACGACAGGCCACCTCGAGAACCTGGGCCCCGAGCGGGACGATGAGGCCCGTCTCCTCCGCCAGCGGAATGAACGTGGCCGGCGAAACCTGGCCGCGACCGGCATGCGGCCAGCGGGCGAGGGCCTCGAACCCGACGATGCGCTCGGTCCGGAGGTCGACGATGGGCTGGTAGTGGACGACGAGCTCCCGGCGCTCGATGGCGGCCCGGAGATCCGCCTCGAGATCGACGCGCTCGAGCGCTTCCCGGCTCCGGACGGGGTCGAAGCGGGCGACCCGGATCGCCGGGTCGGTCTGGGCCTGGACGAGCGCCACCTCGGCCTCGCGCAGGAGATCGCCGGCGCTCGAGACCCCCGGCCGGCCGATGGCCATGCCCATGCTGGCAGAGATGAACCAGACCCGGCCGCCGAGCTCGAAGGGGGCCTTGAGCTCGCTGAGGACGCCGTCGGTGTAGCGCGTCGCCCGGTCTGAGTCGCCCGGGGCGAGGAGGACGCCGAACTCGTCGCCGCCGAACCGGGCGGCCACGTCGCCGGGGCCGAGCCCCAGCGCGACGCGCCGGGCGACCTCGCGCAGGACCTGGTCACCCTCGGCGTGGCCGACGGATTCGTTGATGACCTTGAACCGGTCGACGTCCAGGATGATCACTGCCACCGACCCCGGATCGTCCGCCGCGACGTTCCCGGCCAGCGCTGCCTCGATGCTCCGCAGCAGGATCTCTCGGGCCGGCAGCCCGGTCACCCGGTCGACGGGCTCATGCCGCGCCGCCTCCTGGAGCCGGGCGTTCTGGAGCGCGATCGAGGCCAGCTGGGCGAACCGGTTCACGGCGTCGATCTCGGGCTCCCGCCACGTCCGGCCCGTCGGCCCGGTGGCCAGGCCGATGACCCCGACGACCTGTCCACCCGCGGTGAGCGGGACCCCGAGGACGGACCCGATCAGGGGACTGTCGAAGACCGGCGAGCGGCCCGCGTACGAGGCGTAGTCATCGACGGCGATCGGCCTGCCCGACCGGAAGACAGCACCGGCCAGCCCCTCGTCGACCGACATGGTGTGCCCGAGGTAGTCGGTGAAGAGACCCAACCCGGCCCGAACCGTCAGGCTGGTCCCGTCCGGCTGGAGGAGGTACAGGTAGGCGTGCGGCGTGCCGAGGAGGTGGGCCGAGCGGGCCAGGATCGTCCGAAGGAGCTGGTCCGGGCTGCTGCCCTCGAGCAGCGCATCGGCCGTCTCGTTGAGGGCCGCCACGAAGGGGTCGCGAGTGCCGCCCCGGACGCGGGAGCCCTTGGCGAGGTAGAGGGCCGAATCGGCGGTCTCGACGAGGGCATCCTTGGTCGGACCATCGTCCGGGAAGCAGGCCAGCCCGACGCTGATCGAGACCTCCGGAGCGGATCCCGCCGGGCCGGATCCCGCCGGGCCGGGACCATCCGGGCGAAGGGCCTCGACGGCCGTCCGAATCCGCTGGGCCACCTCCTCCGCGCCGGGCCGGCCGCTGTCGGGAAGGATCACCGAGAACTCGTCGCCGCCGTAGCGATAGGCCCGATCACTCGCCCGGATGCAGCCCTCGATGGCCCGCGCCACCCGTGCCAGGAGCAGGTCGCCGGCCGGGTGGCCGAGGGTGTCGTTGTAGGTCTTGAAGCGATCGAGGTCCAGCATCAGCAGGGCGAACGGGTGCTCCCCCTTGGCGTCGACGGCGGCCCCGAGCTCGCGCTGGAAGCTGCCGTGGTTCAGCAGCCCGGTGAGGGCGTCGCGCTCCGCCTGGACCTTCACCTCGCCATGCGTCTCCGCGTTGCGGAGAGCGATCGCCGCCTGGGCGGCGAAGAGCTTCGTCAGCTCGAACTCGTTCTCGCTGAAATGGGACTCCTCCTTGCCCATCCGGCCGATGTTCAGGGTCCCCAGGACCTCGCCCTCGACGATGAGCGGGACGACGATGAGCGACTCGTCCTCGGACGGCGTGCCGGGGATCAGGACCGATCGCGGATCGGCGAGGGCATCGTTGGCGAGGACGGCCTCGCCATGGTCGACGGCCCAGCCGGTGATTCCGGACCCGAGCGGAGCCTCGTAGCCGAGGATCACCTCCGCGAAACGGTCCCGGGCGATGACCGGCCGGCGCACGCCGTGCTCGGCATCGACCCGGTAGATCGTCAGGGCGTCGTAGTCCACGACGGCCTTCAGGGAATCGGCGATGAGCTCGAGCACGCCGGACGGGTCGAGCGTCGAGAGGAGTCGCTCGTTGACGGCCAGAAGGCGCCGCTGGCTGGTGAGCTGGTGCTCCAGCTCGGCCTGCTGCTGGTGGAGCTGCTCGAGGCGCTCGGCGTTGACGACGGCCTGGGCCGCATAGCCGGCGAAGATCGACAGGGTCGTCTGGTCGTCGGGCCCGAAGCGGTCGCGGCCGAGGCGCGAGACGACGATGACGCCGCGGACGTCCCCTTCGAAGGACATCGGCACGAGGAGCATCGACTCGGGCCCCTCGACCTGGCCCAGGATCACGCTTCGCTGATCGGCATGTGCGTCTCCGACCCGGAGCGGCTGGTTGTGCTCCGCCACCCAGCCCGTGAGGCCCGTCCCGATCCGGACGCGGAGCATCTCCGGGGTGGGATTGGCGGTTCCCATGAAGACGCCCTGGAAGGCCACCGGCTCGCACCACCCGGAGTCCCGGTCGATGCGGTAGATCCGGACCGTGTCGAAGGCGATGAGCGAACCGGCCTCGGCCACGATCGCCTCACCGATGCCCCGGACGTCCTGGAGGCCGTTCAGCCGGGCCGCCAGGTCCTGGACCGACCGGAGTCGGGCGGCGAGGCCGTTCACCGACTCGACGAGCCGGGCGTTGCCGAGGGCCGTTGCGATCCCGTCGCCGAAGCTCCTGGCCAGGGATACGTCGTCGGCGATCCACTCGTGGGGCTGATGGTGGTAGAGGGCGATGATGCCGAGGGGGTCGCCCCTGAACACGACGGGCACGAAGCAGACGGTTGCGATGCCGTTGGCGAGATAGAGCTCGCGCAGCCCGGACGCGATGCCCGGGTCATCGGCCTTCCGGAAGACCAGGACCGATTCCTCACGGAGCGCCCGCAGGCCGGCCGTGTCGCTATCGACCGAGAGGGTCCGGACATGGGCGGCGATCTCCTCGGGGACGTTGCGGGAGGCGGCCAGCTCCAGCGGGTGCTCGCGGCCGGGGTCCCACAGCCACAGCCCGACGCGATCGACCCCGAAGAGGCGGATGGAGTCGTCGAGGACCTCGTCGAAGAGCCTGGCAATGTCCTGGCTGCCGGACAGCTCCGCGGTCAGGCGGCGCAGGGCCACGCCGCCGGACGGGTCGCGCGCGGTCACGTCACGATCGGCGATCGGCCGGGTTGTGGCGAGCCCGCGGAATCGACGTCGCCGGCGGTCGGCGAGGACGCGCTCGAGGTCGGTCCGACGGACGCGGCGGTCGCCACGTCGTCGCCCGCCGAGGGACGGCAGGCGACCGGCTGCGCACCAGCTTCGCACCGTGTCAGGGTGGACGCGGGCGATCGTGGCCGCCTGGGCCAGCGTCAGCAGGTCCCCCTCTGGTGTCGATCGCGCGGCGAGCGCCATGCGCTGTGAGTTCCCTCCGGCCGGGTCGCAGTCCCCGCGGCAGGCCTGAAAACTGTGGTGCGGCCAGGCACAGGCCGGCACCCGGCAACCGTAGCCGGGGAGCGCCGGGCGAACGATAGGAAGGGAGTACCGGGCCGCTGGGACCCTGCGGGCCGTGCTCAGGCGGGTGGCAGGAGGTCTCGAACGGACTTCACGATCGTGTCGGCGCTCCCGACGAGCGCTTCGCGATCGCCGACGCCGGTCAGGACGCCGATGACGACGCCGACGCCGGCAGACCGGCCCATGGCGAGATCGACCGGTGAATCGCCGATCACCGCCGTCCGGGACGCCGGAACGCCGATCGTCCGGCAGAGCCAAAGGACGGCCGCCGGATCGGGCTTCACCGGGCGGCCGTCGTCGGCGCAGGCGACGGCGTCGACGAGGTCTGCCACGCCGAGATGGGCAAGCGTCCGTTCCGTGGGATCGCGATCGTCGGAGGTCGCGACGGCGATCCTCGTGCCCGCGCCCCTGAGGCTCGTGAAGAGGACCCGGAGGTCAGCGACCGGACGGGCCGTGGCGATCGGATCGGGGGCGTGCCAGGCGGCATCGACGACCCGCTCGGCGGCCGTGGCCGGCAGCCCTGTCTCGTCCGCGAACCGCTCGACGAGCATCGTCCGGAGCCGGGCCATCGGTGTGGCGGCGAGGCCGCCGTGCGGATGGACGCGGCCCGATTCGAGGTCGACGCCCATGACGGCACGGACGATGTCGTCGTGGCGTCGGCCTTCATCGGCGGTGGCGAGCTCGTCGGCAAGCCGGCGCACCCAGCCCGTCCACATCGAGTCGAACTCGATGAGCGTGCCGTCCTTGTCGAAGATCGCCAGCTCAACGCCCGCCAGGTGGCCGCCCGTCGGCGGGCCGCCGTTCGGGAGCCCGGCGGACGGCGCCCCGTCCGGGGCAGTCACGCCTCTGCGATGAGCTCGTCCGGATCGACGACCGGGATCGAATCCAGGACGAGCGGGCCCTCCGCCGGGAACGAGACCGTGGCAGTTTCGCCGATCTGCGGCAGGACGAGGGTCGGCTCATTGAACTCGTCGACGGTGACGACGACGCCCTCGGTCACCGCCACCCGGATCCGCACGATCGAGCCGAGGAAGCTGACGTCGACGACCGTCCCGCGGACGTTGTTGTCCTGCGTGAGGCGCTCGCCGAGCGAGACCATCTCCGGCCTGAGGGCCACGGCAATCGTGCTGCCCACTCGGGCCGTGACCGGTCGCGCGATTCGGAACGACTGGCCGGCCAGGCTCAGGCCGCCAGCCTCCGGGTCGACGACGACCGCCGGCAGGACGTTGAGCGTTCCCACGAACGAGGCGACGAACGCCGTCTGCGGGAAGTTGTAGACCTCGAACGGCGTCCCGATCTGCTCGATCCGGCCCTCGCTCATGACCACGACCCGGTCGGACAGCGACAGCGCCTCCTCCTGGTCGTGGGTGACGTAGACGGTGGTGATCCCCAGCTGGCGCTGGATCGCCCGGATCTCGTGGCGCAGGGTGACCCGGATCTTCGCGTCGAGCGCCGAGAGCGGCTCGTCGAGGAGAAGCACCTCGGGCTCGAAGGCCAGGGCCCGGGCCAGCGCGACGCGCTGCTGCTGCCCCCCGGAGAGCTGGTAGGGATAGCGGCCCATCTTGTCGCCGAGGTGGACGAGCTCGAGGAGCTCCTGGACTCGCCGCTTCGTCTGGTCGCTCGGGCGCTTGCGAACCTTCAGCCCGAAGCCGACGTTGTCGCCGACGGTCATGTTCGGGAACAGCGCGTACGACTGGAAGACCATCCCGACGTTCCGCCGGTTCGGCGGGCGATAGGTGATGTCCGTGCCGTCGAGGACGACCGTGCCCGCCGTCGGGACCTCGAAGCCGGCGATCATCCGAAGCGTCGTCGTCTTGCCGCAGCCCGAAGGCCCGAGGAAGCTCACGAACTCGCCGCGCTCGGCGGCGAGGTTGAAGTCCTCGACGGCCACGGTCGGCCCGAAGTGCTTCTGGACGCCGGTCAGTTCGAGGAAGCTCATCGTCGTTCCGTACTCCTAGCGGGCACCGGCGACCTGGACGCGCGTCTGCGCACCGCGGCCGAGGAAGGCGATCGCGAGCATCGCGAGCCACGTCAACCCGAAGCTGATCAGCGACACCGCCGCGGGTGTGTAGGGCTGGCTTCGGCCGAGCAGCGACAGGTAGGGTCCGAACGCGGCGGTCCGAGCCAGGAAGACGGCGATCGTGTACTCACCGATGACGATCGCCAGGGTCAGGAACGCCCCGGACAGGAGCGCCGTCCGCAGGTTCGGGAAGATCACCCGGAGGAGGATTCGGGTCCAGCCGGCGCCAAGGCTCTGGGCCGCCTCGGTCAGGGTTCGGACATCGATTGACGCCAGCCCCGTGTCGACCGCCCGGTACATGTACGGGAACGACAGGATCACGTACGCGCAGACGAGCAGGAGGTCGCTGCCGAAGTCGGTCGCAGTGAGCACGATGGGCCGGCTGCTGTAGACCCGGATGAGCCCGAAGACGAGGACGACGGGAGGGATGACGAAGGGCATGAGCGTCACGAACTCGACGAACGGGCGCAGCCGCGGGACCTTGAGCCGAACCCAGTAGGCGGTCGGGACGATGATCAGCAGGCTGATGAGGATGGTCACCACGCCGATCGTGAACGAGTAGCCAAGCCCGAGGAAGAACTTCGGGTCATCGAGGACCTGGCGGTAGGCGAGGAAGATATCCGGCCGGGTCCGGATCGAGTGGAGAAACGCTCCGACGAGCGGCACGAAGAAGTAGAGCGCGCCGAGGACGAAGATCAGCCACGCGAACGGGTTGCCGATACCGCCGCGCCGTCCTCGCTCCTCGGGCCGTCGCCGTCGAGTGATGTAGCGCATCACGGCCCACGGCGGGATCGAGCTCGTGCCGCCGCCACCACCACCGAGGCTCATGACCGGAGCCACCGCTCGGCGCGCCGCTGCAGCACCGAGTACAGCCCGATCGACATGGCCATGATCGCCACCATTCCCATCGCCATGGCGTAGCCCAGACCGGGGTTGTGCAGGACGTCGCCGCGGATCTGCGAGCCGATGATGATCGGCACGAGATTGAGCGTCCCGCCGGTCAACTGGAACGCGGTCGCCTGGGCCCCGAAGGCGTTCCCGAACAGGAGGATCATCGTCCCGAGGATCGAAGGCGTCAGGATCGGGAGGGCGACGTGCCGCCAGTACTGGTAGGCGCTGGCACCCATGTTCTCGGCGGCCTCGCGCCAGTCGCGCCGGAGGCCCTCGAGGGCCGGGGCGATGATCAGGACCATGAGCGGGAACTGGAAGTACATGTAGACGAGCTCGACCCCGAACTTCGAGGTCAGCCGGAAGCCCGTCTGGCGGATGTCGAAACCGAGGTCCCGGAGAATGACGGTCACGAAGCCGAGCTGGCCGAGGGTGAAGATGAAGGCCAGGGCGAGCGGCACGCCGGCGAAGTTCGAGGCGACGCCCGAGAACGTCATGAGGGCCGTTCGCAGGAACCGCGGCAGCCCGCCGAGGATGACCGAGTAGGCCAGCAGCAGCCCGAAGATGCCGCCCGCGACGGCGGTCACGAGGCTGACCTCGATCGTCGTCAGGAAGGCGCCCGGGATGATCCCGGTCTGGAGGTCCTCGTAGTTCTGGAGCGTGAGGTCGCCGGCATTGTTCCGGAAGCTGCCGACGACGAGGTACAGCGCCGGCAGGAACATGAAGGCCAGCGAGAACAGGAAGAACGGCAGGAGCCCGACCCAGGCCCAACCGAAGCGACGACGAGCAGGAGACACCGGTGGCATCTCCTGCCCGTCCAGGTCCGTGACCGTGGCCACGACGACCCTTCGTTTCAGCGGTCGACGGCTACTGGATGTTCAGCCCGACGGCCGTGTCCCACTGGGTGGTGATGAGCTCGCTCGCCGCGTTCAGCTGGTCGAGCGACGGGAAGACGGCACCGGCGACGTCCGGCAGCTTCGCGAGAGCGTCGGCCGGGACGGCGTCCGTCTCGACCAGGTTCTCGTAGCGGATCGGATGGCAGTAGCCGTCCAGCCACAGGTTCTGGCCCTCATCCGAGTAGAGGAACTCCTGCCACAGCTTCGCGGCGTTCGGATGCGGGGCGTAGGCGCTGATGCCCTGGACGTAGACGCCGGCGAACCGGCCGCTGGTCGGCACGACGACCGCGATCTCCGGGCCGCCACTGGCGGCCGTGGTGTCGCGGTTCGAGAGGGCGTTGTAGGTCCAGCGGATCGTGATCGGCGTGTCGCCGGAGGCGATCGTGGCCGCGGTCGCGATCCCCGGCAGCAGATTGCCGGCGTCGTTGAGCTGCTTGAAGTAGTCGAGGCCGGCTTGGGCGTTATCGAGCGATCCGCCGTTCGCGAGCGCGGCCGCGAAGACGGTCTGGATGGCCTGGTTCGAGGTCCGCGGGTCGCCGGCCAGGGCGACCTGGCTCTGGTACTCCGGCTTGAGGAGATCCGACCAGTCGGCCGGGACGTTCGCGACGACGGCCGTGTTCACCTCGAACGACAGGACGCCGTAGTAGTCGCCCCACCAGTAGCCCTCGGCATCCTTGGCGTCGTCCGGGATCGTGTCCCAGGTCGCGACCTTGTATGGCTCGAGGAGCCCTTCTCCCTTGGCCGACGGCCCGAACGACAGGCCGACGTCGATGACGTCGGGCGCCTGCGGGCCGGGGTTGTCCTTGTTGGCCTTGATCGCCTCGACCTCGTCGCCCGAACCGGCGGTCGGGTCGAGCTCGTTCACCTCGAGGCCGTACTTGGCTTTGAACGCGTCGATGACGCCGCCGTAGTTGCACCAGTCATGAGGCAGGGCGATCGTCGTGAGGGTGCCTTCGCCCTGGGCCGCCGTCACGAGCGCGGCCATCGGGTCTGCGGTCCCCTCGGACGCCGCGGGCGTCCCGGTGGGTCCCGCTGTCGGGGACGGGGTGGCGCCCCCGCCGCAGGCCGCGGCGACGAGCATGAGGATGGCTCCGCCCACGAAGAGGCGAGGCAGGGTGCGGGTCGTGGTCAATTCCTCCTCCAATAATCGGTCCGCGCACTGCGGGTGCGCGCGATCTCGAGCGACGACAGGACGCCGGTCGGTTCCGCCGGGTGCGGGTTGCCTCCACGAATCCGAGTTCGGTCTCGGTGAGGGGTCGGGGCGCGCCGCGAGGTCGGAGCTCGTCCAGCCCCGGGCCATCGTCGAGGCGCATCTTGGGCGTTCCGTTAACGCGACGTCAAGGTGCCGCGCGACTTGCCGCGCCAGCCGGATCGAGGTCCACGCGCCGGAGCGGCGACCTATACTCCGACGGCGCGCCCGGTGTCGCAGGGCGCCGCCTGGCAGGCGGAGGAACGGTCCATGACCGCCGACGCGGCGTCCCCCGACGCCACCCGTACGCTGGCGGATCCGCTCGCGGAATCCCTCCGGGTGGTCGACCTCGCGGACCAGCGAGGCCTCCAGGTCCGCCTCATCGGCGGGATGGCCATCCGGGCCCATGCCCCGGACTGGACAGCCAGGACGAGGCGGCTGGAGGTTGACCTCGACTTCGCGACGCGGGCCCGCGATCGGGCGGCCTTCTTCACCCTGCTCGAGGAAGAGGGCTACACCCCCGACCGGCGCCACAACGCCCTGTTCGGCGGCACCCAGGGCTACTTCGTCGACGTCGCCCGGAACCGGCCGGTCGACGTCCTGGTCGACAAGCTCGAGATGTGCCACCGGCTCGATTTCGGCGATCGGCTCGGGGTCTCCAAGCCGACGCTTCCCCTTGCCGAGCTCGTCCTCTCGAAGCTGCAGGTGGTCAAGATCAACCGCAAGGACGTCCTCGACGCTCTCGTCCTCCTCGCCGAGCATCCCCTGGGGCCCGATGACGGCGCCCCCGACGCCAGGCACGGACTCGGCACGGTCAGCCTGCCCCGGGTCACCAGCTACACCTCGGGCGACTGGGGCTGGTGGCGGACGGTCACCGGCAACCTGGACGTCCTGGCCAAGTTCCTGGATGGTGGCGGCTACGTTCCCGAGGACCTGGACATCGGGACGCAGCGGCCGGTTCGCTTCGATCCGCTCGCCCAGGTGACCGGCCTGCGGGCGGCGATCGACGCGGCCCCGAAGTCGACGCGCTGGAACCTCCGGGCGAGGGTCGGCGAGCGGGTCCGCTGGTACGCCGAGCCCGAGGAGGTCGGGCACGCGTGAGGATCTTCTTCGCCACCGACATCCACGGGTCCGAGGTCTGCTGGCGCAAATTCCTCAACGCCGGGGCCTTCCACAAGGTGGACGTCCTGATCATGGGTGGCGACATGACCGGCAAGGCGATGGTCCCGATCGTGGGCCGGAACGGTGGCTGGGAGGTCGAGCTCCAGGAGCAGCGGACGACCCTCACGACCGAGGCCGAGGTCGCCGCGATGGAGAAGCGGATCCGGGACCGCGGCTACTACCCGGTTCGGATCGCCTCCGACGAGCTCGAGGCGTGGGGCCGCGACCCGACCCTCGTCGATGCCCGGTTCAAGGCCGAGATGCTCCGGATCGTCGAGGCCTGGATGGCCCTCGCCGATGAGCGACTCGCCGGGACCTCGATTCGGTGCGTCGTCTCGCCGGCCAACGACGACATGTTCGAGATCGACCCGATCATCGATGCGGCGGCGCGCGTCGACCTCGGCGAGGCGAACACCATCGACCTCGATGGCTTCACCCTCGTCTCGACCGGCTGGGCCAATCCGACCCCCTGGAACACCTTCCGGGAGCTCCCGGAAGGCGAGCTCCGGACGCGGATCGATGACCTCGTCGCGGGCGTGGCCGACCCAGAGCGGGCGATCTTCAACTTCCACGCCCCACCGTATGGCTCGAACCTGGACGCCGCGCCCAAGCTGGACGCCGACATGCGATACGTGTCCGGCGGCCAGGCGCTGATCCCGGTCGGCTCGACCGCGGTCCGTGAATCGATCGCCGCGTACGGCCCGGTGCTCTCGCTCCACGGCCACATCCATGAGGGCAAGGGTGCCGTGAAGATCGGCCGGACCCTGGCCGTGAACCCCGGCAGCGCCTACGAGGACGGTGTGCTCCAGGCCGCGATCGTGGACCTGGACACGAGGAAAGGGGAGGTGAGCCGCTATCTGCTGATCAACGGCTGAACCGGCTGCTGATTCGGAGGAAGGGAGCAAGGATGGCGTCCATGACATCGGAGGGCGGCGGCAGCGCGCCGGCCCTGTTCCTGAGAAACGCGACCGGTCTCGTCAAGGGCTGGTCCGGCTTTGACGCGTTCGCCTACTCGTTCATGTCGGTGAACCTCGTCACCCTCGGCATGTTCTACAGCTTCACCGTTTTCGGCTGGCAGGCCGACGGGTCGCCGATCGCCGCGATCCTGCTGTCCGGGATCGCGGTGACATTCCTGGCGATCACGTACGCCGGCCTGATCGCCGCCATGCCCCGGGCCGGTGGCGACTACGTCTGGCAGAGCCGCGTCCTCGATGGCGTTCCCGGCGGCATCACCGGCGCCGTGGTCTTCGGCATCGGTGGCTACCTGGTCGGTGGCGCACTGGCCCTCGACGGCACGGTCCAGCTCATCCTCGGCGCGGTCACGCTCGTGATCGGGGGGATCCTGGGCATGCGTCGTGGCGGGATCGGCTTCGTCCTCTCGGCTACGGGCTGGTGGTTCATCCTCGCCCTCTGGGCACCGATCTACGGGGCGATCCTCAACGTCGAGTTCGTCCAGCCGCTCGCGGCGCTCGCCGGGCTGTCGGGCCTGACCGAGTTCCTGGCGACCTCGGCTGGGAGCTTCACGGTCTCGCTCTCGGTCATCGTCCTGGTGACGATCCTCGTCTCGCTCGGGATGGCCGGGTACGCCCGGATCCAGCGTCTGAGCCTCTGGATCGGGCTCGCGGCCCTGGCCGTGATGTTCGTCCTGATGCTGGTCTCCAGCCAGGACACCTTCAAGGCGGCCTTCGACCGGGAGGCGTCGTCCCTGTTCGGTGTGCCGAACGCCTACCAGGCCACGATCGACGCCGAGACCGGCTTCGGCTACGTCTTCGAAGACCTCAATCCGTTCGGATTCGGAGCCGGGACGCTGGCCCTGATCCCGTTCATGATGTTCTGGATCCTCTACCCGAACTGGGGCGCGACCCTGTACGGCGAGGTCCGGGGAGCCGGTGACTTCCGGAAGGTCCTCAACGGCATGCTCGGCGGGATCTGGGTCACGACGATCCTGGCGATCGTCTTCGTCCTCCTTGCCGCCAAGACCTTCGGCTGGGTCTTCTTCCAGGCCGCCAACGTCAACTACCTCGACCCGGTCTATGCCGTGGCCGACGCGCCGGCGTCGGTCCTCCCGATCTGGGCCTACCCGCCGCTCCTGGCGTCGTTCCTCATCGACAGCCACTTGATCCAGATGGTGATCGTGGTCCTGTTCGGGTTCTGGTTCCTCGGCTGGGCCGGGACCCTGTTCCTGTCCTCGACCCGGATGATCTTCGCCGCGGCCTTCGACCGAATCCTGCCCGAGGCCGCCGCACGGGTCTCCGAACGGCGTGCTGTCCCGTGGGTGGCCCTGCTCCTGATCATGGTCCCGTCCGTGGTCCTGAGCTGGTTGTATGCCTACAACTCGACGTTCGTCGGGTTCACCCTGGACGCGTCCCTCGTCATCGCGGTCACCTTCTTCGGCAGCTCGATCGCGGCGACGATCCTCCCGTGGTGGAAGCCTGAGATCTATCGAAACTCCCCGGTGGCCCGCTACACGATCGTCGGGCTGCCGCTCATCAGCATCTCGGGCGCGATCACGACGCTGTTCCTGGGCTGGACCCTGTGGCAGTGGATCACCAACGCCCTCTACGGGATCGGGACCGGAAACTCGGACTCGATCATCTTCCTCGGCGTCCTCTACGGGGCCGCCGCCGTCCTCTACGTCGTCGCGAGGCTCTACCGCCGAGCCCAGGGGGTGGACCTCGAGGCGATCCACGCGGAGATCCCGGCCGAATAGGCGGGTTCCCTCCGCACGACCTGACGGCGGGGCGCTGAGCGCCCCGCCGTCCCGATTCGCGGACCGATGTTGCGAGCCTGCCTGCGCTCGGTCCACACTGACGGGCGTCCCCAGCTGTCGCGGCGTGGCTCCCCGCGCCCGGGCTCTCAGGAGTACAGGTTGACCGCCGACCCGACCGTCGCCCGCGATGCCGCGATGTTCATCGATGGCGCCTGGGCCGCGGCCGCCTCCGGCGAGACGTTCGAGGCGACAAACCCCGCAACGGGCGATCGGATTGGCACGGTCGCCAAGGGCGGCCGCGAGGACGCTCGCCGGGCGATCGCCGCGGCCCGTGTCGCCCAGCCCGCCTGGGGCGCGCGATCGCCGTTCGACCGGGCGGCCGCCCTGGAGCGGGTGGCCCGTGTCCTGGAATCGCGGCGCGACGAGCTGGCGAACGCCCTGACCCTCGACCAGGGCAAGCCCCTCCAGGCCGAGGCCTACGGCGAGGTCGAGGAGCTCATCGTCTACTTCCGGATGGCCGCCGCCGATGCGACCCGCCTCGACGGGCTCATGCCACCATCGATCGACCCCCGCAAGCGCGTCCTGGTCTACCGGGTCCCGCTCGGCGTGGTCGGCGTCATTACGCCCTGGAACTGGCCCTACACGATGCCCGCAGAGATCGTGGCCCCGGCCCTCGCCGGCGGCAACACCGTGGTCTGGAGCCCGGCGACCTCCACCTCGCTCTGCGCCACCGTCCTGGCCTCGAGCATCGCCGAGGCGGATCTCCCTAACGGCGTCTTCAACCTCGTGACCGGACCCGGCTCGGAGGTCGGTGACGAGCTGGCCGGCCACCCGGACGTCGCCGCGGTCGGCTTCATCGGCTCATCGGCGACCGGCCGGAAGATCGAGGAGCGGGCCCTCGGCAAGGAACTGCTCCTCGAGATGGGCGGCAACGGCCCGCTCGTGATCCTCCACGACGCCGACCTCGATGCCGCCGTCACGGCGACCCTCACGGCCTGCTTCCTCAACGCCGGCCAGAGCTGCACCGCGGGCGAGTGGATCCTCGTCGATGGGCG
>DASWGY010000032.1:0-15327 GCA_036393495.1 Candidatus Limnocylindrales bacterium
GCCGACGTTGAGGGTCAGCCCACCGAACCCGCCGGTCTCGGCATGGCCGCGCGTGAGGGTGTTGAAGACGGTCGTCTTGCCGCTCGCGGCAAGCCCGACGATCGCGATCTGCATGGCGCCGCGAATCGTGACACACGCCCGCGGCGGACGCTCACCCCGCGGCTCGGATGCCGCGGCGCGTCACGCGAGGGGCGGGAGCCGGGCCTCACGGGACGTACGGGTAGCAGCGATCGAACAGGATCCCCGACGCGATGTACGGGTCCTCGTATGTACCGGCGCTCGAGTCCCACTCCACCTGACTCAGCTCGACCAATTCACCCTGACGGGTGACGACCAGCCCGGACTCGTCGTGGAGCGCAGCTGCCACCTGGTCCGATCTCAGTAGCCGGCGCCGGGGTCGATGACGTTGCGGAGAGGCCGGCCGGTGGCGTAGCGGCGGAGGTTGCCGCAGAAGAGCTCGATGCTCCGGTCGAGGACCCGGGCGCTGGACCACGAGGTGTGGGGCGTGACGATGACGTTCGGAAGGTCGTAGAACGGCGACGACGGGGGCAGCGGCTCCTCCCGGAACGTGTCGAGCGCCGCGCCGCCGATGCGCCCCTCCTCGAGCGCCCGAAGCAGCGCCCGGTCGTCGACGAGCCGGCCCCGAGCCACGTTGATGAGCCAGGCATCCGGCCGCATCGCGGCCAGCGCCGTCTCGTCGATCATCGACTCCGTCTCGGGGGTCAGGGGCGCCGCGAGGACGACGACATCGGACGCCGCCAGGAGCTCGTGGAGGCCGCCCGGCCCGACGACCCGCTCGGGCGCCGGCCCGAACGGGAACGTCTCGTCAGATTCATCGACCGTCGGCGGCGGACCCGAAGCATTGCGCCGCAGGGCGATGACCCGCGCGCCGAAGGCCCCCGCAAGGGACGCGACCGCGCGCCCGATCGAGCCGTAGCCGACGATCCCGATCGTCAGCTCGCGGAGCTCGACGCCCTCGAGGGGCTGCCAGGTCCGCTCGCGCTGGAGCTCGAGGAGCTGCGGCAGCCGCCGGCTGATCGCGAGGATGAGCATCAGGACGTGCTCCGCGATCGGGCGGGTGAAGACGCCCCTGGCGTTCGTCACGACGATGCCGCGATCAAGCGCGGCCGGCGTCAGCGCTCGTTCCACCCCCGAGGTCGCCGAGTGGACCCAGGTCAGGCGCGGCGCCCGCGCGACCAGCCGATCGAACGCCTCGGAGCTGAGCCAGCCCCGGAGCACGACCTCGATGTCCTCGACCGGGCCATCGGCCAGGCCCTCGACGGACAGGTTGACGATCCGGGCCCCGGGCGCTGCCGTCCGGATCCGCTCGAGGTCGTCGGCCCGGATCCGGGCGGACAGGATCGGACTGACGGCGATCGCGGCGGGCACGCCGGCCGGCCCAGTGCCGGGTCCCGGCGATGCCAGGGGTCGGCCTCGACCGTCGGTCATCGGGCCGCCTCGGCCGGGCCGGCGGGGCCGGGGTCAGCGCGGCCGTCCCGGCCGTGGGCCGGGCCCCCGTCGAGGACCCGGGCGATCCACCTCGCCGGCCGTTCGATCTCCTCGGCCGTCGGGAGCGTCGCCGGCGACGCCCAGATCCTGTCGAGCGCTGCGCGTCCGCGCGCTTCCGCGACCGCCCGGACGAACCGCTCACCTTTCTTGTACTGCTCCAGCTTGAGGTCCATGCCGGTCAGCCGGAGGACCGCCCGCTCGAAGCCGGTCCGGTGCTCGCGACGCTCGTGGAACCGCGCCGAGATCCGCTCCACACCGGGCACGAGGCCCGCCCCGACCTCGTCCATGATGTAGTCGCTGAAGCCCTCGAGCAGGCTCATCACCGCCTGCGTCTCCCGAAAGAGCCGCCGCTGCTCGGGGCTCATGAGCCGTTCCATCCAGTGCTCGCCGGGCGAACCCTCGCCGCGCAGCGTCCGGCCCAGCGCCCGGACCGCGTCGCGCCCGAGCGAGGCGGTCGAGCCACTGAACAGGCGGAGCTGCTTCTCCAGTCGCTCGGCGAGGTAGGCGCGCAGCCAGGGGTGGCCCTCGAACTCGAAGGCGTGGGTCGTCTCGTGGAGCGCGATCCAGGTCCGGAACGGCCCGATCGGGACATCCAGGGCCCGGGCGGTCGCCCGGACGTTCTCCTCGACGAACAGGAGCCGGCCATCCTCGGCCTCGGCTGAGAGGAGGGCGAGGTCGTACTGACCGAGGACCCGGGTGCCCATGAACCCGAGCAGGAACCCGATCTGGCGGGTGGTCACCCAGCGATTGGCGATGACCATCGCCGCCGAGGCGATGCCGCCGCCGGGTCGGACGACCTGATCCAGCAGGTCGCCCTCGATGGTGTTGATGAGCGACCGGAACGTAGCGATGTTGGCCCGGACCCAGCCGGCGCGGTCCACGACGATGGCCCGCTCCACGACACCCGGAAGCGGCGTTCCGAGCGCCGCCGAGAGCCTCGGCACGACGGCGGCCATGGCCTCCCGATACGCGGCGTCGGCCGCCTTGAGCTCGAGGACGCTGAGCGCACCGGGTGCGGACGATGCCCGGGCGACGGCGAAGCGCTCGACAGCCGCCCAGTCGACGAGCCCACGGCGGGCCGAGCGCTCGGCCCGCCGCCCGATGACGGTCGCCGCGATGCCGAGGGCCGAGCCGATAAGGAAGCCGGCCTGCCAGCGCCGATCGGAGGTCCACTCCGAACGTCCGGGGCGCCGCGGGGCACCGCGGTCGAGGGGTCCCGTCTCGGCCGTCCGCGCGCTCATCGGATCCGGGTCATGACGTTCGACTATCCTGCCACGCCTGCGCGCGCCGAGCGGCCTCTGACCTCGATCCCCGACACGTCGGGAAACGCCTCTCCGAACATTCGCTCGGCGATCGACCGGAAGGCCCCGACGTCGCCCGTGGTCAGCTGGACGTGGGTCGGCTCGGCTTCCCGCGCCGGGGGCGCGTCGTGCCCTCCCCGGCCCGCGTCCGCCGCCGTCCCGCGGCTGCTGCCGGGCGCCTCGAGGCCGTTGATCGACAGGAGCTCGTTCAGCGCCGATGCCGTCGCCGATGCCGAATCCACGATCGCGATGCGGTCCCCGGCGATGGCTGCCAGGACGGGCCGGAGGAGCGGGTAATGGGTGCAGCCGAGCAGGAGCGTGTCGACCCGGGCCGACGGTGGCAGCGGGAAGACGAACTCGCCCGCCGCGTCGCGTTCGCCGAGGAGCGGGGCCAGCGCCTCCGCGACCAGGGCCTCCACCTCCGGCCCGCCCAGACGCCCCGCCTCGACCATCGGCACGAGGGCCGGCGTCGCGTGCTCGTAGACCTCGACGGCCGGGTTCTCGTCCTTGATCGCGGCGAAGTAGGCGCGCGAGCGGATCGTGGCCGGCGTGGCGATGACCCCCACCCGCCGGTTGCGGGTCGTGAGCGAGGCGGTCACCGCCCCGGGCCGGATGACGCCCAGGACCGGTAGGTCGTAGCGCCGCCGGAGGTCCCCGATGGCGACGGCCGTCGAGGTGTTGCAGGCGACGACGATCGCCTTGACGTCGCGCTCGACGAGGGCATCGATCGATTCCGCGCTGAAGGCCCTGACCTCGTCATCGGGCCGAACCCCGTACGGGGCCCGGGCGTTGTCACCGAGATAGATCGTGGACTCGCCGGGGCTGCGCCGGAGGATCTCGCGGAGGACCGTCAGCCCGCCCACGCCGGAGTCGAAGACCCCGATCGAGCGAGGATCGGACATTCGCGGCCCGATCAGCGCGCGCCGGCGGCCACCGGGGCCCGGCCGGCGGCAAGCAGCTGGGCCGCGATGCGCTCGACGTCCTGGCTGACGCCGGCGCCCGGATTGGAGAGGACGAACGGGACCCCCTGGTTGTTGGCCGAAACGACCACCGCGCCATCCGAGCGGATCAGGTGCTCGGGCACGCGTCCCAGGGCCCGGGTCAGGTCGGCCGGATCGATGCCGGCGTTGGCATCGGCCCGGTTCACGACGTAGCGGACCTTGGATGGTGAGTAGCCGATGACCCGGAACGTGTCGGCCAGGGCGATCGTATTGTGGATCGTGGTCGAGTCGTAGGAGACGAGCTCGAGGATGATGTCGGCCCGGTCGAGGAGGGCCAGGTTCAGCTCGTCGAGGGCGACGGACATGTCGATGATGACCGCGTCGTAGAGCCGCCGAAGGAGCGACAGGACCTTCTCGACGTCGCGCAGCGTGACCATCTCGGCCATCTCGATTCGCGGCGGGGCGAGGAGGATGTCGATGCCCGACGGGTCCCGCCACAGGACCTCACCGAGGTCCGATTCGACGACTCGGTCCGTCGGCAGGTCGAGGATCGATGGCGCGTCGGCGGGCACGCGCAGGAGCGCCCGCAGGTCCGCGAACTGGATGCTGCCGTCGATGAGGACGGTTCGTGTCCCGAGCTTGGCCGCGGCGACGGCGAGGTTGAAGGCGATCGTGGTCCGCCCGACGCCCCCCTTCGGGGCGAAGACCGCAATGGTCTGGGACGCGCCGTGGTCGCCGGTCTGGCGAAAGTCCTTGTGGACCTGTCCGACCCGGGTGATGAGGTCGTACCCGGAGAACGGCATCGACAGGACACCGTGGATGCCCCTCTCGAGATCCGGCTCGACCGGCTGCTGGGGCACCGTCAGGACGATGACCGGGACGTCGAGCCCGGCTTCGTGGATCTGCTTCACGAGCTGGAGGCCCTTGATCCGGCCCTGGAGGAGGGCGTCGACGAGGACGACGTCGGGACGCAGCTCGGGGATCTGGGCAACGGCCCGCGATCCGTCGGTGAAGACGTCCAGGATCTTGATCGCCGACTGGGACATGAGCAGGCCCCGGACGTACTGGGCAACCTGGGGAACGTCCTCGATCAGGAGGAGGCGGACTTGATCGCTCGTGGCCATCGCGCGACACGGTACCACGGGGTCCGGGGCGGTCGTCCTCGGGACGCCAGTCCTGCCCGGCGGCGGCGTCAGTCCGGGGCCGGGTGGCGCCTGGCCACGCCGTCAGTCCGGAGGTGGCCGGCGCCCGGCGGCGCCACGTGGCGCGCTCTCGACCGCTCCTGTCAGGGTCGCCGGGCGACGAGGATCGCCCGGTCGTCGCCGGCCATGAGCGGCGTCAGGTCGTAGTCGCCGGCCACGACCTCGACGATGAGGCCCGCGTCCGCCGCGTGGGCCCGAAGCTCATCGGCCGAGATCAGGTGAAGGGCGTCGACCCGGGTCCAGCGGACCGGTGCCTCGCCGGGCCCCGCCTCGTCGAAGATCGTGGTCAGGGTGACCGAGCGAGCCGCGCCGTCGTACCACGCGGCGGCCAGCTTGATCACATCGCGGCCGGTCGCCGGGTCGCGTCGGGACCATTCGAGCGAGAGCCGCCCGTCGAACGAGACGAGGTCGTCCGGCAGCGGCTGCCAGGCATCCACGACCGCGATCCCGCCCGGCGCCAACAGCTCCGCCAGTGCGCCGATTGCGCGTCGCTGGTCGCCCGAGCCGCCGAGGAGGAGGATCGAATTCAGGGCCAGGATCGCCAGGCCATACCGGCCGGCCTCGTCGGGCCGCGGGGCGAAGAGATCGCCCTCGACGAGCCGGAGGCGGGCGGCGACGTCGGGGCCGGCTGCCTCGGTCCGCTCCCGAGCCCGGGCCAGCATCGCGGCATCGATGTCGACGCCGGTCACCTCGTGACCGGCGGAGGCAAGCGGCAGCGCGAGCCGCCCGGTCCCGACGGCCAGCTCGATGATCGGTTGGTTCGTCCGGCCGGCGAGGGCCAGGTAGAGGTCGAGGTCACCCGGCTCGACGGCGAGATCGAGGTCGTAGAGGCGAGCGAGCGCGGCGGGCAGGTCACGATCCATCGGCCGCTGATCCTACGCCGAGGGATCCGGCGTGCCCGGCGCGGCCGGCTTCGCCCGCTTGCGCGGCGCCCCCGGCGCCCCGGGGGCACCCGGGGCCCCCGGGGCCGGGAACGGAACCCACTCACCACGTTCCACGAGGACATCACGAAGGACGGCCGGGACGTCGGTGAACAGGCCGTCCACGCCGAGATCGAGGAACCGTGCCATCTCGGCAGCGCCGTTGACCGTCCAGACGTGGACCGGCAGGCTCTGGTCATGGGCCGCCGCGATGAGGCGAGGCTCGACGAGCGGCAATCCCCAGCGGCCGCGCGGCGGCACCTGGACGCAGCGCCCGGGCCGACGCCGGAGGCGGTTGAGGAACGGCCGGAGCCCCCACGCGCCGGCTCGCAGCGCGGCGAGCTCCCAGGGCCCGAGGGCGGTGCAGATCGCCGGCCCGAAGGCCTCCCGGATCTCGGCCACGCGGGCGTCCGAGAACGAGCCGATGCAGATCCGCTCGGCGGCCTTCGCCGCTCGGATCGTCTCGATGAGGGGGCGGACCGCGGCATCGTGCTTCGGATCGACGTTGAACCTGGCCTCGGGGAAGGTCGCCAGGAGCTCTGCGAACTCGACGATCGGCTCGCGCCCGCCGACCCTGGCGGTCCGGGCACCCGCCCAGCTCATCTCCGCGACGTAGCCCCGACCGTCGGTCACGCGCTCGAGGCGATCATCGTGGAACGCGATCAGGACCCCGTCGGCGGTCGCGTGGACGTCGGTCTCGAGGTAGCGATAGCCAAGGGTGACGGCGGCCTGGAACGCGGCCATCGTGTTCTCGGGGTGGTCCTCCGCGCCGCCCCGATGGGCAAACGGGATGGGGCCCGGGTGATCGAGGAAGGGATGGTCCGGGCTCAGCGCTCCCAGCGGACGCGCTCCCCGGCCCGGCGCTTCACGGCCAGGGCCGAGATCGCCTCGAGGGCGACCCGGTTGGCGATCATCGCCGTCGATTCGGCCCAGTCGTAGGGCGGTGCCACCTCGACGATGTCCATGCCGGCGAGGTCGACGGCCGCCACGATCTGGCGGACGGCCCGGAGCAGCTCACGGCTGAGCATGCCGCCCGGCTCGGGGGTGCCCGTCCCGGGGGCGAGGCCCGGGTCGACGACATCGATGTCGACGGACAGGTAGATCGACTCCGGACCGTCGAGGGCTTCCGCGATCGCGTCGGCGACCACGGCCTCGGAGCCGCGCTCCTCCATCTCGGTCATGAAGTGGTACCGAAGCCCGTGGTCGCGCATCCAGTCGAGGACATCGACCGGCGGCCAGTACCCACGAAGGCCGACCTGGACGAAGTTGCGGCCCTCGACGGCGCCGGATTCGATGAGCCGGCGCATCGGCGAGCCATGGCTCGCGATCTGGCCCCAGCTGTCGGGCGCGGTATCGGCATGGGCATCGAAGTGGACGATGCCGACGCTGCCCGGCCGGCGGACCTCGGCGATCGCCGTCGCCGCCGGCCAGGTGATCGAGTGATCGCCGCCGAGCACGATCGGGATCGCGCCCGTGATGGCGACCTCGCGGACCTTGCGGTAGATCATGGCGTGGGCCCGCTCGTGGTGCGACGGCACGATGTTCGCGTCGCCGGCGTCGACGACCGTCAGGACCTCGAACGGCTCGACGCCGAGCTGGAGGGAGTTCAGCGACCCGGTGCTGTACTGGGCCTCACGGATGGCGCGCGGCCCGAATCGGGCGCCGGACCGGTGGGTGACCATGTCGTCGAACGGCGCGCCGACGATGGCGACGTCGACGCTCCGCGCCCGCAGCTCGGCGGGATCGGTGATCCAGGGCAGCTTGGCGAACGTCGACGGCCCGACGTAGGACGGCAGGTCGAAGTCGTCGAAGACCTCGAACTCGCGGTCCCAGCCGTTGGCGGCGGCGAGGTCGGGGCCGGGGCCTGGAGTGGCGGGGTCGCTGGGGCGCTCGCTCACGCGATTCCTCCGGGACGCTCGCGGAGCCGGGCGGGCCGCGCGTCGCTCACGAGGGACGCCGCCGGTGCGGATTCAGCCGTCCAGCGGGGCGCCGACGGCATCGTAGCCCATCGAGCGCCGCGTCGAACCCACGTTCACGATCCCGCGCGGAACTCCGCCCAGGCGGCCGCGACGCGATCCGGGTCGGCGAACAGGTCGACGGCGGTCTGGGCGACCAGGGTCGCGGCCATGAGCGTCGTCTCGTCGGCGATAGCAGTCGCCGCGGCGTCGCGGAACAGGATCGAGTGGCCCGGCGTCGGGGAGGGCGCGATCGCGAGGTCCGGGTGGATCGTTGGGCAGACCCATGAGACGTTGGCCATGTCCGTGCTCCCGGAGCTCGCGTCGGGGCCCTCATCGATGATGCCGTAGGCCGCCGCATTGGCCACCCAGCGGTCGGCCAGGACCCGGTTCGTGCGCATCGTCCGCGACCCGCCCGAGAACTCGACCTCGACGGTCGTCGCGGTTGCGAGCGCGGCGCCGGCGCAGAGCTCGCGGAAGCGGTCCTGCATGGCCTGGAAATCGGCGTCGTCATCGCTCCGGATCATGAACCACGCCCGCGTCCGGTCCGGGATGATGTTGGCCGCCGTGCCGCCCTCCTGGATGATCCCGTGGACGCGGGCTGCCGGGCGAAGCTGCTGGCGCCACAGGCCGACGGAGCTGAACAGCAGGATCATCGCGTCGAGGGCGTTCCGACCCTTCCAGGGGTCCGACGCGGCGTGCGACTGGAGGCCCGTGAACGTCACCCCGACGTCGACCGAGGCCAGGGGCTCGCAATCGACGTGATTGCGGTCGCAGGGGTGGTACAGGAGGGCGGCGTCGATCCCCTCGAAGAGACCGTCGTCGATCATGAACTGCTTGCCGCTGCCGCGTTCCTCGGCCGGGGTCCCCAGGAACACGATCTCGCCGGGTAGCTCGTCGGCGATCGCGGCCAGGGCGATCGCCGCCCCGACCCCCGACGCGGCCATCGTGTTGTGGCCGCAGCCATGGCCCAGGCCGGGCAGGGCGTCGTACTCGGCAAGGATCCCGATCCGGGGCGAGGTGCCGCCACGCCCGCCCCGCCTCGTGGCGCGGATCGCGGTCGCCAGGCGGCCCGCCGGTCGCTCGACGGTGAAGCCGTGAGCGGCGAGGACGGCGGCGCACCACTCGGCCGCCTGGTGTTCCTCGAAGGCCGGCTCCGGGTGGGCGTGGATTCGGTGCGAGAGGTCGAGGATCTCGTCGCGGGCGGCGACGACGGCGGCCGCGATCCGGACTTTGGTCGCGGCGTTCGGCTCGGCTGGGGGGGTGGCGCGAAGATCAGTCGGCATGGTTCCTCCGGAGCGCGTCAGCGCTCCATCGACAGGGTGGACTCGGCGACGAGGACGAGGGCAACAATGAACAGCGCCAGCTGAGGCTGGAACATCCCGAGGAGGCGGAGGACGACGAAGACGCCGATGACCAGGCCCGTCCAGGCACCGCGGCGCATCGCCCGGCCCCATGAGCCACGATAGGCGATCCGTCGTGAGCGGGCGAAGGCCGCGAGCCAGAACAGGGGCACCGTCGTGAGGCCGACGGCGGTCCCCATCGTCACCGCCCCGGCATACCCGGCGACGGGCTCCAGGAGCGGGTCGCGGGTGACGACGATGACCCCGACGACGAGCCATGCGGCGAGGGCTGCGGCGAAGAAGGCGAGGTTGGTCCGACGGTCCCGGGTCTCCATCCGGGACGGAGTCTAGGCGCTTGGGTCGGCGAGCCGCGCCCCGAGGTCGGTGAGCTCGTCGAGCTCGAGATCCGGCTCGACGCCGGCCGTCCGGGGCGAGGTCGGCAGGGGCGTGTCACCCTGCTTGCCACGCAAGTAGGCCACTCGCCAGCCGGCCGCACGGGCGCCGACGACATCGGCCGCCCAGTCGTCGCCGACGTGCAGGATCGCGGAGGGTGGCGCGGCCAGGGCGTCGGCGGCGAAGGCGAAGATCGCCGGGTGCGGCTTGATCACACCGATCCGCTGCGACACGACGACCGCCGTCAGGTGCGGGCTCCAGCCCGCGGCCGCCGCATACCGATCGATCGTCGCGGCGAACGGCCAGTTCGACAGGATCGCCAGGCGGAACCCGCGCCCGGCAAGGTTCGCGAGGAGCTCACCCGCGCCGTCGGCGGGCGGGATGGCCTCCAGGAACGCCCGGCTGTAGGCGTCGGTGATGGCGGCGACCTCCATCGCCGGGGCCATCGCGGCCGCGGCCTCGTCATCCCAGCGCTCGCCCGGCCCGGGCGGTGGCATGCCGCGCAGCCGGGCGACGATCCGGGTGGCCCGCTGTTCGAGATCCATCTCCCGCTGGGCGGGGACGTCCTCGCGCAGCTGCCGCTGGCGCTCCTCGTCCCAGGCCCGGCGGAGGATGGCCAGGTCATCGATTGCCAGGCTGCCCGCCGCGCGAGTGATCGTCCGCTCCGTCACCTCGTCCAGCCCGGCCCGGTTGACGGGGGCCAGGGTGTTGCCGAAGTCGAAGGTGACCGCCCGGATTCCGGCCAGGGTGCCGTCCCGCGCCTCGCTCACCGCCCCACTCCCGTCCGCGTCAGCGGACCGCGCTCGACGGGCAGATGTCACGGAAGGGGCAGTAGGTGCAGGCCATCGAGGTCGGGGTCGGTGTGTAGTCGCGGGCCCGGATCCCGGCCGCCGCGGACGCCATCTGGGCGCGGGCCCGCTCCAAGCGGCCGGCATCCGGGGTGGCTCGCCCGACGAGGCCCGAATCCAGGAAGTGGAGCTGGACGGCATCGGGCAGCCGACCGGTCATCGCCTCGTAGGCCATCGCGTAGATCTGGAGCTGGAGGGAGTCGCGGGCCCTCTGGCGGGCCTTCACGGGGTCGCGGACATCGCTCGACTTGTAGTCGGTGATCGTGACCTCCTCCCGGCCGAGGAGCCCGAGCGACGGTTCGACGACATCGGCCCGAGCGCCGGCGCCCGACCGCGACGCCTCGGCGAGCGCGGCCGCGACATCGACGTCGTCCGCAGCGCGGTCGCCGATGGCCACGATATCGACCCGGTCGAAGCGGCCCCGGATCCGGTCACCGCCGAGGCTGAACGAGAAGTCGCGCTCGACCCAGGCCGGGGCCACGGTGCCCGGCTCTTGGCGAGCCGTCCGGAAGCGGCGCAGCGCGTCCCGACCGGCCTCGAGGCGGGCCTGCTCGTGCTCCCTCGACACGAAGCCCTCGTTCGTCCAGGCGGCCTCGAAGGCGCCGATGAGCTCGGCCTCGGGGAGGATCCGGCCGCGGCCCTCGGCCCGGTGGAACTCCTGGACCGCCTGGTGGAGCGCCGACCCGTACACGAGCGAGTGGTGCGGCGCCGTCGGGACGCGAAGGACGTGTGAGTACTGGTATCGCTTCGGACAGGTCAGGTAGGCATCGATTGACGAATGGCTGAGAAACAGCGGGCCCTCGATGGGGCCCGAGTCACGCACGACCGGCTCGGCCGGACTCGGGGCCATCGCCGCCAGCCGATCGGTGACCGGCGTGCCGAGGGCGCCGGCGCCAGGCGCGCCCGCCGAGAGCGGCAGGTCGAGGGCCTCGAGGACGAAGGGCGAGACGCGCCGCGCTCGAGCACCGCCGTAGTCCGCGGCGTGGGTCAGGACCAGCTCGTCCCGGGCCCGGGTCATCGCCACGTAGAAGAGACGGCGCTCCTCCTGGAGGTGGGGATCGCCCTCGGTCGTGCCGCTGCCTGCGAGCTCCTCGGGCAGGGCCAGGGGGTCCCGCCGGGACGTCCCCGGAAACCGCCCGGCGACGAGCCCCGGGATGATGACCACCGGAAACTCGAGGCCCTTGGCCTTGTGGACGGTCAACACCGCGACCGCGTCGAGGTCCGGATCCGGCTCGGCCGAGGCGGGGTCGTCGCCGGCGTTGATGAGGGTCTCGAGATGGCGGGCCAGGAAGATCGCTCGATCGTCGGCGAGGAGTGTCGATTCGCCTCGCACGATCTCGAAGAAGCGGGCAACGTTGGCGAGGGCCTCGTCCGAGGCGGCCGACCGGCCCGAGGCCAGGGCCGCCAGCCAGCCCGAGTCTCGGAGGAAGGCGTAGAGCGTCTCCCCCGCCGGCCTTCGGTGGCCGAGGTCGCGGAAGCGGCGGAGATCGCCGACGAACCGGGCCACACGCACGCGGCCGTCGTCCGAGAGGCGCAGGACCTGGGGCTGCGCATCGACCTCCTCGAGGACCTCCCAGGCGGTCTGGTGCCGGCGGCGCGCCGAGCCCATGATCGCGCTCAGGTCGTCGCCGCCGATTGCGTAAACCGGCGATGCCGCGAGGGCGTACACGTCCGTGCTCGAGGCCGGGTCGGCGATCGCCCGGAGGAACGCGAGGAGCACCCGGACCTCGTCCCGGCCGTACAGGCCCGACGTCCCCGAGAAGCGCCACGGGACGCCGCCGAGGTTCAGGCTGCGCAGGATCGGATCCGCGTCGGCATTCGCGCGGACGAGGATCGCGTGGTCCCGCGGCCGGGCGCCGGCGTCGAGGCGGCGACGCAGCTCGGCCGCGATCCAGTCCGCCTCCTCCGCCCCGCTGGCGAAGGCGTGGTGGCGGACCGGCGCGGCGGACGGGACCGTCCGCTCCGGGCGGAGGTGCTTCGAGATGCCGACCCGGGACTCGAGCCGATCCGGATCGTTGAACCGCACGAGCCGGTGGGCGGCATCGAGGATCGGCGCGGTCGAGCGGTAGTTCCGGCGCAGGACGACGGTCCGGGCGCCGCGGTGGCGTTCGCGGAACTCGAGGATGTTGCTGATCGCGGCGCCCCGGAAGCGGTAGATAGACTGGTCGTCGTCACCAACGACGGTCACGTTCCGATGGTGCTCGCCCACGATCCGGACGAGGGCCGATTGGGCCCGGTTCGTGTCCTGGAACTCGTCGACGAGGACGTACCGGTAGCGGGCCTGGACCGTGGACCGGATGGCCGCCGACTCGCGGACGAGCCGGAGGGCGAGCGCGACCTGGTCACCGAAATCGATGAGGCCCCGTTCGGCGAGGAGGGTCGTGTAGCGCTCGTAGGCGCGAGCCAGCTCGGTCCGCCGGAGCGCCGTCTCGCGCATCTCCGCCACGGCGTCGTCGTCGGCCGCGCCGGCGTCGTCGGCCGTGGCGGCGCCGTCGGCCGCGCCGGCGCCCTTCGTCCCGGCCAGGGCGACCTCGGCCGCCGCGGCCGCGGCTGCCAGCCCTGCCGCGTGGTCAGCGAACCTGGCCGGGCTGACGTCCTCGTCCCGGGCCCGGGCGAAGAGCGTCGCGAGGGCGCCGAGGAACCGCGTCGGGTCGCCCAGCGGCAGGTACTCATCGAGGCCCAGCTCGAAGAGGCGTTCGCGAAGGAAGACGATCGTCTCGGCCCGCGTTAAGACCCGCGCGTCGGGGGCCCGTCCCACCTCGAGGGCGAATTCGCGGATGAGCCGGTCACCGAAGGCATGGAACGTCGAGATGCTCGTGTCGGCGTAGCCGTACGGGACGAGCTGGTCGACCCGGGTCTGCATCTCCGTGGCCGCCTTGTCCGTGAAGGTCAGGGCCAGGATCTCCGACGGCAGGGCCCGCCGCGTTGCGATCAGCCAGGCGATCCGCCGGGTGATGACCTCGGTCTTGCCGGTGCCCGGCCCGGCGACGACGAGGAGCGGGCCTTCGCCGTGGGTGACCGCCCGCCTCTGCTCCGAGTTGAGCCCACCGAGCAGGGCCTCCACGCCAGGCTCCGCGGCGACTGGATCGTCGGCCAGCGGCCCGAACCCGGCCCACACCGGGATCTGCTCGAGGGTCGCTGGGCCACGCCGTCGAGGGCGCGAGCGCAACCGTGTCATGGGGTCCATGGGCGCAGGATCGGCGCCCGACGTGCCACCTCCGCTGGCACGACGCGCTCCCTCAGCCCGCGGCGCGAGCGGGCGGCGCCGTCGCGATCTGGAGCGCCTGGGCCTCCTCGTCTGATAGGGCAGCCTCGGCCTTGCCGCCGGTGACGGCCTTGGCGTAGACCCGGGTCCCGCCGCGCGCGTGAAGGCTGCTCAGGACGAAGCCGTCGCCGTGGACATCGAGGAGGGCGAGGGCGAAGCTCTGGTTGCCACCGGTGTCCTCGAACGGGTTGAACCGGACGAGTCCCACGCGCGAGAAGGCCAGCTTCAGGTCGCGTTCCAGGATCGCGGTCCGCGCCTCCACGGCATCGACGTCCCGGACGACCTCGTGGACCCGGGTCAGATGGGCCTCGAGGATGGCCTCGAGGCTCCGCTCGTCGCTGCCCCGGGTGAGCGCTGCCAGTCGGGACCGCAGGCGCCCGATCCGGCGAGCCTCGACGATGGCGAGGATGAGGAGCAGGAGCGTCGCGATCGCAAGGCCGGCGACGATCGAGCCGAGGTTGTCGCGGACGATGGCGTCGAGGTCGATGGCCGGGCCTCCCTGGCTGGTCGATTCGCTGTCGAATCGAGTCTAGCGCCGCGCCCTCAACCGGGACTCACCCGCCCGCCGGTGTATCCTTCCGCCCGATCCCAAGCCCACCACCCGGGAGCAGCACCGCTCGATGGCGAAGCGAACTCGATACGCCGGCCGCCCCGCGGCCCGACCTGGCGCCCGCAAGCCCGGTGCCGCGCCGGCGACGCGTGGGTCGGGCGCGTCCGCCGGGTCCTCCACGCTCCGGAGCGGAGGCCTCACCGAGGCCGAGCTCGCGCGAGCCGCCGAGATCGAGGCCGAGCTCGTCGCCCGCGAGAAGGCCGCCATCGCCGAGAATGCCCGCCGCCGCGCCCGCAGCGGCCGCGTCGACATCGCGATCGCCGGCGACGCCGGCGCGCCCCTCTCGGTCCGTGCCTCGCACGAGTATGCCGACGTCGCCCGCGACGTTCGCCGGATCGTCGTCACCGCGGTCCTGATGTTCTCGATCCTGGCGGCCCTCTGGATCCTCGTGAACGTCGCCGGAGTCGGCCCCGGCTGATTGCGGCCGGCACGGCCGGGCACGCCGGCCCGCCGTAGACTCCATCCCATGCCCGCCCGCACAACGCGCGCCGGGGGCGCCCGACCCGAGGCCCTGTTCAAGCCGCCGCCCGAGCGCCAGCCGCTGGCCGCCCGAATGCGACCGCGGACGCTCGACGAGTTCGTTGGTCAGGTCCATCTCGTCGGCGAGAAGGGGCCCCTCAGCCGGGGCATCGCCCGTGGCCATCTCGCGTCGCTGCTCCTGTGGGGCCCGCCGGGGACGGGCAAGACGAGCCTCGCCCGCCTCCTCGCGGCCGCCGTCGGCGCTGAGTTCGCAACGCTCTCGGCGGTCATGTCCGGGGTCGCCGAGGTCAGGGCCACCATCGCCGAGGCCCAGGAACGCCTCGCTCTGAACGGCCAGCGGACCGTTCTCCTGATCGACGAGATCCACCGCTTCAACAAGGCCCAGCAGGACGCCCTCCTGCCGCACGTCGAGGACGGCACGATCACCCTCGTCGGGGCGACAACCGAGAACCCCTACTTCGAAGTCAACTCGGCGCTCCTGTCGCGCCTCCGCGTCTGGCGCCTGGAGCCGCTGGCCGACGAGGACGTTGCGACGGTGGTCCGACGGGCGCTCGGCGACG
>DASWGY010000033.1:0-1735 GCA_036393495.1 Candidatus Limnocylindrales bacterium
GCCCAGGATCGCCCCGAGCTGGCCCAGGATTCGCGCGGTGGCCCCCCAGACCTGGGCGCCCGGGATCGGGTAGGCGCCGTACCGGATTCGGAAATCGAGGAGGTCGGTCTCCACGATCTCGATCCGCGCGGCCGGCAGGAACGTGGCCAGCGGGGCCCACAGGATCTCGGCGACCTCGTCCTCCGAGGCTCGGACCGTCGGGCGTCGCGAGGCGACCGCGAGCACCGGCGTGACCCGATAGCCCGATACCGGGATCCAGAACGGCTCGAGCTCACCGAGGACCGCGACACCGGCCCCGACCGGGTCGAGGTTCACCTCTTCGGCGGCCTCGCGGAGGGCGGTGGCCGTCGGGTCGGCATCCTCGGCCTCGGCCCGGCCTCCGGGCAGCGCGATCTGGCCCCCGTGGTGACCGCCGCGGTCCACCCTCCGGATCAGGAGGACCTCGGCCGCGGCGTCGGCGTCGCCGTCCGATGCCGGGGCCACGAGCACGAGGACCGCGGCCGGGCGGGCGGATTCCGGTCCGCTGAGGATCGCCGGTCCGCGCCGCTCGCCGGTATCGACCCGCTCGGGCATGAGGGCGGCCGGCGGCGCCGGCATCTGGGCCGGCAACGAGGCAAGACGGGACGCTGCCTCGGCGAACCTCAGTTGACGAGCTCCTCGCCGTCCCGCTTGCGCGGCTCGATGTCGGGAACATCGAAGGCGGAGCGTCGCCGCCCGCGTCCCCTCGTGCCCGCCCCGACGAGGCCCTCGCTGGCCTCGTCCGCCTCGCCCCCCGAACGCGCGTCGCGCCGGTCCCCGGCATCGGCGACGACCGTCGCCTCTTCCGTGGAGAAGACGATCGTCGAGCCGACCGGATCGGCATCGGCCATGACCCGCTCGCCTGGCCGGAAGCGGCCCTCGATGAGGGCCTTCGCGAACGGGTTCTCGACGAGGCGCTGGATCGTTCGCTTCAGCGGCCGCGCCCCGAACGACGGGTCGTGGCCCTCCCGGGCGATGAGGGCCCGAGCCGCCGGGGTGAGCTCAACCGCCAGGTCCTGCGTCGCGAGGCGGCGCTGGAGGTCGGCCAGGAGGAGGTCGACGATGGCCGTCAGGTCGGCGTCGGTCAGGGCATGGAAGACGATGACCTCGTCGACCCGGTTGAGGAACTCGGGACGGAACTGCTGGCGCAGGGCGTCGGTGAGCTGGCGCTTCATCGCTTCGTAGGCGTCGGCCTCCTCGGCTCGCCCGGCGTACGACTGGATGACGGTCGAGCCGACGTTGCTGGTCATGATCACGACGGCGTTCTTGAAGTCGACCGTCCGGCCCTGCCCGTCGGTCAGGCGACCGTCGTCGAGGACCTGGAGGAGGACGTTGAAGACGTCGGGGTGGGCCTTCTCGATCTCGTCGAGCAGGACGACCTGGTAGGGCCGGCGACGGACTGCCTCGGTCAGCTGGCCGCCCTCCTCGTAGCCGACATAGCCGGGTGGTGCCCCGACGAGGCGGGACACCGAGAACTTCTCCATGTACTCGCTCATATCGATCCGGACCATCGCCGCGTCGTCGTCGAACAGGAACGCGGCGAGGGCCCGGGCCAGCTCGGTCTTGCCGACGCCGGTGGGGCCAAGGAACAGGAACGAGCCGATCGGCCGGCGCGGGTCCTTGAGGCCGGCCCGGGCCCGGCGGACCGCATCGGAGACTGCCTCGATCGCTTCGTCCTGGCCGACGACCCGCTCATGGAGCCGCTCCTCCATGTGGA
>DASWGY010000034.1:0-7078 GCA_036393495.1 Candidatus Limnocylindrales bacterium
CGGGGCCAAGTCGGACCGGGTGGCAGCGGCGATGCGCCTCATCCTCGACGACCCCAACGTCAAGGCGATCCTCGTGAACATCTTCGGCGGCATCACCCGCGGCGACGAGGTCGCCCGCGGCCTCATCGAGGCGAGAGCCCAACAGGAGCGCGACGTCCCGATGGTCGTCCGAATCGTCGGCACGAACGCCGAGGAGGCCTCAGCCCTCCTCGAGGCGGCCCGGTTCGAGACCGCGGCGACCCTCGACGACGCCGCCGCGAAGGCTGTCTCCGCGGCTCGTGGGGCGGCCGCATGAGCATCCTCATCGGTCGTGAGACACGGCTCGTCGTCCAGGGCATCACCGGCCGCGAGGGCGAGTTCCACAGCCTGGCGATGCAGGCCTACGGCACGACCATCGTCGCCGGCATGACGCCGGGCAAGGGCGGCCAGACCGCGCTCGACGGGACCGTTCCCGTGTTCGACACCGTGGCCGAAGCCGTCGCCCAGACCGGCGCCAACGCGTCCTGCATCTTCGTCCCCGCGGGCGGCGCCCCGGACGCCGTCCTCGAGGCCGTCGCGGCCGGCATCAAGACGGTCTTCTGCATCACCGAGGGCATCCCGGCCCTCGACATGATCCCTGTCGTCGAGGAGGTCCGCCTCGCCGGCGCACGGCTCATCGGTCCGAACTGCCCGGGCGCCACCTCGCCCGGCCGGGCCAAGGTCGGGATCATCCCCGGCTCGATCCACCGCGAAGGCGGGGTCGGCGTGGTCTCGCGTTCCGGGACCCTCACCTATGAGGCCGTCCAGGCGATGACCGACGCCGGGCTGGGCCAGTCGACCTGCATCGGGATCGGTGGCGACCCGGTGATCGGGACGCAGTTCCTTGACGTCCTCCAGCTGTTCCGCGACGACCCCGAGACCGAGGCCCTCGTCCTCATCGGCGAGATCGGCGGGGCAGCCGAGGAGGAGGCCGCTGCCTGGGCCGCGGAGCACCTCGCCGACATCCCCAAGGTCGCCTTCATCGCCGGCCGGACCGCACCCGAGGGCAAGCGGATGGGTCACGCCGGGGCGATCATCTCGGGCGGCTCCGGGACCGCCGCGTCGAAGGTGACGGCCCTCGAGGCCGCCGGCTTCCGGGTCGCCGGCTCGCCGACCGAGCTGCCGTCGCTGCTCCGCGACGCCGGCTACCGCGGCTGATCAGGCTCCTCACCTCCCTCCCCCTCGACCGGAGGTCAACTCGTGGGCTTCCTGATGGATCTGATTGCGGGTGAGAGCCGCGAGATCCTGCTGGCGATCACGATCGACGACTGGGCCGGGCTGGATGCCCCCGGGCGCTTTGATGCCCACCTGACCCTCGGCGGGGCGATGGATCCGACGTGGCTCGACCGCTTCAGCGAGGCCGTCCGCGACGTCACCGGGAGCGACGAGCCGATCGACTTCATCGATGCGCGGCGCGATCTCGACGGCCCCGGCGACATCGGGGAACGGACGGTCGAGCGGGTGGACCCGGCCTGGATCAGCGGCATCGCCCGGGTCGGAGATCACGAGATCGACGCCATCGCCGGGCGCTGGATCGAGCTCCTCGAGGAGGAGATCGGTCCCCTGCCGCGCGAGGAGAAGCCCTGGATCCGCCAGGTGGCCGGCGACCTCGTGACCTTCGCCCGCCGGGCCGATCTCTCGCCGGCGGTTCTCCTCGCCTGGTCGCTGTAGCGGCGACCTACGCGGGGTAACCGAGCGACTTCCAGGAGGGACCGCCCGGCGCCTCGATGAGCTCGACGAGGACGCCGCCGCAGGAGCGCGGGTGGATGAAGGCGACCGGGCCTTCGGCGCCACGTCGAGGGGCGCTGTCGATGAGCTCGAGCCCCTCGATCCCGAGGCGGGTGAGCTCCTCCGACAGGTTCCCGACCTCGATGCAGACGTGGTGGAAGCCCTCGCCCCTGGATTCGAGGAAGCGGGCGACGCCGGTCGTGCCGTCGGTCGGCTCCACGAGCTCGACCTTCGACTCCCCCACCTTCAGGAAGGCGATCCGGACACGATCAGACTCGATGTCCATGATCGTCTCGAGCTCGAGGCCCAGGTAGTCGCGCCACAGGACGGCGCTCGCCTCGATCGAGCGGACGACGAGGGCCAGGTGATGGATCCGGCCCGGCGGCAGAACGGCCATGACTCGCGCCTCCTTCCGAACCTCGGCCGATGCTCAGACGGTGATCAGCTCGCGGTGGACGCCCCAGGCCGCGCGGAGGTGGTCGGCGATCTCGCCGACCGTGGCATAGGCCTTCACCGCCTCGATGAGCGGCGGCAGCAGATTGTCCGTGCCTCGCGCCGCATCGTCGAGGCGGCGGAGCGTCGCCGCCCAGGCCGCCGGGTCGCGCTCGGCCCGGACGCGCGCAAGACCCTCGACCTGGCGCCGCTCCCCCTCCGGGTCGATTCGCTGGGTCGGTGGCGAGACCGACGCCTCGTCGCGGAAGCGGTTGACGCCGACGACGACCTGGTCGCCGGCATCGATCGCCCGCTGGGTCCGGTAGGCGGATTCCTGGATCTGGCGCTGTTGGAAACCGGCGTCGAGCGCGGCCAGGGTGCCGCCCATCGCGTCGATCTCGGCCAGGTAGGCGTTCGCCGCCGCCTCGAGCTCGTCCGTCAGGGTCTCGACGAAGAAGGAGCCGGCAAGTGGATCGGGCGTCTCGGTAACGCCCGCCTCGTAGGCCAGGATCTGCTGCGTCCGGAGGGCCAGGCGGACGGAGTCCTCGGTCGGCAGGGCCAGGGCCTCGTCGCGTGAGTTGGTGTGGAGGCTCTGAGCGCCGCCGAGGACGGCGGCGAGGGCCTGGTAGGCCGTCCGGACGACGTTGTTGTCGACCGACTGGGCGGTCAGCGACGAGCCCGCGGTCTGGACGTGGAAGCGGCAGGCCATCGAGCGCGGGGCCTTCGCCCCGAAGCGGTCCCGCACGATCCGGGCCCACATGCGGCGGGCGGCCCGGAACTTGGCGACCTCCTCGAAGAGCTCCGACCAGGCGGCGAAGAAGAAGCTCAGGCGGGGGGCGAAATCGTCGATCGCGAGGCCGCGGGCGAGGGCGGCTTCGACGTAGGCGATCCCGTCGGCCAGGGTGAAGGCCAGCTCCTGGGCGGCCGAGGCGCCGGCCTCGCGCATGTGGTAGCCGCTGATCGAGATCGTGTTCCAGCGCGGCAGCTCGCGGGCACCGAACTCGAAGACGTCGGTCACCAGGCGCATCGACGGGCGGGGCGGGTAGATCCAGGTCCCCCTGGCGATGTACTCCTTCAGGATGTCGTTCTGGACCGTGCCCGAGAGCCGGTCCCTCGGCACCCCCTGGCCCTCCGCGGCGGCGACATACAGGGCCACGAGCGTCGCGGCGGTGGCGTTGATCGTCATCGAGGTCGAGACGTCGCCGAGCGGGATGTGATCGAACAGGGCCTCCATGTCGGCGAGGCTGGCGATCGGGACCCCGACCCGGCCCACCTCCCCCGCCGCCTCGGGGGCATCCGAGTCGTAGCCCATCTGGGTCGGCAGGTCGAACGCCACCGACAGCCCGGTCTGGCCCTGCTCGAGGAGGTACCGGAAGCGCCGGTTGGTCTCCGCGGCCGTGGCGAAGCCGGCGTACTGGCGCATCGTCCAGAAGCGGCTCCGGTACATCGTCGGCTGGACGCCCCGGGTGAACGGGAACTCGCCAGGACGGCCGAGGTCGCGGTCCTCGTCGAGGCCGACGATGTCGGCCGGCGTGTAGAGGTCGCGGACCTCGATGCCGGAGGACGACTCGAAGCGCTCGCGCCGCTCGGGTGCCCCCTCGAGGGCCTTCGCCCGCGGGCCGCTGCGCCAGCGCTCACGGCCCGGGTCCGGCGTGGGGCGCCGGGAGTCCGATGCTCCGGGTCCCGCGGCTCGCTCCCTGGTCATGGTGCGGTCCCGGGATTCACGAGATCACGAGGAGGAGGTCGCCGACCTCGATCGTCCGCCCGGCACCCACGGCGACCTTCTCGATGGTGCCGTCCCGTGGCGCGCGAAGCTCGTTCTGCATCTTCATCGCCTCGACGACGAGGAGCTGTTGACCGGCCGTCACCGCATCCCCGGCAGCCACCGAGACCGAGACGACGACGCCGGGGATGATGGCACGGACCTCGGCCGGGCCGCTGTTCCCGACCTCCTCGCGACCACGCCGCGCCCGCTCGCGGAGCGCGGCCCGGGCCGCCGGCTCGATCTCGAGCACGACTCGCCAGCCACCGACGACGACCTCCCGTCGGACGAGGCCTGAGGCGACGCCTGGCGCCGGGACCGGCGGGAGGAGCAGGACCCGGTCTCGGGTCCCGGCCGGGCCGCCGCGAGCGAGGATCGCCCGGACGTCGTCGAGCTGGCTGAGCTCGGCTTCCACCGGCTGCCCTTCGACGAGGACGTGGCGGTGGTCGTCCGCGTCCGCGGGCAGGGCGGGGCGGATCGGCGCGGTGCCGCCCAGCACGCCAAAGCCCATCAGCCGCGGCGCCGGCGCCACCGGGACCTGGGGCGGCTCGAGGACGAGCGGCGGGGCATCGGCGACGGCCATCGTCGGGGCGACGCTGACCCGCACGCCGCGGGGATCCGGCGCGAGGTGGTTGCCGGGGACCGGGGCCGCCGGGCGCTCGACCGAGCTCATCGGGGCCAGCGGTCCTGGGCCGCCTCGAGGCCCGAGCGGTGCCATCGTCCGTCGGCAGATCCTCCGGTCCGAGGTGACGTCGCGGGGATCGGGGCCGGGACGCCTCCGGCAGCGACCGCCGCGTCGATCGCCGAGAGCCCGGCGGCGAGCTGGGCGGCCTCGATGGCCAGCCGCTGCTCGCCGGGGCCGTCCCAGTGTTCGCCGACCCAGCCGGTCGAGAGGTCCGCCGCTCGAAACGACGGCGCCCGGGCGACAAAGGCGTGGAATGGCAGCGTCGTCTGGATCCCCGCGATCTCGACCTCGTCCAGGGCTCGCCGGAGCCGGTCGATCGCGGTGTCGCGGGTTCCAGCGTGGACCATCACCTTGGCGATGAGGTTGTCGTACTCGGCCGGGACGCGGTCCCCCGTCTCGAGGGCGGTGTCGACCCGGACGCCGGGACCCGATGGCATCACCCACCTGAGGACCCGCCCGGGGGTCGGGGCGAAGTCTGCAGCCGGATCCTCGGCCGAGATTCGGACTTCGATCGCATGGCCGGCCGGGGTGGCCGCCCGTGAAGCCGCGGCCAGGGCGGCCTCGGACAGCGGCCGCCCGGCGGCGAGCGAGAGCTGCTCGCGCACGATATCGACGCCGGTCACGAGCTCGCTCAAACCATGCTCCACCTGGAGCCGGGTGTTGACCTCCAGGAAGTAGAAGGAACCGTCGGGCGCCCGGAGGAACTCGGCCGTGGCAGCGTTGCGGAGGCCGGCGGCCGCCGCCACCCGAACGGCGAGTTCGTGCAGGTGGCTGCGATCCCCCTCCGTCAGGCCCGGTGCGGGGGCCTCCTCGACGAGCTTCTGGTGGCGGCGCTGGAGCGAACAGTCGCGCTCGCCCAGGGCGATGACTCGTCCCGCGGCGTCACCCAGCAGCTGGACCTCGATGTGCCGCGCCGGGCTGATCTCCCGCTCGAGGTACACCGCGCCGTCTCCGAAGGCAGAGGCTGCCTCGCGCGAACCGGCAACGAGGGCCGCCGGCAGCTCCGAGGCCGTCGTGACTCGCCGCATGCCCCGGCCGCCGCCGCCGGCGGCGGCCTTGACGAGGAGCGGGAAGCCGATCTCCTCCGCCTCGGCCACGATCCGGGCAACGTGGTCGGGCCGGTCGAGTGGCGCGGGCTCGAGCGTTCCCGGGACGGCCGCAACCCCGACGGCGGCCGCGGTCCGCCGGGCATGGAGCTTGTCGCCGAGGGCCTCGATCGACGCCGACGGCGGGCCCACGAACACGAGGCCCGCATCCTCCACCGCCCGGGCGAAGGCCGCCCGCTCGGCGAGGAACCCGTAGCCCGGGTGGATCGCCTCGGCCCCGGAAGCGAGGGCGGCCTCGACGATCGCGTCGATCCGGAGGTAGCTCTCGGCGGGCGACGCGGGACCCAGCCGGACGGCTCGGTCGGCGAGCCGGACGTGGGCGGCCGCGGCGTCGGCATCGCTGTAGACGGCCACGGCCTCCGTCCCCAGCTCGTGGCAGGCACGGATGATGCGAACGGCGATCTCGCCACGGTTGGCCACGAGAACACGGCGGAACGGGGGTCCGGACGCGTCGTCTTTGTGCAAAGACGGAGCGACCGCCGACTCAGAGCGGGATGTTGCCATGCTTCTTCCGGGGGTTCGTGTCGCGCTTGTCGGCGAGCATCTCGAGCGCCTGGATGATCCGGGGGCGCGTCTCGGACGGCCGAATGACGTCGTCGACATAGCCCCGGGCCGCGGCAATGTAGGGGTTGTTGAACTCCTCCTCGTATTCGGCGACCAGGCGACGGCGCTCGGCTGCCGGGTCGTCGGCCTTCGCGATCTCGTCCTTGAAGATGATGTTCACGGCACCCTCGGCGCCCATGACCGCGATCTCCGCGGAGGGCCAGGCGAAGTTCATGTCGCCCCGGACGTGCTTGCTGCTCATGACGTCGTAGGCCCCGCCGTACGCCTTGCGGGTGATGACGGTCACCTTGGGGACCGTCGCCTCGCAGTAGGCAAAGAGCAGCTTGGCGCCATGCTTGATGATCCCGCCGTGCTCCTGCCCCACCCCTGGCAGGAATCCGGGGACGTCCACGAGGGTCACGAGCGGGACGTTGAAGCAGTCGCAGGTCCGGACGAACCGGGCTGCCTTCGTCGAGGCATCGATATCGAGGGCCCCGGCGAGGACGGCCGGCTGCTGGGCAACGATCCCGACACTCCGGCCCGCGAAGCGGGCGAAGCCGATGATGATGTTCGCGGCCCAGCCGGGCTGGATCTCGAGGAACGCACCGTCGTCGACGATGCGATTGATGACGTTGTGCATGTCGTAGGGCCGGTGCGGGTCATCAGGGACGATTCGGTCGAGCTCGGGATCCATCCGCTCGGACGGGTCGGCGGTCGGCACGGGGCCGGCTGATTCGAGGTTGTTCTGCGGCAGGTGGGTCAGGATACGGCGGGCCGCGTCGAGGGCCTCGGCCTCGTCGTGGG
>DASWGY010000035.1:0-5579 GCA_036393495.1 Candidatus Limnocylindrales bacterium
GGTCGCCGGGCCGGAGGCACTCTCGGCGGACTGACGCCAGCACCAACGTCGAGCACAGACGAGACCGGCCCCGTCAACGAAGATGACCTCGCCCGCCAGCGGTGCCTCCCGGGCATTTGAGCCGAGATCGGTGAACGACTCGCTGCCGCTCGCGAACTTGACCGTCGTGCCGCCTGTCAGCAAGCGCTGGTCGAAGATCGCCACCGGCAGCGCGTAGCGGATGCTCACGAGGTTGCCGATATCGACGAGGGCGTTGATCGATGGGATCGAGCCCTGCTTCGTCAAACGCCGGAGGAGCGCTTCGCCCGCCGAGCGATAGGCGGTCGGATCGACGCCGAACGCGCGGAAGGCGCGACGCCACGCGGCGAGGCTCGGCACCTCGGAGAGCGGCGTGGCGCCGATCCCGGCGAGAGCCGCGACCTGCTCGGCCTGGAACGCCTCGCGGAGCGCCGCAGGTGACGGCCCATTCATGAGCCCGTCAGCATGAACCACGCCCCCGACGATCGTCGGGAACCGGGCCGTGATCGCCGGGTCGTAGGCGAAGCCTGACATCGTCCGAAGGCTACCGATTCCTCGCGCCGGCCGGGAGCTCCGCCGGGGCTCAGAATCGCTCGAACGTGACGGTCGTCACAGCCCGCGGCCGTCCTCACGCCTACCGTGGCATGGATGATCCGTCCCTTCGCCCTCGTCAGGTTGATCGTGATCACGAGCTTCGTCGTCGCCGCCTGCTCCGGCGCCTCGCTGCAGGGCTCGCCGGGGGACACCGGCGCACCCAGCCCGGGCGACGCCAATTCGCCCACGCCGACCAGCCCGTCGGCCTCGAGCACGCCCGCCGGCGCCGACACGAACCGGTTGCGGGTGTCCAAGTCCGGCTGGAAGACCGACTTCACGAGGGCGAGCGTCGATCTCGCCGAATTCCAGGGCGGCGGCCCGCCGAAGGATGGGATCCCGGCGGTCGACGAGCCGAAGTTCGAGTCGATCGCGGCGGCGCGTGACTGGTTGGCCGACAAGGCGCCGGTGATCTCGTTGCAGGTCGGCGATGCCGCGCGGGCCTACCCACTGGCGGTCCTCATGTGGCACGAGATCGCGAACGACACCCTGGGCGGGACGCCGGTGGTCGTCACCTTCTGCCCGCTGTGCAACACCGCCCTCGTCTTCGAGCGCGAGTTCGGCGGCCTCGTCCACGATTTCGGCACGACCGGCAACCTCCGGTTCAGCGATCTCGTGATGTACGACCGCCAGACCGAGAGCTGGTGGCAGCAGGCGACCGGCGAGGCGATCGTCGGCGAGCTGACCGGCACGCGGCTCGTCTTCCTGCCGGCCCAGATCGTGTCGCTCGCCGACTTCGAGGCCGCGCACCCCGACGGCGACGTGCTGAGTCGCGACACGGGCTTCTTCCGCGACTACGGCCGCAACCCCTACGTCGGCTACGACACGGTCGACCAGAACCCGTTCCTGTTCGAGGGCGAGCTCGATGGGCGCCTGCCGCCGAAGGAGCGCGTGGTCACCGTGGGCGAAGGCACGGAGGCAGTGGCCTTCCCCTACTCCGAGCTCCGGACGACCGGTGTCGCCTCCGCGACCGTCGGCGACGACCCGATCGTGGTGTTCTGGGCGCTCGGCACCGCGTCGGCGCTCGGCGGTCCGAACATCGACGCCAGCGAGGACATCGGGGCCACCGGCGTGTTCAGCCCGGTGGTCGATGGCCGCGCACTCACCTTCGTCCGCGAGGGCGACGAGACGGGCCCGATTCGCGATCAGGAGACCGGTTCGACCTGGTCAATCGCCGGTGTCGCGACGGACGGCGAGCTGGCCGGCTCGCGCCTGGAGCCGCTCGTCCATGGTGATCACTTCTGGTTCGCCTGGGCCGCGTTCTCGCCCGAGACGACGATCTGGACGGCCGGCTGACAACTACCCTCGCCGGCCCGCCGACCCGGAGGACCCGGCCGACCCTGAGGACCCGCCCGACCCTACCAGGGCAGCCACGGCGGGAGCCGGTCGCGAATTCGTCGGAACAGGGGGCGGGCGGCGAAGAACGGGCCGATGATCAGGGCGTTGAGACCCAGGCCGCCGAGCAGCGGGGCCGCCGCGGCGTGCGGCCAGGCGATGGCGACCGCCAGCAGCCCGGCACCGGCAACGGTCAGGGCAGCGCCGACGCGCGCGCTAGCCGACGTAGGCTCGATCCGCGTAGCACCAGATGAAGCCATCCGGCGCCGGCATCTGGTAGATGACGGGGTGGCCCTCGGCCAGGGCGTGGGCTCGGGCGTGGCCCTGCTGTGACTCGCAGCAGCCGACGTGGCCGCAGCTGGCGCACAGCCGGAGGTTGAAGCCACTGCCGCACTCCTGGCACCGAGCCGCCTGGGGCTCGGGCGGAGCGCCGGTAACGTGGTCGCAAGACGTTGAGGTGCCGGTCAGTCGTCGAATGATGTCCATGGCGCCACCCTAGTCAGGTTCGACGCCCTGGACTGTGTGATGGCGCACGTCCGTCGGATCCGTCGTGGCCCTCGCCCCGTCGGACCCGCCCGGTCGCATGAGCCAGGCTCCGATCACGACGCCGCCGAGGATCGCGAGCACCGTGAGCGGGGGCTCGTCGAGCGGGCGGCCCCCGAAGCCCAGGATGAGGCTCATCGCCGCCGCGATCGACGCGCCGAGCGCAAGGATCGCCGATCGTCTGGCCCGACTCGGGGGCCGGTCGACGGCCCAACGGACGACATATGCCGCAGCGAGGGTCGGTGCGGCCGGCATGACGTGGAAGATCAGCCCGGTGGCCGACGCAAGGGCGAACCAGGCGAGGGCCGCCGCGACGCTGCTCGCCAACGCGAGGCCGGTGGGCCGCTTGCGGAGCCAGTCCGTCACGGCTCGCGCCTCCGGCGGCGGACAGCGGCGGCCACCAGCACGACCGCCGCGGCCAGGAGGGCGAAGGTCACGACGGCGCCGTTGCCGCGGATGACGGCCGAGACACCAGCCTCGAGCGAGACCGCGAGGTCGGCCGCACCGAGCGACGCGTACACGCCGCTCAGGGCGCTCGAGCCCTGGAAGGCGATGAACGCGATGCCGAGACCGATGAAGACGAGGCTCGAGGCGACGATCGAGGAGTGCCGCGCCCACGGCCCGAGGCGGATCTCGCGTCCCCGCAGGCGGCTCCTCCCGCCTGTCCCGACCCGGTCCCAGAGCAGCGCCAGCAGGAAGAGCGGCGCTGCGATCCCGGCGGCGTACACCGCCAGCAGCGCACCGCCCGCGACGGGACCGCCCGACGTGCCGGCCAGCGTCAGGACACCGCCGAGAATCGGTCCGGCGCAGAAGCCTGCGATCCCGTAGACGGCCCCCAGCGCGAACGTCGCCGCCGCCGACTCCCCGCCGACCCGGGCCATCAGGCCCGCCGATCCGGGGATCTGGAAGCCGCCGGCGACGAGCTGGTACGACCCGATCGCGATCAGCAGGACGCCGGCGACGAGCGCGAGCTCGGTCCGCCGCTCGAGGACCAGTGCGCCGAGCGCCCCGAGACCCAGCCCGACGGGCACGAGGACCGCCACGAGGCCGAGATAGAAGACCGCAGTCCGGGCGATCAGCCGGCCGGTCGAGCCGAAGGCGTAGGCGAAGAATGCCGGCAGCAGGAGCGCGGAACAGGGGCTGAGGAGGGCGAGCAGCCCACCCGCGAACGCGACCGCTGCTTCGACGCCGAGATCCATCGGTCGATGTCCCGTGGCCGCTAGCGGCCGGCGAGCTCGGCCTCGATCGCCGCGGCGAAGACCTCGAAGGGCTGCGCTCCGACGATCCGGCGGGATCCGATGATGAACGTCGGCGTCCCGGTGAGGCCGAGGGATCGGACCTCGTCGAAGTCGGCCTGGACGGCGCCGGCGTAGGTTCCGGCGTCGACGCATGCCCCGAAGGCCTGGGCGTCGAGGTCGAGGCTCCCGCCGAATGCCTTCAGGCGGTCCTTCGAGAACGCGCCGCTGTTCTCCCCGCCCTGGTTGCCGTACAGGAGGTCGTGATACTCCCAGAACTGGCCCTGGACCTGGGCGCAGCGCGCCGCATTGGCCGCGTCGCGCGATTCGGGGCCGATCCAGGCGAAGTCATGCCACTCGAGGCGAGCGTTGCCCGTCGCGAGATAGGCCTCGCGGACCTGGGGCTCGATCAATCGAAAGAACGCGCCGCACGATGGGCACTGGAAGTCGCCGTACTCCCGGATCGCGACCGGCGCCGCGGCCTCGCCCAGCACCGGCGGTGCGAGGCGCGGTCCGCTCGCGGACGATGACGACGTGGAAAGGTCGAAGAGGACGATGATCGCGCCGAGCACCGCCGCGCCGAAGACGCCCGGCAGGATCCAGGGCCGGATGGCGGCGAAACGCCCGCGATGGACTTCCTGCCGCCGCCGGGAGCGCGGCCGGGAGGAGCGAGGCGAGGCGTCGGTCGGAAGCGCGCGACCCGACCGCTGCCGCCGACTCACGGGCAGGACCGCACGGACCTGGGCTCGAAGGTCATGGGCTCAAGACTCGCCCCCACCGGCGACCGACGCTGTGTCCCATCTCACGGCGGGGCGCCGACCGTCGAGGTCAGATCACCCATGGTCATGAGGGACGACTGGCGCGAGGCCGCCCGTGCCTGGTACTTCGCGCTCAGCTATCGGGTCCTCGCGACGCCTGCCGGGCGAGCCTTCCTGCGGGCGGCGCGGGCCGATGACGCTCCGGCGGTGCATGGCTACGCGACGGCCGAGGACCTCCGGGCGGTCGTGGCTGCCCTTCACCCATCGCCTCACGACGTGATCGTGGACCTCGGCTGTGGCATCGGCGAGGTCGCGATCGCGCTGCATCAGCGGACTGGCTGCCAGGTCCGGGGGATCGACGCGTCCCGCCGCGCCATCTCCGACGCCCGTCGGCGGGCCGAGGCTGCGGGCGTCGCCGCGGCTGTTCAGTTCGAGGTCGGCGACCTCGGCGACACGGCGATCCGGGGATCGGCCGCGTTCGCCCTCGACTCCCTGATGTTCGTGCGGCGAGCGCCGGACCTCCTGGCGTCCATCTCGAGATCCCTCGAACCACCCGGTCGGATCTTCGTCACGTTCATCGACCATCGCGGCCTCGATCGCGAGGCGTTCGCTCGGTACATCGCCTGCTGCGGCCTCCGGCTGGAACAGCTTGATGACGTCACCGTCGATCTCGCCGCGCGGAGCCGGGCCCGCGCCGCAGCCGCCAGGCGGGTCTTCCGGGCGCGGCCGCAGCGGCCGGGGCGGCTGGGGCTGCTGCTCGTGCTCGCCGAGGAGGCGGCTGTCGGCTGGCTGATCGGGCGCCGGCGGCTGCGGCGCTGGCGGTTCACCGCGGTCCAGGCGGCGCCGATCCCGGGCGACGCAGCACGAGCCCCGACCTCGGGGTGAGCCCGGTTACAGCCCCCCGGCCGGGGCTCGCTACCTTGGCTCCATGCACGCCCCACTTGTTTGGAACGAGATCATCGCGGGATGACCACGCGATGAGCATTTCCGTGGGCCCGGTCTCCGCGCGGATCGCCGCGCCGCCCCCGCTCGTCTACCAGATGCTCGCGGCGATCGGGCAGGGTGAGAGCCACGACGGCGAGCGGGCCGAGGTGCTGCA